>MGBT01000014.1 GCA_001788395.1 Candidatus Rokubacteria bacterium GWA2_70_23
ACTGAGAAGATCCTCTCGCGCAACTTCGACGTGCCGGACTCGCACACGATGCGCGTGTATCGCGAGCACGGCGGCTACACGGCCTGGGAGAAGGCCAAGGCGATGGAGCCGGCGGCCATCACCGAGGAGGTCAAGAAGGCCAACCTCCGAGGGCTCGGCGGCGCGGGGTTCCCGGCGGGCATGAAGTGGAGCTTCATCCCCAAGGGGTCCACCGCGCCCAAGTACCTCGTGGTCAATGCCGACGAGGGGGAGCCCGGCACCTTCAAGGACCGCTACCTGCTGGAGCGGGATCCCCACGCGCTGATCGAGGGGATGCTCATCGCCGCGAGAGCCATCGACTCCCACCTGGGCTTCGTCTACATCCGTGGCGAGTACGTGGAGCCATGGCGCGTGTTCAGCGGCGCCGTGCGGGAAGCCTACGAGGCGGGGCTCTTCGGCAAGAACATCCAGGGGACGGGCTTCGACTTCGACATCGTGATCCACCGGGGCGCGGGGGCCTATATCTGCGGCGAGGAGACGGGCCTGCTGTCATCCCTCGAGGGCAAGAAGGGGTGGCCCAAGATCAAGCCGCCCTTCCCCGCCATCAAGGGGGCCTTTGGCCAGCCCACCATCGTCAACAACGTGGAGACGCTGTCCTGCGTGCCGCACATCATCAACCGGGGCGCGGAGTGGTTCGCCGGGCTCGGGACGAAGACACAAGGCGGGACGCGCCTCTACTCGCTGTCGGGGCACGTCGCCCGGCCCGGAGTGGTGGAAGCCTCCTGTTCCGTCACGCTGCGGCAGCTCATCTACGATCACTGCGGCGGCATTCGCGACGGCCGACAGCTCAAGGCGGTGGTGCCGGGCGGCTCGTCCGCCCCGATCCTCCGGGCGGACGAGATCGACGTGACCATGGACGTGGACGGTCTCCGCAACGCGGGGAGCATGGCGGGCTCGGCCGGCATCATCGTGATGGACGAGAGCGTGTCCATCCCTCATGCCCTCATGGTCGTGGCGCGCTTCTACGCGCACGAGTCGTGCGGCCAGTGCACGCCTTGCCGCGAGTCGACGGGCTGGATCTACAAGATGGTCCACCGGATCGTCGAGGGCAAGGGCCGCAAGGAAGACCTCGACACCATCCTCGATGTGGCCAAGCGGGGGGCGGGCACCACGATCTGCGCCTTCTACGATGGGGCCGTGGGGCCGTACATCAGTTACATCGAGAAATTTCGCGAGGAGTTCGAGGCGCTGATCACGAGCGGGGCTCATGCCTAGGCTCACCATCAATGGCAAGGAGGTCGAGGTGCCCGCGGGCACCAACCTCATCGAGGCGGCCAGGCTCGCCGGCGCCGAGGTGCCGCACTACTGCTACCACCCCGGGCTGTCCGTGGCCGGCCAGTGCCGCCTCTGCATGGTGGACATCGAGAAGGTGCCGCGGCCTCAGGTCGGGTGCAACACGCTGGCCACCGACGGCATGGTGGTCAACACCGAGACGGAGCGGGTCAAGGAGACGCGCCGCTCCATCATGGAGTTCCACCTGATCAACCACCCGCTGGACTGCCCCGTGTGCGATCAGGCGGGGGAGTGCTGGCTGCAGATCTACTACATGAAGCACGGCCTGTACGACCCGCGGATGACGGACGACAAGGTCCACAAGCCGAAGGCCGTGCCGCTGGGCCCGCACGTGATGCTGGATGCCGAGCGCTGCATCCTCTGCTCCCGCTGCGTCCGCTACTGTGACGAGATCACGCGGACGGGCGAGCTCGGCATCTTCAACCGCGGCGACCACTCCGAGATCGGCCTGTTCCCGGGCACGACGCTGGAGAACAAGTACTCCGGCAACGTCATCGACATCTGCCCCGTGGGCGCGCTGACGGACCGGGATTTCCGGTTCCAGGTGCGGGTCTGGTACCTGGACCGAGCCAAGTCGGTGTGCCCCGGCTGCGCGCGGGGCTGCAACATCGAGATCCACACGAGCCAGCGCCGCCCTCACCACAACCGGGGGCGGCGGGTCGCGCGCATCAAGCCGCGCTTCAATGCGGGCGTGAACCAGTGGTGGATCTGCGACGCGGGTCGCTACGGCTTCCCGTGGATCGACGACGAGAGCCGGCTCACCACGCCCATGATGTCCGTGAGCGGCCGGAGCACCGGGACGACGTGGGACGAGGTGGTGGTGGCGGCGGCCCGTGCGCTCCGCGGGCACCGGCCCGAGGAGATCGGCGTGATCGCCTCGCCGCAGATGGCCAACGAGGACCTGTTCGTGCTCCGCCGGCTCCTGGATCATCTGCGCGTGCTCCAGCGGGACACGCGCGTCCTCCCGAGAGAGCCGGGCGACGAGGACGACTTTCTCCTCCGGGCCGACAAGAACCCCAACACTCGGGGCGCGGAGCTGGTGGGGCTCGTGCCGGTCTCCGGAGGGCTCGACGCGCGCGGTATCCTGGCCGCGGCGGTCCAGAAGCGCATCAAGCTCCTGTGGGTCTTCCAGCACGACCTGCTGGCGTCGGCGTGGCCCGAGAGCGAGGTCCACGCGGCGCTCGCAGGGGCCGAGTGCGTGATCTTCCAGGGGACCAACGCCAGCGGGACTTCCGCCCGGGCCCATCTCGTCCTTCCGAGTGCGGCCTATGCCGAGTACGACGGGACGTTCACCAGCTTCGAGGGGCGCGTGCAGCGCTTCCGGGCGGCGCTGCCGCCGCTGGGCGAGGCGCTGCCGGGGTGGGAGATCCTGGCACGGGTCGGGCGGGCGCTGGAGGCGGATGATCCCGTCTTCCGCGCGGAGCGCGCCGAGCACGCCTTCAACGGGCTCGCCGCGGCCGTGCCCGCCTTCGCGGGTCTCAGCTACCGGGCGCTGGGCGATACCGGGCTCATGGTGCGGTCGTGAACGGGCTGGCAGGCGATCTGGCGGCGGCCTTCGGGCCCGTCGCCTTCGTCATGTTCGTCGTGCTCAACCTGGGCGGCATCCTGACCTGGGTGGAGCGCAAGCAGTCGGCCATCATGCAGGACCGGATCGGCGCCAACCGGGCCTCCATCTTCGGCATCCGGATGTTCGGCCTGCTCCATCCGCTGGCCGACGCCATCAAGATGCTCACGAAGGAAGACTTCATGCCGGCGCGGGCGGATCGCCTGCTCTTCACGCTGGCGCCCTTCGTCTCCGTGTTCTTCGGGCTTGCGGCCTTCGCCTCCATTCCGTTCGGCGACACCCTCCGGATCGCTGGCCGCGAGATCGAGCTGCAGGCGGTGACGCTCAACGTGGGGATCTTGTACGTCCTGGCGATGCTCTCGCTCGGCGTGTTCGGCCTGATGATGGCCGGCTGGGCCTCGGCCAACAACTACGCCCTCCTCGGCGGCCAGCGCGCCGCGGCCCTCATGATCTCCGCGGAGATCGCCATCGGCGCCTCCATCATGGGCGTCGTCATGGTGTACGGCTCGCTCAACATGCAGGAGATCGCCCGGGGCCAGGGCCAGCCGCTGCTGCCACAGATCTTCGGAAGCTGGATCCCCGCCTGGGGGCTCCTCACCCAGCCGCTGGCGTTCTTCCTGTTCCTCACGGCCGGGATTGCCACCACCAAGCGCGTTCCCTTCGACATGCCGGAGGGCGAGTCCGAGATCATCGGCTACTTCGTCGAGTACAGCGGGATGAAGTTCGGCATGTTCGCCATGGCCGATTTCCTCGAGACCGTGGTCGTGGCCGGCATGACCACCGCCCTCTTCCTCGGGGGCTGGCAGGTGCCGTACCTGCAGGCGGGAGGCTTCGTGTTCCCGTGGGGCGCGACCGTGGGGCTCCCGCATCTGGCCGTGGTGGCGCTCCAGGTCGGAACCTTTCTGTTCAAGGTGGTCGTGATGCTCTGGATCCTCATGCTGATCCGCTGGACGCTGCCGCGCTTCCGGTATGACCAGGCCATGCGTCTCGGCTGGCTGGGCCTCTTCCCGCTCTCGATCCTGAACATCGTGGTGACCGGGTTCATCCTCCTGGTCGTGAGCGGCTGAGCCGTGGCCAACCGCTACGCCGAGTCGAACGTGCCCATGGATCGGCGGCACCCGAGCCGGATGACGGTCCGCCAGCGCTTCTACCTGGTCGAGGTGCTGGCCGGGCTCCGGCTGACGGGCGTCCGCTTCTTCGCCAACATGTGGCGTCACACGCTGCACGCCGTGGGAATCAAGGCCGCGCGCGGGGCCGTGACGATCCAGTACCCGGAGGAGCGGCGGCCGTACTCGCCGCGACTCCGCAGCCTTCACCGCCTGGTGCGCCGCGAGGACGGCTCCCCGCGCTGCGTGGCCTGCATGATGTGCGAGACCGTGTGCCCGGCGCACTGCATCTACATCGTGGCCACCGAGCACCCGAACCCCGACATCGAGAAGGTGCCCGCGCGGTTCGACATCGACCTGGGCAAGTGCGTGTTCTGCGGCTATTGCGTCGAGGCGTGTCCCGAGGACGCCATCCGCATGGACACGGGGATCCTCGAGTTCGCCTCCTACAGCCGCGCCGGGATGATCTACACCAAGGAGATGCTGCTGGCCCTGGAGCCCGCCCAGGCGGACGGGGCGCCCACCTCCCCGGTGCCCATCCCGGCGGACCGCAAGGTTGGCGAGCCGCAGCCGGAGGCGAGGCGAGCGGACATGGGAATCCCCCGAGCGGAGCGAGGCGGCGAGCCGCAGCCGTGAGAGCGAGGCGAGCGGACATGGAGATCCCCCGAGCGGAGCGAGGCGGTGTGACGTGGGCAGCGTGATCGCGTTCTGGATCCTGGCAGCGCTGGTGGTGGGCTCCGCCGTGGGGCTCGTGGTGCGCAGGAATCCCATCCACGGGGCGCTGTTCCTGGTCGTCAACCTCGGCGGCGTGGCGGCGCTGTACCTGATGATGCACGCCGAGTTCCTGGCGGCGGCGCAGGTCATCGTCTACGCCGGCGCCATCGCCGTCCTGTTCGTGTTCGCCATCATGGTGCTGATCCCGGGCAAGGAGGAGACGGGGCCGGACCCGCTGCGGGCCCAGCGCTGGCTCGCGGTCCCGCTCGGAGGATTCCTGGCGCTGGAGATCGCCCTCGTGCTCCGCTCCACCGTGTTCACCACGTCCCGGAGCCCGGCGACGGTTCCCGGCGGCGTCGAGGCGGTGGGCCGGCTCCTCTTCACGGACTACCTGTTCCCCTTCGAGGTGACGTCGTTCCTCCTCCTCGCGGCCCTGATCGGTGTGATGGCTCTCACCAAGCGGAAGGCGTCCTAGCATGGTGCCCGAGTCCCACTACGTGGCCCTGTCGGCGGTGCTGTTCGTCATCGGCGTGGTGGGCGTGCTGATCCGACGAAACCCACTGGTGATCTTCATGTCCATCGAGCTGATGCTCAACGCGGCCAACCTGGCCCTCGTGGCCTTCGGTCAACGCCACGGCACGGCCCAAGGGCAGGCGCTGGTGTTCTTCGTCATGTGCGTCGCTGCCGCCGAGGTGGCGGTGGGGCTCGCGATCATCGTGTCGATCTTCCGGATGCGGCGCCGTCTGTCGGTGGACGAGCTGAGCCTGATGCGCTGGTAGAAATCCTGTATGGCCCAGGCGAAAACGACGATCCTCTCCCCGCGACTCGATGCGGTCCTGGCACGTCGGCTTCTCGGCCAGATGGCGCTGATCCGCCGATTCGAGGAGAAGGCCGCCGAGATGTACGCTCTCGGCAAGATCGGGGGCTTCCTCCACCTCTACATCGGGCAGGAGGCGGTGGCCGTCGGCGCGACCTCGACGCTTCGCCCGGACGACTACGCGGTGTCCTCCTACCGGGAGCACGGTCACTGTCTCGCGAAGGGATCCGACCCGCGGCGGGTCATGGCCGAGCTCTTCGGCCGCCGCGACGGCCTCAGCAAGGGCAAGGGCGGCTCGATGCACCTCTTCGACAAGAGCGTCAACTTCCTCGGCGGCCACGGCATCGTGGGCGCACATCTGCCGCTGGCTGCGGGGGCCGGCTTCGCCATCAACTACCAGGGCGGAGACCAGGTCGTGCTCTGCTTCTTCGGCGATGGGGCCGTGCACGAGGGAGAGTTCCACGAGGCCATGAACCTGGTGGCCCTGTGGAAGCTGCCCGTCATCTACATCTGCGAGAACAACCGCTACGCCATGGGCACCGCGATCCACCGAGCGCTGGCCCAGACGGAGATCTGGCGCTTCGCCGAGACCTACGGGATCCACGGCGAGGCCGTGGACGGGATGGACGTGCTGGCCGTCCGCGAGTGCGTGGGTCGGGTGGTGGAGCGGGCGCGGCGGGACAAGACACCGGCGCTCATCGAGGCGCGCACCTATCGCTTCCGGGGCCACTCCATGCGCGATCCGGCGGGCGCGGTGTACCGCACCCGCGAGGAAGTGGAGCGGGAGAAGCAGCGTGACCCCATCGCGCTCCTCACCGCCAGGGGCCTGAAGGACGGGGTGCTCTCCGAGGCCGACGTCAGGGCCATCGAACAGAATGTCGCCGACGCGGTGGACGAGGCCGTCGCGTTCGCGGAAGCCTCTCCCGAGCCGCCGGCTTCGTTCCTCTTCACCGACGTCTACAAGGACTGACCAGCCATGGCCGTCATGACCTACCGCGAGGCCCTGAACCTGGCGCTCCGCGAGGAGATGCGCCGCGACCCCCGGGTGTTCGTCATGGGGGAAGAGGTGGGGCTCTATGAGGGGGCCTACAGGGTGACGCAGGGGCTCCTCAAGGAGTTCGGCGAGAAGCGGGTTGTCGACACGCCGATCTGTGAGTCGGGCTTCACCGGCGTCGGCGTCGGCGCCGCCATGCTGGGGCTGCGGCCCGTCCTCGAGATGATGACGTTCAACTTCGCCATCCTGGCTCTCGACCAGATCGTCAACACCGCCGCCAAGATGCTCTACATGTCGGGCGGGCAGTACAACATCCCTCTCGTCGTGCGCGGGCCCGGCGGCCCGGCGGCGCAGCTCGCGGCCCAGCACTCCCAGAGCATGGAAACCTACTTCTATCACGTGCCCGGGCTCAAGGTGGTGCGCCCGTCCACGCCGGCCGACGCCAAGGGCCTGCTCAAGTCCGCGATCCGGGACGAGAACCCGGTGATCTTCATCGAGTCCGAGACGCTCTACGCGGTCAAGGGCGAGGTGCCGGACGATCCGGACTTCACCATCCCGCTGGGTCAGGCCATCGTGAGGCGAGAGGGGACGGACGTGACCGTCGTCGCCTACATGGGCATGATGTACCGCGCCATGGAGGTCGCCGAGGAGCTCGCCCGGGAGGGGATGTCCGTGGAGATCGTGGACCCGCGCACCCTGCGCCCCATGGACACCCAGACGATCGTCAGCTCCGTCAGGAAGACCCACCGGGCGGTGGTGATCGAAGCCGGGGCCGGATTCGCCGGCATGGGCTCGGAGATCCTCTCCTTCATCACGGAGCAGGCCTTCGACGATCTGGACGCGCCCGTCGAGCGGGTCACCGGGGAGAACGCCCCGATGCCCTATGCGCGGAACCTGGAGCTGCTCAAGACCCCCTCGAAGGCCAAGATCGCGGCCGCCATCCGAAAGGTCTGCAACGCATGATCACCAAAGTGCTGATGCCAAAGCTGTCGGAGGCCATGGAGAGCGGCAAGGTCATCAAGTGGTTGAAGCGGGAGGGCGAGCCCGTCAAGGGAGGCGACGTCATCGCCGAGATCGAGACCGACAAGGCCAATGTCGAGATCGAGGCGTTCGGCGGGGGCGTGCTCCGGAAGATCATCGTGCCGGACGGTGGGCAGGTTCCCGTGGGCCAGCTCATCGGGGTGATCGCCGAACCGGCGGACGATATCGGCGGCGTCGTCGCGGACGCGCCGAAGGGTGTGGCCACCGCGCCAGGTGCTGCGGCTCCCGTTCGGCTGCTCCCGGCCGAGGAGACATACAGGTCCACTCCCGCGACGACGGCCGTCGTGTCCATGAGCCCAGAGCCCTCACGCGTTCACGCAGGGGCTTCACCTGCGGCGGCTCCTCCGCCCGGTGCTGGGCGAGTGAAGGCCTCTCCGCTGGCGAAGAAGATCGCGGCCCAGTCCGGGGTCGACCTGCGGCTCTTGCAGGGGACGGGCCCGGGCGGCCGCATCGTCCGGCGGGACGTCGAGACGGTGCTTGCGGCGGCCCCGGCCCCGCCCGCGCCGGTCACGCCCCTGGCGCCCCCGGCTCCACCTGCAGCCGCGCGCCCCGCATTCGCCGTGCCGCCACGGCCGGCAGTCGAGTTCGAGGACATTCCGCTCACGTCGATGCGCGCGGCCATCGCCAAGCGCCTGCCGCTCTCCAAGGGCCCGGTGCCGCACTTCTACGTGACCTCGGATGTGGCCATGGACCGCGCCTGGGAGCTCCGCACGGAGCTCAACGCCCTCGAGGGCAGCCCCAAGGTCTCCGTGACCGACCTGGTGATCAGGGCCTGCGCGCTGGCGCTGCGCCGGCTTCCGGCCGTCAACGCCTCGTTCCAGGGCCAGGCCGTCCGCGTCTACCACCGCGCCCACATCGGTATCGCGGTGGCCCTCGAGGGCGGGCTCATCACCCCCGTGCTCCGCGACTGCGACGCGAAGCCGCTTGCCCAGATCGCCGCGGAGTCGCGCGACCTCGCCGAGCGCGCGCGGGGCGGGAAGCTCAGGGTCCAGGAGCTCTCCGGCGCGACCTTCTCCATCTCGAACCTCGGCATGTTCGACGTGGAGGAGTTCTCCGCCATCATCAACCCGCCCGAGGGGGCGATCCTGGCCGTGGGCTCGGTCCTCGAGAAGCCCGTGGCCGACGGCGGCCAGATCCGCGTCGGACGCCGGATGAAGATGACGCTGTCCTGTGACCATCGCGTGATCGACGGCGCCACGGGCGCGCGCTTCCTTCAGGACGTGAAGCGGCTCCTGGAAGAGCCACTCCGGCTCCTGGTGTAGCCCCGTGCCGCCCGCCCAGAAGTTCGACGTCGTCGTCGTGGGCACGGGACCCGGCGGCTACGTCTCCGCCATCCGCTGCGCCCAGCTCGGCCTCTCGGTCGCCACGGTCGAGGATGACCGTCCGGGGGGCGTGTGCCTCAACTGGGGGTGCATTCCCACCAAGGCCCTGCTCCGGAGCGCCGAGGTGGTGAGCCTCTTCGGGCGCGCGGCCGAGTTCGGGATCACGGTGGGCGAGTGGAAGGCCGACTACGCCCAGGCGATCCAGCGCTCGCGCCGGGTGGCGGACCGCATGGCCAAGGGGGTCGAGTTCCTCTTCCGCAAGAACAAGATCACGCTGCTCCGGGGCCGGGGCGTCCTCAAGGGACGCAACCTGGTCGAGGTGACGGGCCAGGAGGGCACGCAGAGCCTGGAGGCGGGCCGCGCCGTCATCCTCGCCACCGGCTCCGAGCCCCGATCGCTGCCCGGCGTGACCATCGACGAGAAGGCCGTGATCTCCTCCACCGGCGCCGTCAGGAACGAGACGAAGCCCGCCTCGCTCGTCGTGATCGGGGCCGGAGCCGTGGGCATGGAGTTCGCCGACATCTACGCCGCCTACGGCGTGGAGGTCACGGTGCTGGAGGCGCTACCGCGCGTTCTCCCCATCGAGGATGAGGAGGTCTCGACCCAGGTCGCCCGCCTCTTCACCCGTCGAGGCATCACCCTCCGCACCGGGGTCAGCGTGAAGGCGGTGACCGCGGGAGCGAGTGGGGTGTCGGTGGACGTGGACGCTGAGGGCAAGACGGAGACGCTCCAGGCCGAGCAGGTCCTGGTGGCGGTGGGCCGCGCGGCGCGCACGCGGGGTTTCGGGCTCGAGGCGCTGGGCGTCGCGACGGAGCGTGGCTTCGTCACGGTGTCACCCACCATGGAGACCTCCGTGAAGGGCATCTACGCCATCGGCGACATGGCCGGCAACCAGCTCCTGGCCCACAAGGCCATGGCCGAGGGGGTCGTGGCGGCCGAGGCCATCGCGGGGCTCGATCCTCGTCCGGTGGACTACGGCAATGTGCCGTCCTGCACCTACTGCCGGCCCCAGGTGGCCTCCATCGGCCAGAGCGAAGCGCGGGCCCGGGCCAGCGGGCGCGAGATCGCCGTGGGCCGCTTCCCGTTCACGGCCAACGGCAAGGCGGTGGCCATGGGGGAGGCCGAGGGGTTTCTCAAGGTCGTCGCCGACAAGGGATCGGGCGAGCTGCTCGGCGTCCACATCGTCGGCCCCGAAGCCACCGAGATCATCCACGAGTTCGCCGTGGGGCGAACGCTCGAGGCCACGCTCGAAGACATCATCCACACGATCCACGCCCACCCCACGCTCTCCGAGGCCGCGCTCGAGGCGACGCTGGCGGCACTCGGCCAGGCGATTCACATCTGATGCCGGGCCATCTGGCTTCGCCATGGCTCGCCCACGCTCGCCTGATTCCCGTGTCCGCTCGCCTGGCCTCCGGCTGCGGCTCGCTTCCTCGCTCCGCTCGGGGGATCTCCATGTCCGCTCGGCTCGCCTTTGGCTGCGCCTCGCCTTGCCACGTTCTCGGTCGTCGCCAGCGCTCAACGTACACCCACGTACGCCTCGCGCTGGCTCCTCCCTCGGGCCTCGTCTGGCTCGCCACCTGGCCCGGCATCTAGGCGATGGACTTCGAGCTCAGCGGCGAGCAGCGGGCGCTCCGCGCACGGGCCCGGGCGCTGGCCGACGGTGTCTTCCGCGACCGCGCGGCCCGCTGGGACGAGGACGAAGCCTACCCGTGGGACAACGTCAAGGACCTCGTGCGGGCGGGCTTCATGGGGATCACGATCCCCCGCGCCCACGGCGGCCCCGGCGGTTCCGTCCTCGACGTGCTGCTCGTGGTGGAGGAGATCGCTCGGGTCTGCGGCGTCACGGCGCGGATCGTGGTCGAGGGGAGCCTCGGCGTCGTGGGCGCGCTCACCGCCTATGGAACCGAGGCGCAGAAGCGGCGTTACTTCCCCTGGGTGCTGGAGGGCGAGAAGCCCGCCATCGCCATCACCGAGCCGGAGGCGGGCTCGGCCGCCACCGACCTCGTGACCCGCGCCGATGAGAGCCCCGAGGGCTATACCCTCACCGGGGAGAAGCGCTGGATCACCGGCGCGGGGACCTCGCGCCTCTACCTCGTCTACTGCCGCCTGGGCCATGCGCCCGGCGCGGCCGGGATCGGCGGGGTGCTCGTCGAGCGCGACACCGCGGGCTTCCGCATCGGGGAGCGCGATCGGACCATGGGGCTCCGCGGGATTCCAGAGGGCCGGCTCCACTTCGACCGGTGCCGCGTGCCGCGCGAGAGCGTCCTCGTGGGGCCGCCCGACGGGTTCAAGAAGCTGATGCGCGCCTACAACAGCCAGCGGCTGGGCGCCGCCACCGTGGCCCTGGGCCTCGCCCAGGGAGCCTACGAGCTGGCGCTGGCCTTCGCGCAGGAGCGCCGCCAGTTCGGGCGCCCCATCGCCGACTTCCAGGGCATCCGGTGGAAGCTGGCGGACATGGCCATCAAGCTGGACGCGGCCAGGCTCCTGATTCATCGAGCGGCCTGCACGGATGTGGAGGGATTCCCCGAGCCGCTCCAGTCGGCGAAGGCCAAGACCTTCGCCGCAGAGATGGCGCAGGAGGTCACCAGCCAGGCGCTCCAGATCCACGGGGCGGCGGGCTACGGCCGGGCGCTGCCGCTGGAGCGCATGGCGCGGGACGCCCGGATGTTCGCCATCGGCGGCGGCACCGTCGAGATGATGCGCAACCTGATTGCCGATCGCATCCTCCCCACCCGGGCCAACTTCCGCCGCTAGCCACGCTCGGCGGGCGGCACCGGCAGCTCAGTGGCCACCGTCGAGGAAGGGGATTCCGCGCGCTCGCGCAGCTCGTCCGGGTCGGGGAGCTCGACCTCGGCCACGGGGCCTAGCTCTCGGTCCGCCCCTCGCTCATCTCCTCGCGCATGGCCGCCTTCCCCGCCTCGAACGCGGAGGCCAGACGGCTCGTCTGCTGCTCGAAGTACTCGCGTCCCTTCTCGAAGAGGTCCCCGGCCTTGACCTGGGCCTCGCCGGCAGCGTCCTGCGCCTTCTTCAGGACGTCGCCGCCGTGCTCGGTGAGGAGCTCGCGCGCCTCCCGCCCGGTCTTCGGTGTCAGCAGCAGGGCGGCCGCGGCCCCGGCGATGGCGCCGAGGAAGAACCAGCCGAGATATCCCGCCGCGTCAGAACCACGCTCCTCCGCCATATGCCTCTCCTCCTGGAGATCCCCCTGGAGATCCCCGGTCCGCCTAGAGATTCCTGCTGCGTAGTCGTGAGACGAACACGTCGAGTCCCCGCTTCACTCCTGCCGCCACGCCGGCGATCTGCCCGACCCGGCTGACGCTGCCCAGGACTCTCGCCACCTTCAGGAGCGTGGCCGAGATCTCCTCGGCGCGGCGGGTGACGACGCTGATCCGCTCGAGCTCTCGGGTCGCCTGCCGGGACAGGCCGCGCAGCTCCTCGGCGAGAGCCCCGATCTGGCTCGCCATGGGCCGGATCTCGCGCTCCAGCAGGTGGAGCACGGTCTCCGCCCGCGCGGCCGTCTTCTTGAGCGTCAGGAGCGCGGACACCAGCGCCGCGGCGACGGCCACGACGCAAACCCCGACGATGATCTGGGCGAGGGGACTCATGGCAGGCCGAGTATGGCAGACGGGCGCGCTGCAAGTCAACACGGCGGAAGGGAAAGGCCGTGCATTCATTGACTTTCCACGGCGCAGATCCCTATACTGCAGACGCCGACTACACCCGCCCGCTGTCACAGGAAGGAGCCGGCTGTCCATGCCCCTCGAGGACCGCTTCGACGAACTGCGGCGGCGGAACCAGCTGGCCGATCTCGCCGGCGGCCGCGAGCGCATCGACCGCCAGCACCGCGCAGGCAAGAAGACGGCCCGCGAGCGGCTCGAGCTCCTGCTCGACAAGGGCTCCTTCGCCGAGATGGACAAGCTGGTGGTCCACCAGAGCCGGGACTTCGGGATGGACGCGCAGCGCTTCCCCGGCGACGGCGTGGTGGTTGGCTCGGGACGCATCCACGGCCGTCCCGTCTACGTCTTCGCCCAGGACTTCACCGTCTTCGGCGGCTCGCTCTCCGAGGCCTACGCCCGCAAGATCTGCAAGATCATGGACCTGGCCATGAAGACCGGCGTGCCCGTCATCGGCCTCAACGATTCCGGAGGGGCGAGGATCCAGGAGGGCGTGGTCTCGCTCGCGGGGTACGCGGACATCTTCCTCCGCAACACGCTGGCCTCGGGTGTCATTCCCCAGATCTCGGCGATCATGGGGCCGTGCGCCGGCGGGGCGGTCTACTCGCCGGCCATCACCGACTTCGTCTTCATGGTGAAGCGCTCCTCGTACATGTTCGTCACCGGCCCCGACGTCATCAAGGCGGTGACTCACGAGGAGGTGTCGTTCGAGGAGCTGGGCGGGGCCTCGACTCACGGGGGCACGTCAGGGGTGGCTCACTTCGCCGCCGAGAGCGAGGACGAGTGCCTCGCGCTCATCCGCGAGCTGATGACGTTTCTCCCGCAGAACAACCTGGAGGATCCGCCCGTCAGACAGGCGCTGGATCCGCCCGACCGGATCGATGAAGAGCTCCAGTCGGCCGTGCCGGAGCAGCCGAACAAGCCCTACAACATCAAGGACATCGTGCGACCCGTGCTCGACGACCGCTACTTCTTCGAGGTCCAGGCCGACTATGCGCCGAACATCGTCATCGGCTTCGGGCGGCTCAACGGCCGTCCCGTGGGCGTCGTCGCCAATCAGCCGGCGCATCTGGCGGGGTGCCTCGACATCAGCGCCTCGCTCAAGGCCGCGCGCTTCGTCCGCTTCTGCGACTGCTTCAACATCCCGATCGTCACGTTCGTGGACGTGCCGGGCTTCCTCCCCGGAACGGCACAGGAGTACGGCGGCATCATCAAGCACGGCGCCAAGCTGCTCTACGCCTACTGCGAGGCCACGGTCCCCAAGCTGACGGTGATCACGCGCAAGGCCTATGGCGGCGCGTACGACGTCATGTCCTCCAAGCACATCCGGGGCGACGCCAACTTCGCCTACCCCACGGCCGAGATCGCGGTCATGGGCCCGGACGGCGCGGTGAACATCCTCTACAAGCGTGAGATGGATGCCGCCAAGGATCCGGCCGCGCTCAAGGAGGAGAAGACCCGCGAGTACCGGGAGAAATTCGCCAACCCGTACGTGGCCGCCGAGCGAGGCTACGTGGACGAGGTGATCGAGCCAAAGGACACCCGGCGCAAGCTGATCCAGGCGCTGGAGGTGCTGCACACCAAGCGGGACCAGAACCCGCCGAAGAAGCACGGGAACATCCCGCTTTGACCCCGCCGGACATGACTCCGGAAGCGCGGCGACGCATCGAGGAGGCGCGGCGGGTCTGGGAGGCCCGCGCGCTGACGCCGGCGCGCGAGAGGTCGCCTCAGCGTCCCGGCCTCTTCGCCACCTCGAGTGGGGCGCCGCTGCCGCCCGTCCACACGCCGGCGGACACCCCCGACCTCGACTACCTGGGCGACCTGGGCTTCCCGGGGGAGTTCCCGTACACGCGCGGGGTGCAGCCCACCATGTATCGCGGACGCTTCTGGACCATGCGGCAGTATGCCGGATTCGGGTCGGCCGCCGAGACGAACCGCCGCTACCGGTATCTGCTCGACCAGGGCCAGACGGGGCTCAGCGTGGCCTTCGACCTGCCGACCCAGATGGGGTACGACGCCGATCACGACGTGGCGCGCAGCGAGGTGGGCAAGGTCGGGGTCGCCATCTCGAGCCTCGAGGACATGCAGGACCTCTTCGACGGGATCCCCCTCGACCGCGTGTCCACCTCCATGACGATCAACGCCACGGCCGCGATCCTCCTGTGCCTCTACATCGCGGTGGGCGAGCGCCAGGGCGTGCGCGCCGACCGGCTGTCGGGCACGGTGCAGAACGACATCCTGAAGGAGTACGTCGCCCGGGGCACCTACATCTTCCCGCCTGCGCCCTCCATGCGGCTCATCACCGACACCTTCGCGTTCTGCAAGGATCGGGTGCCGCGGTGGAACAGCATCTCCATCTCCGGCTACCACATGCGCGAAGCCGGGTCCACGGCGGCCCAGGAAGTCGCCTTCACCCTCGCCAACGGCATCGCCTACGTGACGGCCGCGCTCGAGGCCGGGCTCCGGATAGACGAGTTCGCGCCACAGCTCTCCTTCTTCTTCAACGCCCACAACCTCCTCCTCGAGGAGGTGGCGAAGTACCGCGCGGCCCGGCGCCTGTGGGCCCGCATCATGCGAGACCGCTTCGGCGCCCGCGATCCGCGATCGCTCACGCTCCGCTTCCACGTCCAGACGGCGGGCAGCATGCTGACCGCGCAGCAGCCGGAGAACAATATCGTCCGGGTCACGCTGCAGGCCCTGGCGGCGGTTCTCGGAGGCTGCCAGTCGCTCCACACCAACTCCATGGACGAGGCCCTGGCGCTTCCCACCGAGCAGGCCGTGCGGATCGCGCTTCGCACCCAGCAGATCCTCGCCCACGAGTCCGGGGTGGCCGACACCGTGGATCCGCTGGGCGGCTCGTACGCCATCGAGCGGCTGACCCGGCAGGTCGAGGAGGAGGCCGAGGCCTATATCGCGAAGATCGACGGCCTGGGCGGATCGGTCAATGCCATTCCGTTCATGCAGCGGGAGATCCAGGAATCCGCCTACCGCTACCAGCAGGAGATCGAGAGCAAGGCCCGGGTCGTGGTGGGCGTCAACGACTTCGTCATCGACGAGCCGCCTCCGGGCCACCTGTTCCAGGTGAACCCCGAGGGGGCCTCCGCCATGGCCGAGCGGATCGAGCGGCTCCGCCGGATACGCGACCGGGACTGCGCCGAGCGGGCGCTCGAGGCGATCGACAGGGCGGCGCGCGGCCGGGACAATCTCCTGCCGCTCATCCTGGGCGCGGTGAAGGTGTCCGTGACCCTTGGCGAGATCTGCGCGACGCTGCGCGGGGTGTTCGGCGCCCATCAGCCCTCGGTGGTCTTCTAGCGGTGCGCACGAGTCCGTGGCTGGCGCGCCTGTCCCTGGCGATCGCGCTGCTCCTGGGGGCCGCGCCTGCCCAGGCGGGCCTCGCAGACCAGGTGGGCGCCACGTTCGGACTCCTGCTCCAGGAGGTGGTGGCCGCCTTTCCGCCCATCGAGGGCCTCGTGGTCAGCGTGGACGGTGACCGCCTCTACCTCGACCTCACGGAGAAGGAGGGAGCGCAGCCGGGACAGGAGCTCACGGTTTTCCGCAAGGGGGAGGTCTTTCGCCACCCGATGACGCGCAAGCCCCTGGGGCGCTTCGAGGAGATCCTCGGCTACGCCCAGGTGCAGCGCGTCCTCCCGCGCTTCTCTGAGGCAGCCTTCATCCCCGTGCCGAACGCCCCCGCGGTCCGCGCGGAAGACGGTGTTCGCATCACGCGGGGCCGGATCAAAGTCGCGGTGGTCCCGACCGTGGATCTCACGAAGCTCAAGGCCGATCTGAGGCGCGTCCCGTTCATGCTCGCGCTGGGCCTGGAGCAGACCAAGCGCTTCCAGGCCGTGGACCCCTCCGCGGTCCAGGAGCTCTTCCTGAGCCACCGCACGCGCGTGGAGGAATTGCTGGTCCGGCCCGAGAAGGCCGTGGCGCTGGGGAAGACGCTGGAGGTGGCCGGCTGGCTCGTCCCGGTGCTGCTCGACCGGCGCGGGGCCACCTACCTGGACGTCACTTGGATCTCGGCGGTCACGGGGACGCCGCTCTTCTCCCGCCGGATGGTCCTCACGCGGGCCGACGCGGCCACGGACCAGCGCTTCCCATGGGAGCCCCGGCCGGAGGATTAGCAGGCCCGGATCTGCTATGCTGATTCGGTGATGAGCCTCGGAACGGCCGCGCGTCTCTGCCTCGTCCCGCTCGCTGCGGGCGTCCTCCTGTCCGGCTGCGGAACCGTGCGGGAGGTGCTGGGACTGCCGGCGCAGAACGATCCCAGCGTGCAGATCAGGAGCGCGGAGTCCAAGTGGCTGCTGATCAAGAACCCTCGTTTCGGGGATGTCGCGAGCGAGCCCGAGTACATCTGGGTGGAGGAGGACAAGCTCCCCACCACGCTCAAGTCGCTGGTCTTCGGCAAGTCCTCGCTCCTGGCGACGCCCGAGGTCGTGGCGAAGTACGGCTCGCCGCCGGGCGGCGGACGCATCAGCCCGCGCCAGAAAATGCCGTACCAGGCGGAGGACCCGCAGCGCCAGCCGACTCAGACCCGGGAGCCGGCACCACCGCCTGCACCCGCAACCCGGGGCGCGAGCGCGCCGGCGGCGCCTGCCCCGACACCGCAACGGGGTTTTGTCGTCTTCGTGGACCCCAACCGCGTCGTCATCGATCTCACCGCCCGCGACGGGGTGCGCCCGGGCACCATCGTGAGCCTGCGCCGGGACAAGATCCCCATCGTCCACCCCATCACGGGGGAGCTGCTCGGCGAGCTGGACGAGGAGGTGGCGACGGGGCGGGTCACCGAGGTTCGGGAGAAGTTCTCCGTGATCGAGGTGCAGGGGCCGTCGCAGGGCGCGGAGATCAGGATCAAGGACCGGGTCGTCGTCCGTTGACCGTTCCCGCGCCGCGCCCGGCGCTCAGGTCGCCGACCTCGCTCGAGACGCTCCTCAAGGAGCGCGTGGGACTCCTCATCGGTCCCGAGCTCTCCGCCATCGAGACGGAGATCGCCCGGGAGATCGACTCGCCGGTCGAGCTCATCCGTGAGATGGGCGAGTGCATCGCCGGAGCCGGCGGCAAGCGTCTCCGCCCCATTCTCCTGCTCATGGCGGGGCGCCTGGCGGGCTATAGCGGGCCGCGGGCCGTCCATCTCGGCTGCGTGGTGGAGCTGCTCCACACGGCCACCCTCATCCACGACGACGTGGTGGACCAGGCGCCGCTGAGGCGCGGTCGGCCCTCGGCCAATGCGCGCTGGGGCGACGACGCTTCCGTCCTCGTGGGCGACCATCTCTACTCCAAGTCCTTCGCGCTGATGGTCAGGGACGGCGACCCCGCCGTGCTCGACACCCTGGCCCACGCCACGGTTTCCATGACCGAGGCGGAGGTGTTTCAGCTCGAGCGGAAGCGCACCGGCACCACCACCGAGGCCGACTATCTGCGGATCATCACCCAGAAGACGGCCTCGTTCATCTCGGCGTGCTGCCGCATCGGCGCCCTGCTGGCTCGGGCCGATGGGGCGCGGCTCGAGGCGCTGACGCGCTACGGGCTGGACATCGGCATCGCGTTCCAGCTCGCCGACGACTCGCTCGACTTCGTCGCCGACGAGGCGCGGCTGGGCAAGGCCATCGGTGCCGACCTCAAGGAGGGCAAGCGCACGCTGCCGCTCATCGCGGCGCTGGAGCGGGCGGCGCCGGCCGAGCGCCAGCGGATCCAGGTGGTGCTCACGAGCCGCGCTCCGTTGCCGGCCGAGGTCGAGGAGATCCGGCGGCTCGTGGTCAAGTACGAGGGCGTGGACTACGCGCTTCAGCGGGCCCAGGCCTACGCCCAGACGGCCAAGGAGGACCTCGGCCCGTTCGAGGACTGCGAGGACAAGGAAACCCTGGCGCTCATCGCTGACTTCGTGGTCGGCCGCGACCGCTGACCGGGGGGCGGCCGGTGCCGCCGATCGTCACGCTCACCTCGGATTTCGGGCTGCGCGACCCCTTCGTCGGGGTGATGAAGGGAGTGATCCTCGGCATCTGCCCCGAGGCGCGACTGGTCGACCTCACTCACGACATCGACCAGCAGGACATTCTCGGCGCCCAGCTCGCCCTCGAGTCGTCGGTTCCCTTCTTTCCCGTGGGGACTGTCCACCTGGCTGTCGTGGATCCCGGGGTG
>MGBT01000015.1:0-14418 GCA_001788395.1 Candidatus Rokubacteria bacterium GWA2_70_23
GAGGGAGGCGAAAGCCACGGAAGCGAGGCGGTCGCCGCCCGGTCCCACTGCGCCGGGAAAACCTGGGGGACGGTGATTGGGACGGGATCTGCAAGACGCGACTGCCCACAGATCCTGACGGAGGAGTCGGACTCCGCGCACCCAGTCTCGGCGGCGAGAGCCGAAGCGGCGCTGGAGAGGCAGAAGAGCAACACGAGGACCGCCGTCACGGCGGTCAGCCCGCGGAATTCCCTGCTCGTCATCCTGATTCGGAGGCTCACCGTCACTCTGCTGGACCCATCGGTGATGCTAACAGATTCCCTCAGGGAGTCAACCACGGGAGTGCGTCGCGGACGCCTGGCTTGACGGACGATTTCCGATGGCCCAGGCGATCAGATCCGACGTCAGCTCGGGGAGGCGGTCCAGCGCGGTGGATGTGGCCAGCAGGATCAGGGGCAGGGTCAGGAGGGCCAGCGTGAGCCGGCGGCCGGCCATGCGCCATGCCAGCCGCGCGCGACACCTCCGCTCCCGGACGTAGAGCGAAACGCCTGCGCCTACGCCGGGAACGCCCACCGGGATGAGGATCCGCCGATACTGCATCGTCACCGCCATGAACGCTCCGCTCCCTCAACGGATGAGACGGATCGTGTCGGCAAGCGCCTCGCGGGCGACCTCGGCGTCGGCCGCAAGCCAGACGATGGCCGGCCCGCTGCGGTAAAAGTAGTGGACCTGGCCGAGCCCGAGCGCCGAATAGAGCGGGATGCCGGCCTCGGTGCGTGCCTTCAAGTGGGTGAAGCGCCCCTCGGTATTCGCCGCGCCGCGCCCGATGCCGTCGACCATGCGCGAGAACTGCCACCGCGCCACGGGGCCGAGGTGCGAGCGCGACACGTACAGCATGGCGACGGCGGCGTTGCGCTCGTAATGGGCCACCCAGGCGTCCCGCAGCAGGATCCGCTTGCCGTGCAGGCGCCCGATCTCCGCGAGCGCCTCCGCGCCCTGCGTGGTATGGGTGAGGGGCAGGCCGGCCAGCGAGGGCGGGACGGCGGGCGGGCGGCCGAGGCCGAGCCACGCGGCCAAGCCCAGCGCGACGACGGCCAGGGCGGCGAAGGTCAGGACGCGAGCCGCGCGCATGCGCTACGCCTCCACGGTGAGTCGCCCCTGCATCGTCAGTCCAGAATGGGAAACCGCCAAAGATTTGGGAGCCTTGGGGGGAGGGGCTCGGAGGGGGCCAATCCCCCGATCGCCGGCGAGGGCCCCCGAGCCCCTTCCCCGGATGTTCAGTGGCCGGCGTGACCGCCGTGGCTGCCGAGATACTTCTGCGGGTTCTTCTCGAAGCTCTTCTTGCAGCCAGCGGCGCAGAAGTGATAGGTCTTCCCCTCATGGGTCGCCGTCGCGGCGGCCTTTTTCTCGTCGACCTCCATCCCGCACACAGGATCCTTTGCCATGATTGACCTCCTCTCGGGGTGATGGTCCGGTCCTGCTCGGACGACCCGGCTCATGCCGGGGCGCCGCGGCCGGGGCCCCCGCTCAGCAGCACCCCCCACGCTGGCGGGGCCTGCCTGTAGAGCCCGCGCCCTTGGTCAGATGCTCCTCATGGTTGACGGTCGAAGTTGACACATCCGTGTCGAGACCCTTCGCCATGGGCGCCGACTCGTCGTGACGTCCGTGGCCCCCCATCCCGCAGCCCGCGCCGCCGCGGCGCAGGAGGAACCACCCCGCGCCGAGCGCGAGCACGAGCCAGATCCAGTTTGCCGTGATCCATTCAGTCATGTCTCATCCCTCCTGTCGCGGCCTGTGCGCCGATTCGCCGCGAGAGCCAGTTGTAGAGCGGCACGAACACCAGCGCCGCATAGACGCCGTAGAGGAAGCTTTCGCCGAGCCCGAGGACGAAGCTCGAGGGGGTGATCCCGCGAAAGCCCGGAAGCACCAGTTCCCAGACGCGCATCATGGAATACGCGGGCAGGGCCAGGTCCCAGAGGACACAGAGCGTGAAGGTGATGGCGCTGAAGAGCCCGAGCGTCAGGCCGATCACGGTGAGGTTCAGGGGTTTCATCGGCTCTGCCTCCCTTCATGTTCCAGCAGGACGGGTGGCCGGAAGCGCCGGAGGCGCAGGGCGTTCGAGACGACGGAGACCGAGCTGGTGGCCATGGCCCCGGCCGCCAGGATCGGGTTGAGCAGCCACCCGAAGAACGGGAACAGCACTCCCGCGGCCACCGGGATCAAGGCGGTGTTGTACGCGTACGCCCAGAAGAGGTTCTGCTTGATGTTCCGCATGGTGGCCTTGGACAGCGCGATGGCCGTCACGACGCCGCGGAGGTCTCCGGACATGAGCGTGATGTCGGCCGCCTCCATCGCCACGTCCGTGCCGGGCCCGAGCGCGAGGCCGATGTCGGCCCGCGCCAGGGCCGGCGCGTCGTTGATCCCGTCGCCGACCATCCCCACGAGCTTGCCCTCGTCCTGGAGCCGCTTGACCTCCTTGGCCTTGTCTCCGGGGAGGACCTCGGCCAGCACCCGGTCGATTCCGACCTCGCGCGCGATCGCCTCGGCGGTGCGGCGGTTGTCCCCGGTGATCATGATGACCTCCAGGCCGAGCCGATGCAGCGCGGCGACCGCCGCGGCCGAGTTGGGCTTGAGGGTGTCGGCGACCGCCACGAGCCCGGCCGCCCGTCCACCAACCCCGCCGCCAGGGCGTGACCACGGCCGCTATCCTTTCCCCCTTGCCCGCCGCTTGACGTAGGAGGTGACGACCGGCATCGTCACGATCATGGACAGGAGAAAACTCCACACGGCCCCGCCGTAGATGGCCGCCGCGGGATACCCGCCGACCCACCTCACCAGGATGAGGAACACCGCCACCACGGCCAGGGAGATGCCCAGGTACCAGAGTGCGCTCAACCAGACCACCCGCTTGTCAACGGCCGCGTCCATGTTTGCTTTCTCCTTTCTCCGTTCGGAACGCTCCCCTCACCCTCCCCTCTCCCGCACAGGGGAGAGGGATGCGGTGAGGGGCGAGGCTACCGCGGGTCGTGCGCCGGCGATCCCGGATTGTGCGCCCCCGCCGGAGCGGGCGTGAGGTCGTGCGCCGTCCCGGGTGCGGGCGAGTGGGCAACCGCCACCTCCCGCTTGAGGGATGGCACGAACCGACGGAGGAGCAACGTGTTCAACGTCACCGTCACCGAGCTCACGGCCATGAGGAGGGCCGCCAGCTCAGGGCTGACCACCAGCTTGAAGAGGGGGTAGAAGAGGCCGGCGCCGATGGGGATGCTGGCCACGTTGTAGCTGAAGGCCCAGAAGAGGTTCTCCTTGACCTTCCGCATAGTCGCCTTGGCGACTTCCAGCGCCACCACCACGTCCCGGAGATCCTCCTTGATCAGGATCACGTGGCCGGTCTCCTTGGCGATGTCCGTCCCGGATCCGATGGCCATGCCGACGTCGGCCTGGGCCAGGGCCGGGGCATCGTTGATCCCGTCTCCCACCATGGCCACCCGCTTCCCCTCCGCCTGGAGCTTCTTCACCTCCTCGGCTTTGTCCTGGGGCAGGACCTCAGCCAGGACGCGGTCGATACCCACTTGCCGGGCAATCGCGTCGGCCGTCCGGCGGTTATCGCCGGTGATCATCAGGACCTCCAGCCCCAGCCGGTGCAGGCGGGCTATCGCCTCGGCCGAGTGTTCCTTCAAGGTGTCAGCCACGGCGATGATGCCAGCAGCATTCGCATCCACTGCCAGAAACATAGCCGTCTTCCCGTTCGCCTCCAGGGCCTCGGCCTGCGGCAGCAGGGGGGCCAGATCCACGCCGCGCTCCCGCATGAGCTTCCGGTTGCCCAGCAGGAGGGCCCGCCCCCCGTGCTCTGCCTCCACGCCGTGGCCCGGGATGGCATTGAACCGGTCGGCATCCGGCACGGCGAGTCCGCGCTCCGTCGCCCCCCGGATGATCGCCTCGCCCAGCGGGTGCTCCGAGTGTTTCTCGGCGATGGCCGCCAGCCTGAGGACTTCATCCTCCGATGGTGCCGCGTGCCACGGGCCAGGGGCCACCTGCACGTCGGTGACCGACGGTTCGCCCCGCGTCAGGGTCCCGGTCTTGTCGAAGATGATCGCCTGGAGCTTGGACGTCGCCTCGATGGCGTCGGCCCCCTTGAACAGGACGCCGTGCTCCGCCCCCTTGCCGGTCCCGGCCATCATGGCCGACGGGGTGGCCATGCCCACGGCGCAGGGGCAGGAGATGACCAGCACCGTGATGGACAGAAGGATGGCGAACCCGAAGACGCCGATCTCCCCCAGGGCGTACGGGGTGAGGAAGAACGTGCTCTGGGGATCGAAGAAGCGCCAGTAGCCGATGAAGAACCAGAAGAAGAACACGCTGAGGGCCAGGATGTGGACGCCCAGGATGAAGTGGCCGGCCACCCAGTCGGCCAGCTTCTGGATGGGCGCCTTGCTGGCCTGGGCCTCCTCCACCAGGCAGATGATCTGGGCCAGGGCCGTCTCCTTGCCCACCTTGGTCGCCTGGAATTTGAAGGCCCCGGTCTTGTTCATGGTGCTGCCGATGACCTGGTCTCCAGTCTTCTTCTCCACCGGCAGGGACTCGCCGGTGAGCATGGATTCGTCCACCGCGGAGTACCCCTCCAGGACCACACCGTCCACCGGGATCCGCTCGCCGGGCCGGACGAGAACCACGTCATCCGTCAGGACCTCATCGGCCGGGAGTTCAATCTCCCGCCCGTCCCGGATCACCCGGGCGATCTTGGGCTGAAGGGCCATGAGGCGCCGGATCGCCTCGGAGGTCCGGCCTCGGGTGAGCGCCTCCAGCCACTTGCCGAGGATGATGAAGGCCGTAAGGAGCGCAGCCGACTCAAAGAAGACCGCCTTCTCCCCGCCGAAGCCCGCCGTGGGCCAGAAGGTGTTGGCTACCCCGATGAGATAGGCGGCGCCGATCCCGGTGGCGTAGAGGAGATTCATGTCGGTGACGCCGCGCCGGAGGCCACGGAAACTATTCAGGAAGAACTGCCAGCCGGGCCCCACGACCACGGGCGTGGTCAGCAGGAAGAGGATGGCGCGGCTGGATAAGAACTCCGGGACGAAGCGCGGCAGGATCCAGTACTCGCGGAAGGTCCCCAGCATGATGAGGAAGGCCAGGGGCCAGGAGACCAGCATCCAGAATCCCTGGCGGCGCAGCTCCCGGCGGCGGGACTCGCGCTCCCGATCCAGGGCGGCCTGCCCATCGGCCCGATCCTCCACCCCGTATCCGAGGTCGCGAATGATCCGCCGGATCTCCGCCGGGCTGGCCAGGCTGGGGTAGAACCGCACCCTGGCCATCTCGGCGGGGACGTTCACCACCACGCCGGCGATGCCCTCAAGGCCTCCCACCGCCGTCTCGATCTTGCTGGCGCAGGAGGCGCAGGTCATGCCGGTCACCCGGAGGGTCAGCTCGTCCTCGCTGACCTCGTAGCCGACGTCAGCCACGTTGCGCGCCATCTCCGCCAGGCCGACCCGAGCGGGATCGTATGAGACCTGCGCCTTCCCGGCGGACACGTTCACCGCGACCTCCGATATTCCCGGCAGGTCGCCCAGAGCCGTCTCGATCGCCGCCTGGCACGAGGCGCAGTGCATGCCGTTGATCGTCAAGGTAATGGTTCGATGGGCCATGAGTGGTCTCCTCGGTGCTTGTCCCTTGAGCCGCGGGGCCATGCGGCCGTCATGCCTTGGCTGGCGCCTGGGCAGTCCAGCGGCTCAAGCCGTTGTACAGCGGGACGAAGACGGCCGCGGCATAGTTCGACCATGCTATCCGGCATGTCCATTGTCCCGCATGGATGTACGTTCTCCGGGCCGCATCCGGGTCCGAACGGGTCGCCGGAGCTGCGCGGCACCGACGTCCAGCGCCGTGACCCCGGGTCGTGAGCGGAGCGGTGGGTTTGCTCGGTCAGCGCGCACCACGGTCGGATTGCACGCGTCGGGGTTCGCCGGGCATACGCCGTCCGGGCCCAGGGCCGCGCACGATGAGCCGCTTCCGCACTCCCGCTGGCGCCCGCGCATGAAGAGCCCGAACAGCGCGAAGAGCACGGCGAGGACCAGGACGCTCAGGATCGCGGTCATGGCCGGCTCACGCCGAGGAGAGCAGCCCCGCGAAGCCCATGAAGGCCAGCGAGAGGCTGCCGGCGATGAGGAGCACCAGCGCCGTGCCCTTCGCGACGTCCGGGACGTCGGCGAAGTCGACGCTCTCGCGGATCGAGGCCATGAGCACGAGGGCCAGCGTCAGCCCGAGCCCCGCGCCGATCGCGAAGGCGAGCCCCTCGAGGAAGCCGTAGCCGCGGTTGGTCTGGAAGATCGCCAGGCCGAGGATGGCGCAGTTCGTCGTGATCAGCGGCAGGAAGATGCCGAGCTGGCGGAAGAGCACGGGACTCATCTTCTTGATCACCATCTCCACGATCTGCACGAGCGAGGCGATCACGATGATGAAGGAGATGAGCCGCAGGTATGGAGCGTAGACGAGGACGAAGGTGTTGAGCGCCCAGACACTGATCGCGGTGATGGTGAGCACGAAGACGTTCGCGGCGCCCATGCGCACGGCGGTCGCGACGCGGCCCGACACGCCCAGGAACGGGCAGATGCCCAGGAACAGCATGAGGGTGAAGTTGTTCACCACCATGGCCGAGAAGAAGATCCACACGAGGTCGCTAGTCATGCGGCTCTCGTCGCGGTGACGGACCGGGACCGCTCCCGGGCCTGCGCCTGTGCGACGCGCGCCTGCTTCAGCCAGTTGATGGCGAGGAGCAGGAAGGCGAGTGTGAAGAAGCCCCCGGGCGGGAGCACCATGATCACCCAGGGCTCGTAGCCCGGGCCGAAGAGGCTCACGCCGAGGAAGCTCCCGCTGCCCAGCACCTCCCGGATCGTCCCCATGAGGAGCAGCGCGATCATGAAGCCGCTTCCCATGCCCACGGCGTCGAGCACGGCCCGGCCCACCGGCTGCCTCGAGGCGAACGCCTCCTGCCGGCCAAGGATGATGCAGTTGACGACGATGAGCGCGACGAATGGGCCGAGCGCCTTGTGGATGTCCGGGACGAGCGCCTGCAGCACCATCTCGGCGACCGTCACGAAGGTCGCGATGATGAGGATGTAGGTCGAGATCCGGACCGCGTTCGGCACGAAGCGCTTGACGGTCGAGACCAGGAAGCTCGAGCCGACCAGGACGAAGAAGGTGGCGAGACCCATGACGATGCTGTTGGCCACCGAGTTGGTCACGGCCAGTGTCGGGCAGAGGCCCAGGAGCTGCACCAGCACCGGGTTTTCCCGCCAGACGCCGCGCAGCAGATCCTGGGTGGGCGTCGTGGCCCGGCCGAAGCCGACCGGCCCGGCGCCGTGGGCGCCGCAGTGGAGCTCCGCCGGCGTGATCTCGCTTCTCATCCTCCGCCCCTCACGGAGCCCAGGGCGCCCAGCGGGGGTGGCGCGGGGACGGCATGACGGCGATGCCGAGCGCGTCCAGGCCCTCGGTCACGCACGGCGGGATGCCGGAGCAGCGCACCGTCGCGCCAGCGCCTCTGAGCCCGGCCAGCTCCCTGAACAGCACGTCGACGCCGAACGCCTCGAAGCGGTCGACGTCCGAGAAGTCGACGCTGATCTCCGCCGCGCGCTCACGGCGCAGCCAGTTCGCGAGCTCCATCGCCCGGGAGCCGTCGAACACCCCGGACAGGTGAATGCGCGCCTTGCCCGAACCGGACCCCGTTGCCATCGCCAATGACCGTCCGTCCTTCATTCGTCGTTCGTTGCGGAAAGGAATCGGATGATCTTGCCGTAGTCCAGCGGCTTGTCGAACCTCACCTGGATCAAACCCTCCGCTGCCGGAGGATGCGGGCCCAGCCACGCGATCCGGGGCCGCTCCCGAGTCCGGGCCAGCTGCCCCAGGAGAGCGGCCCCGTCCTGCCGAATGGCGGCCTCATCGAGGATGAGCCAATCGAGGGTGCCCGTTTTCATCTGCTCCCTGACCGCGTCCGCCGCCGAAAGGACGGTCACCGTGTACCCGACCTCCGAGAGACGGGTGGTGAGCAGCAACCGGGGGCCGATGCTGTTCTCGAGCAAGGCCACGATCGTCCGACTCATCTCGGTCTCCCTGCCTCGATGAGACGCAAGGGCCCTGCCAAGCCCGGGGGGGCTGAGAAGGTCCGGGATCTTGAGGCGTTAGGGCCTAGCGCAGGCCTGGCGGAAGCGTGGCTACCATGTCACAATGCAAGGGACCATGTGAAAATGAGATGGTCAGAGACGGGAGGGGAGACCATGCGAGCCAGCGACCTGAAGGTGCTCGAGCTGCTCGACTTCCGGGCCGCGGACGGCGTGATCGCGTTCCACGATCAGCGGATGCTCCTCTACGACGCCGACGTGCTGGGCATCCTCCGCCGGGAGCTCGTCGAGACGGTCGGCCCGAGGGTCGCGCGGGGGCTCCTGACGCGTTTCGGCTACGCCGACGGCTACCGCGACGCCCAGACGCTGAAGAAGCTCTTCCGCTGGGAGAGTCAGGAGGAATGGTGCAAGGCCGGTCTCGTGCTCCATGCGCTCGAGGGCAAGGCCCTGGCCGTCAAGACGCGGCTGTCGGGGCTGACGGGGAACGGAGCGTTGGAGGCCGAGATCAGATGGGAGAACTGCTACGAGACGGAGCAGCATCTCCGTCACCTGGGGCCGGCCACCGAGCCCGTGTGCTGGAAGCTCGCGGGGTACGTGAGCGGCTACTTCTCGGCCTGTCTGGGCGACGAGATCTACTTCGTCGAGACCGACTGCTGCGCCACCGGGCACGGGTGCTGCCGCGCGGTGGGCAAGCGGCGGTCCGACTGGGGCGCCGATCTCGAGCCGCACCTCGAGTACTTCAAGGTGGCCTCGGTGCAGGACGAGATCGCGCGGCTCGAGCGGGCCCTCCGCCAGCAGCGACTGGCGGTATCCCGGCAGAAGCGCGAGGCCGAGCGGTGGAAGAGCCTGGCGCAGCACCTCCAGGGGCCCCAGGCGCCGGTCGCCAAGAGCCGGGCGATGCGCGACGTCCTGGAGCTTGCCGAGCGGGTCGCGGCCACGGACACGACGGTGCTGCTCGGCGGGGAGAGCGGGACGGGCAAGGAGCTGGTGGCCCGGTACATCCACGAGCGGAGCCGCCGGGCGAAGGGGCCGTTCGTCGCGATCAACTGCGGGGCGCTCCCGGAGCCGCTCCTGGAGAGCGAGCTGTTCGGGCATATGCGGGGATCCTTCACGGGCGCCGTCGCGGACAAGAAGGGGCTCTTCGAGGAGGCCGGCCGCGGGACCCTTCTCCTCGACGAGATCGCCGAGGCGCCTCCGGCCATCCAGGTCAAGCTGCTCCGGGCGCTCCAGGAGCGCGAGATCCGTCGCGTCGGCGCGACGATCTCGGTGCGGGTGGACGTGCGGGTCCTCGCGGCGAGCAATCGCGACCTGGAGCAGGCGGTGGCCCGCGGCGAGTTCCGGCGTGACCTCTACTACCGGCTCAATGTCATCAACATCGTGATCCCTCCGCTCCGGGACCGGCGGGAGGACATCATCTCGCTCGCCCGGCTCTTCCTCGAGCGTCATGCCGCGGCGCAGGGCAAGGAGATCCGCGCCATCTCGGCGGAGGCGCTGGACCTCCTGACGGGCTATGCCTGGCCGGGCAATGTCCGCGAGCTCCAGAACGTCATCGAGCGCGCGGTGGTCCTGGGCGCGCGCGATCGCATCACCGTCGCCGACCTCCCGCCGGCGCTCCGAGAGAGGGGGGCATCTCCGGCGCTGGGCGATCTCACGGGGCCGCTGTCGCTGCAGGAGCTGGAGCGGCGGGCGATCCTCGCGGCGCTCGAGCGGCATCACGGCAGCCGCACCCGCACCGCCAAGGCGCTCGGGATCAGCCTGCACACCCTCTGGCGCAAGCTGAAGGTCTACGAAGGCGACGCACAGCGGCGTCCCTGATAGGCGGCATCCCGCCAGGCAGCAGAGAGCCGGCCCCGCTGGCCACCGCCCGGCGTGACGGGGCCGCGGCTGGATGCGGCCGTTGGACGGACACGTTCTGTCCTCCGAGCGGCTGGCAGGCCGCTTGCATCACCCCCTCCACGGAGTGCCCGGTGAGCCAGATCGTCAATGTCGTGGTGCTGGACGTGGCGCTGGATCGGGTGGCGGCGCGAGCCGCCGTCGCCAGGCCGACGCAACGGGGCGGGGAGCCGAAGCGAGGTAGCCGATGTCCAGATGGAAGATGGTTCTCGCGGGTGCGCTGGCGGGGGCGCTCGCCGTCGGAGCCTGGATGCTCTGGCGGCCCGCGCTGCCTCCCCCCGGCGGTCTCGAGGTCAGCGGACGGATCGAGGGAGACCAGGCGGCGATCGGCGTCAGAGTCGGGGGGAAGATCGTGAAGCTGGCCGTCAGGGAAGGGGACAGGGTGGCTGCCGGCCAGCCCATCGCCGAGCTCAGCTCCGAGCAGGCGGGCGCCCAGCTCGAGCAGGCCGAGCACGCGCTGCACACCGCCCGGGAGCAGTTGGGAGAGGCGCGCGCCGGGGTCATCTCGGCGCAACGGCAGGCTGAGAGCGCCGAGGCCGCCGTGACGCTGGCCGAGCGGGAGTCGGCGGCCCGGGCCGAAGAGGCCGCGGCCGGGCTTGGAGCCACCCGGGCGCAGCTCAAGCAGGCGGAGGCCGATCAGGACAAGGCCTCCCGGGATCACGGGCGATCCCGCGAGCTCTTCGCCAGGGAGCTGATCGCCTCCCAGCAGCTCGATGAGGCGCGTGCCGCCGACGCGGTCGCCGGCGCCAGGGTGGCGGCCGCCCGGGAGCACGTCGCCCAGGCGCAGGCCGCGCTCGATCGGGCCCGCGCCTCCCGGATCGCGGTGGAGGTGCGCCGGAGCGAGGCCCGCGCGGCGGTGGGGCGCGTCAGCGAGGCGCGCGCAGCGGTGGCGACGGCCGAGGCGCGGATCCAGACCGCAGCCGCGGGTGTGAAGCTCGCCCGCGCCAACCTGGGTGACGCGCGTGTCACCGCTCCCTTCTCCGGCACCGTCCTCACCAGGATGGTGGAGGCGGGCGAGGTCGTGGCGGCGGGGACGCCCCTGGTCACCCTCGTCGACCTGTCGAGACTCCACGCCAAGGTCTATGTCGCCGAGCGCGACCTTGGCAAGCTGAAGCTCGGCGATGCCGCCCGCGTCTACACCGACGCCTTCCCGGGGCGCTACTTCGGCGGCGCGGTGGTCGAGATCTCGCAGCAGGCGGAGTTCACGCCGCGGGATGTCCACATGAAGGATGAGCGGGCGACGCTGGTCTTTGCCGTCAAGCTCGCCCTGGAGAACCCGGCGGGCGTGCTCAAGCCGGGGATGGCGGTGGACGGCTGGATCAGGTGGATGGCCGGCGCGCCGTGGGCCGACGGGCGGGCTGACTGATGCCCGCGGCGATCGAGGTCGAGCGCCTGAGCAGACGGTTCGGCGCCAGGACGGCCGTGGAGGGCGTGGATCTGGACGTGGCGCGGGGCGAGATCTTTGGCCTGCTCGGTCCCAACGGCGCCGGGAAAACCACGCTGCTCCGGCTCCTGGCGGGCCTCTTGGATCCGACGGCCGGGCGTGCGACGGTGCTCGGACTGGATGTCAACCGCGACGCCACGCCGCTCCGGCAGAGAATCGGTTATGTCTCCCAGGAGTTCACGCTCTACGGGACCCTCACCGTCGAGGAGAACCTGGACTTCTTCGCGGACCTGCACGGCGTGCCGGGCGCGCTCGGGCGCAGCCGGAAGGAGAGGCTGCTGGCGTGGAGCCGGCTCGCGCCCTTCCGCGCGAGAAGGGCGGGCCACCTGTCGGGAGGGATGCAGAAGAAGCTCCATCTGTGCTCGGCGCTGATCCACGAGCCGGAGATCCTCCTGCTCGACGAGCCCACCGCCGGCGTGGACCCGGTGTCCCGGCGGGAGCTCTGGGAGATCCTGCATGATCTCGTCGAGCGCGGCCTCACGCTCGTGGTCGCCACGCCCTACATGGACGAGGCCGAGCAATGCCACCGCGTGGCCCTCATGCACCAGGGACGCGTGATCCGCTCGGGTCCGCCCGAGGCCCTCAAGGCCGAGGCGGGGCCCGGCGCATCGATGGAGGATGCCTTCGTTGCCGTCGTGGCGGGCACGGGCCGGGCGGCGATGGGCCGGGGCGCGGCGCCGGCGCCGCGCGTCCAGGCGGCCACGGCGCGGGACGCAGTCGTGGTCAGGCTCGACCGCCTCACGAAAGCCTTCGGAGGCTTCGTCGCCGTGGACCATGTCTCCCTCTCGGTACGCCGCGGCGAGGTATTCGGGTTCCTCGGACCCAACGGGTCGGGCAAGACCACCACCATCCGGATGCTCTGCGGCGTCCTCCCCCCCTCGGCCGGGCTCGGCGAGGTGCTCGGGTACGACACCGCCCGGGATGCCCGGGGGATCAGGGCCCGGATTGGCTACATGTCCCAGCGCTTCTCGCTCTACGACGACCTGACCGTCGAGGAGAACCTGGCCTTCTTCGGGCGGGGCTACGGGCTCTCGCGCCGGCGGCTGGCCGAGCGCTCGGCCTGGGTGCTGGAGATGGGCGGGCTGAGCGGACAGGAGCGCCGCCTCGCCCGCGAGATGTCCGGCGGGGTGAAGCAGCGCCTGGCCCTCGGGTGCGCGATCCTCCACGAGCCCGAGGTCCTGTTCCTCGACGAGCCGACGGCCGGGGTGGATCCAATGGCGCGGCGGGAGTTCTGGGACCTCATCGGCACGCTCGCCGCGGCGGGCACCACGGTCTTCGTGACGACCCACTATCTCGACGAGGCGGAGCGCTGCCACCGGCTGGGGCTCATGTATCAGGGGCGGCTGATCGCGGAGGGAGATCCGCGAGCCCTGAAGGAGGGAATGCGGGCGGGCGTCATGCTCGAGCTGACCTGCCGGGCGCCGTTCAGGGCGCTTCGCGCGCTCCGGGCCGTGCCAGGGCTGGGCCAGACGAGTCTCTTCGGGAGCCGGGTGCACGTGCTCGTGGAGGATCCCGCCGCCGCGGAGCCCGTGATCCGCGACGCCCTGGCGGGCGACGGGCTCCAGGCCGAGGGCCTGCGACCCGTCCCGCTCTCCCTGGAGGATCTCTTCATCATCTTCATCGACATGGAGGAGCAGAGGCGGAGGGAAACCGGTGGCTAGCCTGCGGCGCCTCCTGGCGGTGGCCAGGAAGGAAACCCGCGAGATCCTGCGGGACCCGATCACTCTCGGCATCGCCATCGTGTTGCCGGTCCTCATGATGATCCTCTTCGCCTATGCCATCACGCTGGACGTCCGGGCGATCCGGCTCGCGGTGCTGGACGAGGACGGCAGCCGCGAGAGCCGCGAGTTTGCGGCGGGCTTCCTGCAGTCCGGCTACTTCCGGCTCCACCGGGTCGTCCGGAGCCTGGGCGAGGTCGAGCGCCTCCTCGACGGGGGCGCCGTGCGGGTGGCGCTGGTGATCCCGGCCGGCTTCGCCCGGGATCTGGGGCAGGGGCTGTCCGCGCAAGTGCAGACGCTGCTGGACGGCTCGTTCGCCAACACGGCGATCATCGCGCTGAACTACGTCGATGCCATCACCGAGACCTATGCGCGCCGCGTCCAGGAGCGCCGGCTGGCGGTCCGGGCGGGCGGGACCCGCGAAGCGGCGGCCGCCGTCCGGCTCGAGCCCCGGGTCCGGTACAACCCGGGCCTGCGGAGCGAGTACTTCGTGGTCCCGGGCCTGTTCGCGGTGATCCTCATGGCCTTCCCGCCGCTGCTGACGGCGCTGGCCGTGGTCCGGGAGCGCGAGCGGGGGTCGATGCTCCAGATCTATGTCTCGCCGGTCCGTCCCTGGGAATTCCTCGTGGGGAAGCTCCTGCCCTATGCCGGCATCGCGTTTCTCGAGATGCTGCTGCTACTCGTCGTCGGCCGCCTCTGGTTCGGCGCGCCGGTCCGGGGCAGCCTCGCCCTGCTCCTTGGCCTCTCCCTCGTCTACGTCCTGTGCACGGTGGGGATCGGCCTCCTGATCTCCACCGTGACCCGCACCCAGGTGGTGGCGCTGCTGCTCTCGATCGTGCTCACGCTGATGCCGGCATTCCTCTTCTCCGGCTTCCTCTTCCCGATCGCGAGCATGCCGGCGGCCTTCCAGTGGTACGCGTATCTCTTCCCGGCTCCCTACTTCCTGGAGATCGCCCGCGGGATCTCCCTGAAGGGGGTCGGGCTCGGGCGCCTGTGGCCCGAGGCGGCCATCCTTCTCGCCTACGGGGCGGCGCTCCTGGCGGCCGCCTCGCTCATGTTCCGAAAGAAGATCGGGTGAGCCATGGGGCCGCTGGCCGCGCTGGTCAGGAAGGAGTTCATCCAGTTCTTCCGGCGCAAGCCGCTCATCGTGCTCGTGATCTGGACGATCTCGGTGGAGATCGGGATCTGCGCCTACGCGATCACCTACGACGTGACCCAGATCCCGATGGCGGTGCAGAACCTGGACGGGCTGCCCGCCAGCCGCGAGCTCATCGCCCGC
>MGBT01000015.1:14597-22933 GCA_001788395.1 Candidatus Rokubacteria bacterium GWA2_70_23
CTCGGCGCTGATCGCGCTGGGATACGCCACCAGGATCGTGCGCCAGTACTCGGGCGAGGTGGAGATGCGGAGGCTCGCGGGACCCGGGGCCAGCGTGGCGCCGGCTGTCCGCAACGAGCGCCGCGCCTGGTACAATCCCGCGCTACGGAGCGTGGACTTCGAGGTCGTCTCGATGCTCACGCTGGCGGTGATGATGATCGCCGTCATCCTTCCCGCGGCCGGGCTCGCCTGGGAGAAGGAAGCGGGGACGATCGAGCAGCTGCTGGTGATGCCCTTCGCGTCGTGGCAGCTCATGCTGGCCAAGGTGATCCCGACCTTCGTGGTGAGCCTGGCCTCGCTGGCCCTCGCGCTGTGGGTGCCCTGGTGGTTCGCGGTCCCGATCCGTGGCAGCCTGCCGCTCTTCTTCTCGCTGTCCGCCCTCTTCCTCTTCAGCAGCCTGGGGCTCGGCCTCCTGGTCGGGACCGTGGCCGGCAACCTCCAGCAGGCCCTCCTGCTGGGCTTCTTCATCATCTTGCCGATCATGGTGATCTCCGGTGTCATCGTCCCGGTGGAGAGCATGCCCGGGCCCATCCAGCTCCTGTCGGTCCTGAGCCCGCTGCGATATTACATGGAGATCGGCCTCGGGATCTTCATGAAGGGCGCCGGGATGGACGTGCTCTGGCCGCAGGCGATGGCCATGGCGGGCCTCGGGCTGGCGATTCTCGGGCTGGGCCTCTGGCGGTTCGGGCGACAGCTCGGGTGAGCGCGGGCGCGGGTGTCCGGGCGAGCCCCGCGAGGGCGCGCCGGCGGCGGGAAGTGGAGATGGGCGAGGTCGTGGCGGCAGTAACGCCCCTGGTCACCCTCGCTCCCGCGGCCCGCTCCGGCATCCGGCCGGGGGACGTGATCGTGGCCTTCCAGGGGAAGCCGATCCGGCGCGCCGACGAGCTTCCGCGGCTGACGGCGAAAGCGCCTCCTGGAAGCGACGCGGAGCTGAAGGTTCGTCGCGGCGGGACGGAGCTCGCCCTGAAGGTTCGGCTCGGCGAGCTCCCCGAGGCACCAGAGCGATGACACCCGCGGGTCGTGGGGGGCGCGACCGTCGTCCGCCGGGTCGAGAGCGTCAGCCGGGGCACATGCGCAGCCCGGCTGCAGCGCCGGAGCGGAGCTTGAGGCGCTGTTCCTGAAGCGGATCCGTGAGTGCCACATGGTGAGCTGAACGGAGGAACCCTTTCATGTCAAGCGAGCCACATCACCAGGCGTCATTGCCTCGATCCCGCCGGCGGTTCACGGTGGTCCTCCTTGGCGCCATCTCGGGGGCCATCGGGGGGATTCTCGGTATCCCCCTGGGAGGCTTCTTCGGGCTTCCGGCGCTGAGGAGCCGGGAGTTCGCCTGGGCCGAAGCGGGACCGGTGGACGGCTTCAAGGTCGGCGAGATCAGGTTCGTGGCGCTCATGCCGCTCCGGCGCCCGGTGTGGCCGGAGGAGGCGCCGAGGATGGGAGCCTTCGTGTCCCGGAAGGCCGACGGCACATTCGAGGTGTTCCACAACCACTGCACGCACGTCGGCTGCCCCGTCAACTGGAATCCCGCCGCGCAGCGTTTCTTCAGCCCGTGCCACGGCGGGGTGTTCGACCGGAGCGGGCGTGTGCTCGCCGGGCCGCCTCCGCGCCCGCTGGACCGTCACGAGATGAAGGTGGAGAAGGGGGTGCTCTACGCCGGCGAGATCTATAGCGTGAACGAGCGGCTCGAGCGCGTGGGGCGGTACCACTCGTGAGTCTCGGCGCATGGCTCGACGACCGGCTGGGTACCCGGTCGCTCGCGGCGGGGTTCTTCTACCGGCGCATCCCGAGGGCCGTCGGATGGCCTCACACCCTGGGGAGCGCCACGCTCTTTCTGCTGCTGGTGCAGACCGTGACGGGCATCTTCCTGGCCTTCTACTACGTTCCCTCCGTCGAGCACGCGTACGGGAGCGTCCAGTACATCACCGAGCAGGTCCCCTTCGGCGCCTACGTGCGGGGGCTCCATCGCTGGAGCGCGAGCCTCGTGGTGATCTTCGCGGTCCTGCACCTGGTCCGGGTCTTCTTCATGGGCGCCTACAAGTACCCGCGGGAGACGTCGTGGGTGGTCGGGGTGCTGCTCCTCGGAATCATCTTCGCCTTCGGCTTCACCGGCTACCTCCTTCCCTGGGACCAGAAGGCCTACTGGGCCACGGTGGTGGGGACGCACATCGCCGAGTGGGCGCCCGGAGTGGGCGATGTGGTCGCCCGGCTGCTCAGGGGCGGCCCCGAGGTGGGAATCAGGACCCTCGGGCGTTTCTTCGCCTTTCACGTCCTGTTTCTGCCGACGTTCCTCTGGCTCCTGGTGGCCGTCCACCTGTTCATGGTCATCCGACAGGGCATCGCCCCGCCTCCCGTCGGGCGCCTGGCCGTGATCCGCCCTGAGGAGTACCGGGACCGCTACGAGGAATCCAAGGCCGAGGGGGCCAGCTTCCTCGAGCACCTGACCCGGGATAGCGTGGTGGCGCTGGCGCTTCTCCTGATCGCTTCGTGGCTGGCCTTGAGATACGGGGCGCCGCTGGAAGAGATCGCCGATGCCACGACGACCACCTACGTTCCCCGTCCGGAGTGGTACTTCTACTTCCTCTTCGAGCTGCTCTGGGTCTTTCCCGGACGCTGGACCGTGCTCCCCGCCTTCTGGATCCCCGTTCTGGGCTTCCTCGCGCTGCTCCTGCTCCCGTTCCTGGACCGAGGGCCGGCGCGGAGCCCGCTCCGGCGCCCCGTGGCATCGCTCGCGGCGACCGCCGTGCTCGTGGGCGTCCTGTTCCTGACCTACAAGGGCGCGACGGCCCCGGCCCCGCCCGGGAGTGCTCCGGTCGCGGGCGCCATCCTTTCTCCCGAGCTCCAGAAGGGACGCGAGGTCTTCGAGGCCCAGGGATGCGGGGCCTGTCACACGGTCGCCGGCCAAGGCGGCGCGTCGGGGCCGGACCTGTCTAGCATTGGAAGCCTCCGGGACGCGGCATGGCTGGGGCGTTTCGTCAGAGATCCCGAAGCGGTGAAGGCCGGCTCGGCCATGCCCGACTCCAAGGATCTGGGGGGGGAGGATCTGAGCGCCTTGGTCGGCTACCTCTCCTCCCTGAAATGAGGACAGCCATGAGGACAGACCGCGTGATTCTCACGATCGGACTTGTCGGGATCACGCTCCTGGCCGGCCGGGCCTGGGGCCAGGAGACCTACGCTCTCTGGGGAGACCCGCAGAAAGGACGGAAGGTCTATGCCGAGCACGGCTGCGCCACCTGCCACGCGATCAACGGGGTGGGAGGGGGCCTGGCGCCCGACCTGGGCCGGCCGCCGGTTCGCCACAAGACGGTGACCCAGATGGCGGGCGTGATGTGGAACCACGCTCCCCAGATGCGCCAGCTCCGGGAGTCCAAGGGGCTGGCTCCCCAGCCCCTGACAGAACCCGAGATGCTGGATCTCTTGACCTACCTCTATTCCCTTCACTTCCTCGACCAGCCCGGCAGCGCAAGGCGCGGCGAGCGGCTGTTCGCCAGCAAGGGGTGCGCGACGTGCCATCGGGTGGCGGGAGATCGGCCCGGGATCGGGCCTTCGCTGTCGCGGTTCAGCCAGTATGCCTCTCCCATCCTGTGGGCCGAGGTCATGTGGACCCACGCGGTGAACATGGAGCAAAAGATGAAGGAGCTGGGGCTGGAGTGGCCCACCTTCAAGGAGAACGAGATGGTCGACGTGATCACCTACATCCGGGCGGCGATCCAGCCTCCCAAGCGGTAGGGAAACGGGTTACACCTTTCTGACGCCGGTCCTGGGGGTTCTTGTGTTCCGGGAGTCGCTGGGACGACTCGAGGCGTTTGGCGTCGCCCTGACCGTCGCGAGGGTGGCGTGGGTCGAGTGGCCGAAGCGATGAGTGGCGTCGACGTCGGAGATGCAAGGCGGGGCGACGACCTCCAGGCGCCTCGTCGATCGGCTGATCGAGTACTATCACAGCGAGTATGCGGGGGCCCTTCTGCTTCCTCGACGCTCGTGCCAACCGGTAGCCATGGCCACGATCGAGTCAGCCGACGGCCATGATGAGGATCGATCCGGCCTGACAGGAGGAACCGATGAAGCCAGCGATGACTGAAGCGCTGGCGGGCGAGAAGCTGAAGACGGCTCCGTCGGCCACGGCGGGCAAGGGCGGGGACGGGACCGGCCCGGAGCGGATCGAGCTGCCCGTTTCCGGAACTCACCTGTCCCGCGTGTGTCCAGGCCGTGGAGGGCGCCCTGCGGGCAGTGCCCGGGGTGAGGGCGGCGACCGTGAACCCTGCCACCGGCCGGGCCTTCGTCAGCTACGACCCGCGGGAGACCAAGCTCCCATCGCCGCACGCGGCCATCAAGGGGGCCGGCTACCGGGTGGGCGGAGCCGCGCGCGGCGCGGCCCGGGAGGCCGGAGTACCATGTCTTCAGCGAAGGCGATGCGGAACCCATGACAGAGGAGGCAAGCGTGATGCCGGGAAGGGGCTGGGAGGGCCGACGGCTCGTGCTGGCGGCTGTCGGCATGGCCGTGGTGATGCTGCTCGGCACGGGCGGGGTGGCGGGAGCCGGTGAGCGGGATCCGGGAGGCAGGAAGGTGTCGGTCGGGGCCGGCCGGAGCTACACCAACGTGAGCCCGGCCACGCTGGCCAGGCTGCTCGAGCGCAAGAGCTTCCCGCTCATCAATGTCCACATCCCCTATGCGGGCGAGATCGCCGGGACCGACCTCTTCCTCCCCTTCAACGAGGTGGAGGCAAACGCCCGCAAGCTGCCGGCCGACAAGAGCGCGCGGCTGGTCGTGTACTGCCTGAGCGGGCCCATGAGCGACATCGCAGCGCCCGCGCTGGTCACGCTCGGCTACACGGATGTCTGGAATCTCGACGGGGGGATGGTCGCCTGGACGGAAGCGGGGTACCGGCTCCAGCGCAAGCGGCGGTGACGTGCCGCGGCGGCGCAGCGGGCCGCAAGCCGTCGTTCGCCGACGATCGCGGGAGGCCTGTGACGGCATGACAGGGAGGGCGGACATGAGACGGGTGTGGACCTGGGCGCTGACGGGGCTCGCGCCGTGGCTGCTGCCGGCCGCGGCCGCCGCCGAGGAGCGCGGCTACGGGTGGGGCTGGGGGATGCATCCCATGTGGGGCGTGTGGGGGCTGGGGATCGGGCTCATGATGCTGGTGTTCTGGGGCGCCGTGATCGTGGTCATCGTGCTCGGGATCCGCTGGTTCGTGAGCCAGGGGAGACCGCCGCAGTCAGACCGGGCGCTCGACATTCTCCGGCAGCGGTACGCGAGCGGTGAGATCGGCAAGGAGGAGTTCGAGGCCAAGAAGCGTGACCTCGGCTGACGGCAGCGTGGCGGAGGCCCGCAATGAGTGACAGGCAGGTGCATCCGCTGGCGGGGAAGCCCGCCCCGCCCTCGCTGCTGGTGGACGTGCCGCGGCTTCTGGCGGCGTACCACGCCCAGCGGCCGGACCCCGCCATCGCGGCGCAGCGCGTCGCCTTCGGCACGTCCGGGCACCGCGGCTCGTCGCTCAGGGCGGGCTTCACCGAGGCCCACATCCTCGCCGTCACCCAGGCGATCTGCCTCCACCGCCGGACCCGGGGGATCGACGGGCCGCTCTGCCTCGGCTGGGACACCCATGCGCTCTCCGGGCCCGCCCGGGTGAGCGCCCTCGAGGTGCTGGCGGCCAACGGCGTCGACGTCATGGTGGACGCCCACGACCGCCCCACGCCGACCCCCGTGATCTCCCAGACGATCCTGGCCCACAACCGCGACCGGACGACGGGGCTCGCCGACGGCATCGTGATCACGCCCTCGCACAACCCGCCCGACTATGGCGGGTTCAAGTACGACCCCCCTTCCGGGGGCCCGGCCGACACCGAGACCACCTCGTGGATCCAGGACAGGGCCAATGCGCTGCTCGCCGAGGGATTGCGCGGGGTGGCGCGGATGCCCTACGAGCGGGCGTGCCGCGCGGCCACGGTGAGGCGCTTCGACTACGTGGACGCCTATGCCGGCGCCATCCGGGACGTGATCGACACGGAGACGCTGCGCGGGACCACGCTCGCGATCGGGGTGGACCCGCTCGGAGGGGCCAGCGTCGGGTACTGGGAGCCCATCGCCGAGCGCTACGGCTTCAGGCTCCGGGTCGTGAACCCGGCGGTGGATCCCACCTTCGGCTTCATGACCGTGGACTGGGACGGCGAGATCCGGATGGATCCCTCCTCGCCCTTCGCCATGGCCCGGCTCATCGGGCTGCGGGAGCAGTTCGACGTCGCCTTCGCCGCCGACCCCGATGCGGACCGGCACGGGGTCGTGAGCCGGAGCGCCGGGCTCATGGACCCCAACCACTACCTCGCCGTCTCCATCTCCCTCAGGGCGCTCGCCCTGGATCTCCGCTGGTCGTGGAACCACAGCGCCGACGAGCTCTGGGCCTGGCTCGACCCCGCGCTCTGGGCGCTCACCCACAATCCCTGGGCCGTCCTGCACGCGGCCTCGCGCGTGAGGCTCGAGGCGCTGCTGGAGCAGCCGGAGCACCGCCAGCGCGTCCAGGCCCTGCTCGATGTCAGGCAGCAGTACCTGAGCGGGCCGTCCTGGTTCCGCGAGAGGCACCCGGACGCGCCGCTCACGCGGGTCGCCTACGTGAGCATGGAGTTCGGGCTCAGCGAGGTGCTGCCGATCTACGCCGGCGGGCTCGGCAACGTGGCGGGCGACCACCCCGGTGGTGGCGGGCTTCGACCGGTTCCCGCCCGCCCTGATCGGGCGCTTTCTCGGACGCTACGCCGAGGGAGTGGGTCCGGTTCTCCCGCCGTCCCGAGGCGTAGGGGCGCGTGGTCTTCATTCCCGACTACGACCTGCTCCTGGCCGAGCACCTCGTGCAGGGCGTGGACGTCTGGATCAACACGCCGCGGCGCCCCTGGGAGGCGAGCGGGACGAGCGGCATGAAGGTGCTCGTCAACGGCGGGCTGAACCTCTCGGAGCTCGACGGCTGGTGGGCGGAGGCGCATGCGCCCGAGGTGCGCTGGGCGCTGGGGGACGGCCGGGAGCACGGGGACGATCCCGCCTGGGACGCCGCGGAGGCCGAGGCGCTGTACGGGCTGCTCGAGCGCGAGGTGGCGCCCGCCTTCTATGCCCGCGACGGCCGGGGCGTGCCGCGGGCGTGGGTCGAGCGGATGCGCGAGAGCATTGCGCGGCTCACCCCGCGGTTCTCGGCCAACCGGGCGGTGCGCGAGTACACCGGGCGGTACTACCTTCCGGCCGCCGCCGCCTACCGCAGGCCCGCGGTTGACACGGGCGCGCTCGGGGCCGAGCTGGTCGCATGGCGGCGCGGCCTGGCGCGGCACTGGCCGAGGCGCGCTTCGGGGAGGTCCACGTGGCCAGGCACGGCGACAGCCAGGAGATTGCGGTCGAGGTCCATCTCGGCGGGCTGGATCCCGACGCCGTGGGCGTGGAGATCTATGCCGACGCCACGGACGGAGGCGACCGGGTACGCCAGTCCATGGCGCGGGGGCCGAGGCTCGAGGGGTCCGGCGGCGGATACACGTACCACGCGGCCGTCCCGGGCTCGCGCCCGGCCGGCGACTACACGCCGCGCCTCGTGCCGCGCCACCCGGCGGCCGCAATTCCGCTGGAGGCTGGCGAGATCCTGTGGCAGCGGTGACCGGGGGGAGGTGAGGGAGACCCGAGAGGCGTCGTCCCTGGACCGGGGCCGAGTGGCCCCGACCAGGCTCGCGTGGCGCTCGATGCCCCGGGTCGGAGGAGGGTGACGCGCATGAGACATCGCCGAGCCAACAGATGGTGGCAGTGGACGGGGGGGCGGACGTTCCGCCGCCCCTGCGGCGGTCCGGGGCGGGCTCGCGATCGCTCGGGGCTGGGACCGGAGGACAAGATGTCAGTCTCGGGGAACGTCCTTGACAAAGCGGCAGCCCTCGGTGGAGGCCGAAGGGGCGGGGAGGCCCTCCGCCCGGGCAGGGGCAGGAACTGCGAGCAGGCCGTGGGGCGGACGTGAGGCGCCATTGCCTCACTCGGATAGCTCCCGATGGTCAGTCGACGGGCGGGCCAGTGATGCGAGGCCCGGATTTCAACGCCTTGGGCTCAGGCGGGACCAGCCTTCCCCCTGGGTATGTTAATTGCTAGAGTCTACGCCGGAACTTGATATGAGCAGACGATCGTCGATGACGAGCTGGGCGGGGCGTTCACTTCCGATCGCCATAGTCCTTGTTGCCCTGGCCCTGAGCCTCTGCCTCTTCCAGGTCACCAGCACCGGCGCCCATCATGCCGGCATGTCGCCGGACATGTGCTCCGGGTTCTTCCTCGTGAGCTTCTTCGTGACCCTGCC
>MGBT01000016.1:88-9354 GCA_001788395.1 Candidatus Rokubacteria bacterium GWA2_70_23
CGGGCACCGGGATCGTCATCGTGGCCGTCCCGTCCGAGTTCGTGAGGGCGGTGGTGGGCACCCTCGCCCACGCGGTCCCGCCGGGGGCGATCATCGTCTCCGCCACCAAGGGCCTCGAGCCCGAGCGGGGTGGGCGCATCTCCTGCCTCCTCTCCGAGCTCCTGCCCGGGCACCCAGTGGCTGTGCTGTCGGGGCCGTCCTTCGCCCGCGAGGTGGCGCTGGGGCTCCCCACGGCGCTGGTGGTGGCCTCCGAGGACGGGGAGGTCGCGCGCCTGGTCCAGAAGGCACTTACCGCCCCTGCATTCAGGCTCTACACGAGCCGCGACGTCATCGGCGTCGAGATCGCCGGCGCACTCAAGAACGTGGTGGCGATCGCGGCCGGGCTGTCAGACAGCCTGCATCTCGGCGAGAACGCCAGGGCCGCCCTCGTCACTCGCGGGCTGGCGGAGATCGTGAGGCTCGGCGTGGCGCTGGGCGCCTCGGCGCGGACCTTTCTTGGCCTGGCGGGCGTCGGCGACCTCGTCCTCACTGCCACGGGCTCGCTCAGCCGGAACCGGGCGCTGGGGCTCGCGGTGGGGCAGGGCAGGAGTCTCGCTGACGCCGAGGGCGCCACGCGCACGGTGGCCGAGGGCGCGCGCACGGTTGACTCGGCCCTGCGCGTGGCTGCCGCCGCCTCCGTCAGCATGCCGATCTGCGAGGCCGTGGCCTCCGTGCTCCATGGCGGCACCCCGGCGTCCCAGGCCCTCGCGGCGCTCCTGGCGCGACCGCTCCAGCCGGAGGACGAGGGCGGCGATGGCTGAGCTGCGCAAGGACCCCGTGGTCGGACGCTGGGTGATCATCTCCACCGAGCGGGCGCGGCGCCCCTCGGACTTCTCCCCCCAGCCCGTCCTGCGCGCCGGCGGGGGTTGCGTGTTCTGTCCGGGGCAGGAGTCGCACACACCCGACGAGATCCTCGCGGTGCGCAGTCCGGAGAGCCAGCCCAATGCCCCCGGGTGGACCCTGCGGGTCGTCCCCAACAAGTTTCCGGCCCTGCGCATCGAGGGGGACATGGAGCAGTCGGGGGAGGGGCTCTACGATCGCATGAGCGGTGTCGGGGCCCACGAGGTGATCGTCGAGACGCCCGATCACGCCGCCACCCTCGCCACCCTCCCGGAGGCCGCCGTCGCGGACATCCTGTGGGCCTATCGCGAGCGGATGCGGGATCTCGGCAAGGACAACCGCTTCCAGTCCGTGATGGTGTTCAAGAACCACGGCGAGGCCGCCGGGGCCTCCCTCGAGCATCCGCACTCGCAGCTCATCGCGACCCCCATCGTGCCCATCATGCTGACCGAGGAGCTGGAGGGGGGCGAGCGGCACTACCGGCTCAAGAAGCGCTGCATCTGGTGCGACATCATCCGCCAGGAGCGCCGTCGCGGCGGGCGGATCATCCTCGAGGGCGACGGCTTCGTGGCCCTGGCCCCCTTCGCCCCGCGCTTTCCCTTCGAGACCTGGATCCTCCCCAGCGGCCACCGCTCCGCCTACGAGGAGACGGAAGCGCGGGAGCTCGCCCCCCTGGCGCGGCTTCTGGGCGAGATCCTGCGGCGCATGGGGCGGGTCTTCGGCGATCCGCCATTCAACTACATGCTCCACAGCGCACCGCTCCGCACCGGGACCCTCGACCACTTCCACTGGCACCTGGAGATCATCCCCAAGCTCACCCGCGTGGCGGGCTTCGAATGGGGAACCGGGTTCTTCATCAACCCGATCCCTCCGGAGGAGGCCGTCCAGTACCTCCGGGGCGAGGTGCCCGGATCGCCCGTACGTTGACACCATTCCAGGCGCTTGTTAGAGTGTGTCGCGGTGTCGCAGACCGACAGGCGGGAATAGCTCAGTGGTAGAGCACAACCTTGCCAAGGTTGGGGTCGCGGGTTCGAATCCCGTTTCCCGCTCCATGCGTCAAGACAGGGGCTCGGATCGCGGGCCCCTTTGGATTGTAAGGCGGCGTAGCCAAGTGGTTAAGGCGGAGGTCTGCAAAACCTCTATTCAGCGGTTCGAATCCGCTCGCCGCCTCCAGACATAGCCGGTGGTGGCAGGCAGTCTCAGGCCGGGGTGGCGGAACTGGGAGACGCAGCGGACTTAAAATCCGCTGGCCCTACCGGGCCGTGGGGGTTCAATTCCCTCCCTCGGCACCAACAAAGGAGCGTACCCTGACTCCAGAGTCCATGGAGGGAGAGTGACCGTGAAGACGCTCAAGGTGGTGCGGAAGACTTTCACGATGCTGAGCGAGAAGCGCACGGAGGTCCTGGACATCACCAAGCAGATCCGGGACCTCATGCTCGCCGCCGACGTCAAGGAAGGCATTCTGCTGGTCAATTCGCTCCATACCACCTGCGCCCTCTTCGTCAACGAGTTCCAGGGGGCGCTCGTCGAGGATTTCAAGGCCATGGTGGACAGGCTGGTGCCAGACAGCCGGGGCTACCGCCACGACGACCCGCGCTACTCCGACTGCGAGCGCGGGAACGCCTCCTCCCACCTGCGGGCCGCCCTCCTGGGGCGGAGCGTGGCCGTCGGGATCAGCGGCGGGGAGCTGGCGCTGGGGCGCTTCCAGTCCATCCTGTTCGCTGAGCTGGACGGGCCCCGTCCGCGGACCATCGACATCCAGATCATGGGGGTGTAGCAGGCCGCTGAAACAGGCCTATCCGCTTCGTTGGCTCGGTCGCTCCTCGCTCAACGTGGCTCGCTCACGCTCGCCCGGATCCCCGGATCCGCTCACCTCGCCTCCGGCTCGGCTCGCCAGGCGGAGTACGCCTCGCTCGTCGCATCCCTCGCCGCCTCGCATCTGGACCTGTTTGAGCGGCCTGCGGAGCCTTGCGCCGCCTGCTCGGCTCCGCTCCCGGTAGAAGCTCTCATGGGGGCCCACATCGAGGAGCTCGACGACGTTCCGCCTGGCGTCGAACTGATACGCGAGCAGGAGCTGGTGCTGTCTACAATGTAGTAACACGGAGCGTGGCTGTCAACGCTCGGACACCGCGCGGCAGCCACGCCTGGCTCGTGGCGTCGCCCGTGGTAGACTGAAGCCTCATGTCGTGGACACTTAAGAGAAAAGTGCAGGCCCTCGTGGCCGGCGAGGAAGGCGTCTCGCGGAAGGACTGGGGGGGGCGTGTCTCCGTTGCCCTGGTCTACCCGAATACCTACGCCGTGGGCATGTCCAACCTGGGTTTCCAGACCATCTACGCCCATCTGAACGCGCTCCCCGATGTGGTCTGCGAGCGGGTGTTCTTCCCCGATCCCGAGGACCTCGACGAGTACCTCCGCAGCGGCGCCGCGCCCTTCTCGCTGGAGTCCCTCCGCCCGCTGTCGGACTTCGACCTGGTGGGCTTCTCCGTCACCTACGAGGGGGACTACATCAACGTGGTGCGTCTGCTCCAGATGGCGGGGATCCCTGCGCGGGCCGCGGCGCGGGACGCCTCGCATCCCGTCGTGATGATGGGCGGGGTCTGCGCGTTCTCGAACCCGGAGCCCGTGGCGCCCTTCATGGACTTCGTGGCTGTCGGGGAAGGCGAGGAGCTGGTGGCCGAGATCATCGCGGCGTATCGCGAGAGCGGGGCCGAGCGGGCGCCGGAGTCGCGCCGGCGCTTCCTCGAGGCCTTGACGCCGCTCCCGGGCATCTACATCCCCGGGCGGTACGATGTCCGCTACGCGCCGGACGGGACCATCGAGGAGGTCGCCCCGCGCGAGCCCGGCGTGCCGCGCATCGTCGCCAAGCGGCGGCTCGCCGACGTCAACCGCTTCGAGACCATCTCGACGCTCAAGACGCCGAAGGCCGAGTACGGCCACATGGCCCTCCTCGAGGTGGGCAAGGGCTGCGGCCGCGGTTGCCGCTTCTGCCTCGAGGGCCAGATCTACCGCCCCGTGCGTCACCGGAGCCTGGAGGCGCTGCGGGAGTCGGTGGCGCAGATCGCGAAGGAGTCCAAGCGCGTGGGCCTCGTCGGCGCCTGCGTGTCGGACTACCCGTGGATCGGCGACCTCATGCAGGTGCTGGAGGAGTACGGGGTGGAGGTGTCCATCTCCTCGCTCCGGGCCGACAGCCTCACCGAGCCGCTGGTGGCCTCCCTCGCGCGGGGGGGGCACCGCACCCTCACCATGGCGCCCGAGGCCGGCACGGAGCGGCTCCGGAGCGTCATCCGCAAACCGATCACCGACGAGCATCTCTTCGCCGCCTGCGACCTGCTCAGGCGCTACGGCATCCCGAACCTCAAGTGCTACTTCATGATCGGGCTGCCGACGGAGACCCCGGAGGACGTGGAGGCCATCGCGGACCTCGCGACCCGGCTGCTCCAGCGCCTCCAGGTGCCGGGGCCCGACGGCCACCCCTTCGGCAAGCTCACGCTGTCCATCTCCTCCTTCGTGCCCAAGCCGTGGACGCCTTTCCAGTGGGCGGCGTTCGAGGACCACCGCGCCCTCGAGGCGAAGCTCGATCTCATCAAGCGCGTGGCGCGCCGGCTGTCCACCATCCGCGTGCTCCACGAGAACCCGCGGGAGGCGGGACTGCAGGCGCTGCTGGCCCGCGGCGACCGGCGCGTGGCCGACTTCGTGGAGATCGCCGCGTCGCTCGGCGGCGACTGGCGGCGCGCGCTTCGCGAGTGGGACGGCGATCCGGCCTTCTACACGCGGCGGGTGCGGCCGCTCGGCGAGACGCTGCCGTGGGACCACTTCGAGGTCGGGGTGAAGAAGGCGGGGCTCATCAAGGAATGGGAGCGGGCCGGGCTCGATCTCGAGGAGGTGACGGCATGGCGCGCGTGAGCCTCGGCAGGACGGCAGAGGTGCCCGCCGGCGAGGGTAGGGTGGTCGAGGCCGGCGGCAAGAGCATCGCGCTCTTCAACGTCGACGGGACGTACTGTGCCATCGCCAACGAGTGTCCCCACCGCGGCGGGCCGCTGGGCGAGGGGGACCTCGAGGGGACCGTCGTCGCGTGCCCCTGGCATGGCTGGCGCTGGGAGGTGACCACCGGGGCCAACGCCAACAACCCCGCCGTCACGGTCGCCTGCTTCGCCGTCTCCGTCGCCAACGAAGAGGTCTTCGCCGAGATCGCATGATTCTCGACACGCTCGAGCGCCCGCTCCGCAACCTGCGGCTGTCGGTCACCGACCGCTGCAATCTGCGCTGCCGGTACTGCATGCCGGAGGAGGAGTACGTCTGGCTGCCGCGCGAGGATATCCTCTCCTTCGAGGAGTGCGCGTTCCTGGTGGACGTCTTCTGCGACCTCGGCGTGGACAAGGTCAGGCTCACGGGCGGCGAGCCGCTCCTGCGCAAGGGCGTCGAGTCGCTCATCCGCATGCTCGCGGCGAATCCGCGCATCAAGGACCTGGCCATGACCACCAACGGTGTGCTGCTGGCCGAGCACGCGCCGCTGCTGCGCGAGGCGGGCCTCCACCGGGTCACCGTGAGCCTCGACACGCTCCGCGCCGACCGCTTCAAGGCGCTCGCCCAGCGGGAGCTGCACCCCCGCGTGCTGGAGGGGATCGAGGCCGTAGGGCAGGCCGGCTTCACCGGGCTCAAGCTCGACGCCGTCGTCATCCGCGGCACCAACGACGACGAGCTGCTGGACCTGATCGAGTACGGCCGCCGCGTCGGGGCCGAGGTGCGCTTCATCGAGTACATGGACGTGGGCGGGGCCATCCACTGGTCCATGGACCGCGTCGTGTCGCGCGCCGAGATGCTCGAGGTGATCGCGCGGCGGTACGGGCGGGTGGACCCGATCGTGGAGGAGAGCACGGCCCCCGCGGATCGCTTCGTCCTCCCCGACGGCGACGTCTTCGGCATCATCTCGTCCACGACCCAGCCGTTCTGCCGGTCCTGCGACCGGAGCCGGCTCACCGCCGACGGGCTCTGGTACCTCTGCCTCTACGCGACGCGCGGGAGCGATCTGCGCAAGGCGCTGCGCTCCGGGGCCACGCGCGAGGAGATGAAGAACCTCATCGTCCCCACCTGGCGGCAGCGCGCCGACCGCGGCGCCGAGGAGCGGCTGGCCATGGCCGACCGCCGCGCCCCGCTGGTGCAGATCGGCGACCTCAAGCGCGATCCCCACCTCGAGATGCACACTCGCGGCGGGTAGCCCCGCCGAGATCACCGGTGCGCGCGGCGGCGGCGGCGCCAGCGGACGAGGCCGAGGCCGGCGGCGGCGGTCCCCCAGAGCAGGAACGTGATGGGCTCGGGCACTGCCTCCGGCGGATCGAAGCCGCCAACGAAGTCCACCTCAAGCCGGGTGCCGCCGAAGTTCCGCGTCTCCGAGATGCGCAGCCACCCTTCCACGGGCCCGTCGAAGAGGAAGAGGAAGAGGAAGAGGTAGACCTGGTCGATGGGCGAGGAGTCGCCGCCGCTGAAGTCCTGTCGCGCGAGGACGGCGCTCTTCGTGGCCCAGGTGAAGCCGTCGAAGAGGGTCTGCCGCGCGGCGCTGCAGTCGGCGGCGGCGCATCGCTCGAGCTTGAAGGGGTCGAGCCCGGCGTCCTCGGCGATGATGAGGCTGGTGAAGCCGCCCCCGGGGATCTTGAGGATGACCCTGGCGTTGTCCTTGAAGTCGATGTTCAGCTTCGCGTCGTCGCCTTCGTCCACGAACCCCACGTCGTCGAGCCGGCCCACCTCGGAGTTGACGCGCTCGCCGATGGGGCCGGGCTCGCCGGGGTCGATCCCGCCCGAGTGGCTCTGGTGGGTCACCGTGCTGTGGTATCACCATGAGCATCGCCACACCGCGCTCCAGATGCTCACCCCGTTCCAGGTGCACGCAGGCCAGGGCCCGCGCCTCTTGGCGGAGCGCGCCGAGGTGCGCCAGCAGACCTTGGCGGCCCGCCTGCCGGCTGATCGGCAGGCCGAACCCCGTCGTCCCCTCCTCCGCGTCACCGCCGAGGGCCCAGGCGCCTCCAGGAACGCGTCCGAGGTGGGGGGGCTATCTTGGTATCCGCCGAAAACCGCTCCTCGCGCCCCCTGGGGCGGACCGAACGGAGGTGGCCGACTCGACCCTCGTCCATCAGCTGACGACCGATCGCTAGCTCGTGCAATTCGCTCCCCCCAGCGGACAATTTGCTGGTAACTGAACGTGGGGGCGCCCAGGACGCTGAAGACGCGTTCGCGAATAGAGCGGGCTAGAGCCGCCTGCCTGGCGGTCAGATAGCGATGTCAGGGCCGGAAGGGGAAGCAAACCCTCCCGTTGTGTCCCCGGCAGGCGGCGCCGCCAGTCGCAGACTGCTGGCGACGAGGTTTCGGCGGGCGCGAGGACTGCAAGGGCGCGGAACGCCTCGGCGTGGCGGATCACGTCATCGTCCATGGGGCCCGACCTGCCCCGGCGGCCGCGGTCCGCCAAGGAGCGCACGGACAGCTCGAGGCGGTCGTGGACTGGACGTATGTCCCCGCTGCGGCGCTGTCCGCCGCCTGGCCCCTGTGCCCCCGGCCTCTTACGGTGCGAACATCTGCTGGAGGACGGAGAGCGTCTTGCCCAGGGTTACCGGGGCCAGCCGACCCAGGCGCCGCAGAAGGCGTTCGTGGTCAACTGTGCGGATCTGGTCGACGACGATGTAACCCGCCTTTCCATGGAAGCGACATGGAACACGGAATGGGTATGGCTGCCCTCCCGTTGTCAGCGGAGCGACGATGAGTGTGCGCAGATGGACGTTCAGCTCGTCGGGGGACACCACGACGCATGGCCTCGTCTTTCGGATTTCGCTCCCCCGGGTGGGGTCGAGGTCGACGAGGAAGACCTCGCCACGCCGGCCCCCGACAGGCGCTACCATTTCCAGTCCTCATCGTCGAAGCGTGTAGGCGTCGGCTCTTCAAGGAGCCGATCCTTGCCCCGCTGCCGCATCTGCTTCGCCGCCTCGGCCCACCCGGACCGCGGCCGCGGCGCGCTCAGGATGATGAGGGCGCCCCCCCGAACGCGAACCTCGACCTCATCGGTGAGGCCGGCCTCCTCGATGAGGGGCTTGGGGAGCCGAACTCCCCGTGAATTACCGATGCGTACCAGGCGAGCTTTCATGGTGAGAGTCCTCCGGCGTGTGCCCACAATGTACCCACGTCGGGACGCCGAGTCAAGCGAGGGCGCGGATAACGCCCACCGGCAGAGCGAACATGGCCTCGTTCGCCTCATGCGTGAACGGACGCCCCACCCTCGTCTATTGCCGGTGCGAGCCAGAGCAGGCACTGGCAAGTGGCGCGTGACAGACCGTTACACCCTGGGTCCTTGGAGACCGTGGGTGAGCTTGGGTGGTCGTCACGCTCCAGTCCTCAACAGCCCGGACAGTCGCCTGGGCCAGAGATGAGCCCGCATCGCGCACGGTCGGGCACTGGAGGAGAGGGCATCACCACTCTGACCCTGTGGACGGGCGACTTCGCAAGGCGCATGCGGACCACCGCAGAGACGCTGTCGCGCTGGGAACACGGGCGAGCATCGGTGGGGGCCGCTGACGACGGGCCCGCCAGGCCCGGCCGGCTGCACATCGCGCGTGGGCCCAAGGGCTGGAAGTTCCGGCCCGGTCCGGCGGCGGTGGGGGCCGCGGGTTAAGCGCCGCGACCTGCGCCGCCGCAGCCCGCCCGGCAGCCTCGAGAAGCGCTCCTAGGCGACCTGGGCAGGCGGCTGCAGACTTACTGCACGCTGCTGCAACCGAGCGCAGGCGGGTGTCGCCCCGCGCGCGCTACTTGAGCGCGGCGAGCGCCTTCCGCGCCTCGTCCTGGCCGGGGAAGGGGGTGGGCGCGGCGGCGGCGATGGAGAGCGCCCGGTGCGCGGCTTCCGTGTCGCCGAGCTGGGCCGAGACCATGCCGAGGTGGTACTGGATCTGCGGGTTGCCGGGCCGCTTGGCGGCGCTGTCCTTGAGGAGGGCCAGCGCACGCTGGTGGACGCCGCGCCGGTAGAAGATCCAGCCGAGCGTGTCGGAAACCCGCGGGTCCTCGGGCGCCAGCCCTTGGCCGTCTGGGCGAGGGTGAGCGCCTTCTCCCAGAGCGGTCGGGCCTCGGCGGGCTGACCGGCCGAGGGCCGTGGCGAGCGGGAAGGTAGCCCCGCTCGGGCCCTGCCGCGCGTAGAGGGCGTCGAGCCCCGACTTCAGCCGGGAGCCGGGCCTGACCGTCACGGCCACGCTCCGAGGCCGGCCACCACAGATGGTCGCGCAGGCGCCCGCGGTGGCTGACGAGGGTCGCCTGGCCATGACATCTTGCGCTGGCGTATAGTAGAGGCATATCGGGAGGGCATACATGATGCGCACCACGATGAGCCTGGACGAGCGCCTGGTCAAGGAACTGATGGA
>MGBT01000017.1:0-15160 GCA_001788395.1 Candidatus Rokubacteria bacterium GWA2_70_23
CGCAGCGCCTCGCGCAGCTCGCGGGTGAGCGCCTCGACGGTGCCGCGCGTGCCGCCCGCCAGCTTGCTCTTCCACTCCCCCTCGGTCTCGAAGCGCCGGTCCTTCAGGCGGTCGCCCCAGGGCTTCACCGCTTCCCGGATCGCGTGGATGTCGAAGGGGTCCTTCTTGAGCTCGCGCGCGCACGCCATCACGTCGGGCGCCACGCGGATGAACGCCCGGAGCGCGGCCCCCGTCTTGATCGAGTACTTCCGCCCGGCCCAGGCCGCGGGGAAGACGCCCGCCAGGGCCTTCATGTAGTTCAGGAAGAAGCGCTTGGCGCCCTGGCGCAGCTCGTTCATGCGCGCCCCACCGCCGATCTTCTCCACCGTCTCGAGGAACTCCACGATCTCCTCGGCGAGCGGCGCCTGCGAGACGCGGCCGCTTCCTGTGCCAAGCATCTTGATCTCGCCGTGCAGCGGCGAGGTGTCGTCCTCGTTGAGCGAGCGGATCACATCGTGGGCCAGCGCCTGGTTCGGGTCGGGGTAGAGCTTGCGTCCCGCCAGGCTCACGATGTGGGAGGGGTTCAGGCGCGTGTGCTTGGCGTTGATGGTCACGAACAGCTCGACGATCTGCCGGGCGTCCAGCCGGTCGAAGAGCACCGCGGGGACCTCGATGCCCAGGTTCTCCCCCGCCTGGGTGAGGGCGTGGAGCGCCAGCAGCCGGTGCTGGCCGTCCAGCACGCGCAGCACGCCGTGCTCCTCCGGGATCTGGAGGAGCCCGAGGTCGTGCTGGCTCGCCATGGGAGTGAACGTGAAGCGCTTCTCGGAGGTGATGATCACGGCACCGGGAATGGCCGGCAGCGTCCCCGCCTCCTTGCACTCCCGGTAGTAGGCGACCAGCTCGTCGATCTTGCGGCGGATCACCGGACGCTGGTAGGCGGTCTCGCTCTCGGCGATCCGCTTCTCGAGCATCTCCCAGTTCACGCGCGCCCGGCTCGCCCGCTTGGAGCCCTGCGGGACCTCGGCACCCGCGTACCCGAGGACCTCGAACTTGACGAGGCGGTCGATGTCCTTGGCGGAGAACGATGCCTGGAAGAACTCCACCCCGAACTGCTTCACCCGATGCGCGGGAACCGTGATCATCAACCCCTCCAGCTCTGTGGGGCCAGCGTGTGGGAAAGGGAGTTGCAGCCGCGCTTACTCTAGAACATGCTTAAACCCTTGTCAACATTTGCGTTTCTGTACTGCCCTGCCGGATGGGCACCAGATGGTGGGTCCGGGCCGGAAGTTATCCACCAGATGTGGGTAGTGTGGGGATAAGGACTCTGCGCCCCGGATGCTTCCGCGCCGCAAGCCCAGCGCCTGTCGGCAGATCGGGGAAGGCTAGAAGGTTGGGGGGAACCCTGCAGGCCGCTCAAAAAGGCCCAGATGCGAGGCGGCGAGGGATGCGACGAGCGAGGCGTACTCCGCTTGGCGAGCCGAGCCGGAGGCGAGGTGAGCGGATCCGGAGATCCGGGCGAGCGTGAGCGAGCCACGTTGAGCGAGGAGCGACCGAGCCAACGAAGCAGATGGGCCTTTTTCAGCGGCCTGCTAGACGAGAACGACCGCGATGGCGGCCAGGCCGAAGACCATGAACAGGGCAGCAGCGGCCCAGCGCAGGCGCCGCATGGGCAGCAGCGCGCCGAGCCGGCTGCCGGCCCAGACCGCGAGCCCGTCGGCGGCGAGCATGCCGGCGGTGGTGCCCGCCGTCACGGCCAGCGTGGAGTGGAAGCGCGCGCCGAGGGCCACCGTGGCCAGCTGCGTCTTGTCGCCCATCTCGGCGATAAAGAACACGACGATGGTGGTGACGAGCGGCCCCCAGCCCTCCCGCTCGCCTGGCGCGTCGGCGGCATCGGGGAACAGCGCCCAGACGCCGAAGGCGATGAAGCCGAGGCCCACGATCCATCCCAGCGCCGCCGCGGGAATCATTCCGGCCACCCAGACGCCGGCCGAGGCGGCGAGCGTATGGTTGGCAAGGGTGGCGACCAAGATGCCGAGCATGACCGTCCACGGGCGACGGTAGCGCGCGGCGAGCGACAGCGCGATGAGCTGCGTCCTGTCGCCCATCTCCGCGAGCGCCACCATCACGAAGGAGCCCCAGAGGATCGAGGTCACCGGCACCTCCCCCAAGAAAGACCTCAGCGCCCGAGATAGGCCTTCTGGGTGGCCTCGCTGGCGAGCAGCTCGCGCCCCGAGCCCTCGAGCACGATGCGCCCGTTCTCGAGCACGTAGCCGCGCTGGCTCGCCGCCAGCGCCTGGCGGACGTTCTGCTCCACCAGGAGCACCGTCACGCCCAGGGCATGGATGTCCTGGATCACGCGGAACACCTCCTGGACGATCTTGGGCGCCAGCCCCAGCGACGGCTCGTCGAGCATGAGGAGCGCGGGGCGGGCCATGAGGGCGCGGCCGATGGCGCACATCTGCTGCTCGCCGCCCGAGAGCGTGCCCGCCAGCTGCGAGGCGCGCTCGCTCAGCGTGGGAAAGCGCGCCATCACCTCGTCGAGTGTCTTCACGCGCTCGGGCTTGGCCCGCCGGCTGTAGGCGCCGAGCTCCAGGTTCTCCCTCACGGTGAGGGACGGGAACAGCTTGCGCCCCTCGGGGACGTGGACGACGCCGTGCTCGACGATGCGGTCGGGCGGCAGGCGGTCGATCCGCCGGCCGTCGAAGCGGATCCGGCCCCCGCGGGGATGGAGGAGCCCCGAGATCGTCCTGAGCGTGGTGGTCTTGCCGGCCCCGTTGCCGCCGACGAGGGTGACGATCTCGCCGGGTCGCACGGTCAGGGAGACGCCGTGGACGGCCTGGAGGTCTCCGTAGAAGATGCTGATCTCCTCGAGCTCGAGCATCAGGTGCCCCGCGGGGAGAGGGGAGCGAGCGCGTGGAGGTAGGCGGCCGAGTCCATCACGGTGAGGTAGATCCCCATGCCGCGGAGCGAGGCCAGGTGCAGCTCCTCGTCGAAGGCCGCCACGCAGTCCTCGAGGATGACCACGGAGAAGTCGCGGATCATGGCGTCCCGCGCCGTGGCCTCCACGCCGCCATGGGTGACGATGCCCGTGAGGACGACGGTGTCGATGCCCAGCGACCGCAGCAGGACCTCGAGCGGCGTGCCGTGGAAGGCGGAGAAACGGGGTTTGTCCAGCTCGTAGTCCGGCCGCGGCAGCTCCGGGATGAGCTCGCGCCCCGGGTCTCGCAGGCGGAAGCCCTCCTGCAGGAGGAAGGGGCGCGCCTTGACGATGTGGTCGAGCCCGAGCGGCGCGCCCCCGGGCGAGGTGTAGATCGTGAACTTGGAGGCGAAGATCGGCACATGCGCGGCGCGGCTCTGGTGGGCCACACGCTCCACGGCGGGGATGATCCCCCGCAGCCGCTCCACGGGCAGGCCGTGGCGCGCGTAGACGCCGCCCGGATCCAGGAAGTCGCGCTGGAGATCGAGCAGGAGGAGCGCCGTCGAGCCGCGCGTGATGGTCATCGGGCGCCTCCCACCGGTGCTGGCGACGGGCGCTTGACGTATTGCCCCGACGGCGGGCCCACGATCTGCCCCTTGTCGTACACCAGGTGGCCGCGCAGGAAGGTGCTGCGGACCTGTCCCGTGAGCTGCTGGCCCTCGAACGGCGTGTACCCCTGCGCCGACTGCGATTCGGCGGCCCTCACCGTGAAGGTCCGCGCCGGGTCCAGAAGGGCGAGGTCGGCATCGTAGCCGGGGGCGATGTCGCCCTTGCCGCCGAGGCCGAAACGGCGAGCCGGGTTCCAGCAGAGGAGCTCCGCCATGTGGGGATAGGACATGCCGCGCCGGTGACCCTCGCTGAAGACGCCGGAGAGCAGGTACTCGGTCCCCCCGAACCCCGCCTTCGCCAGCCAGATGTCGTCGGGCCGCTCGGCGGCGACCTTCGCCTCCGTCGCGCAGCAGGCGTGGTCGCTCACGATCCAGTCCACCTTGCGGCCCAGCAGCATCTGCCACAGAAACTCCACGTCCTCGCGGGGCCGGATCGGCGGGTTGACCTTGGCGTAGGTGCCGGTGGGGGCCTCCGTGTCGAGCAGGAGATGCCCCACCGTGACCTCGCGACGGAAGTCGATGTGCGGGAAGGCCTGCTGCATCAGCAGCGCGGCTTCCAGCGCCTTGCGCGAGGACAGATGCAGGAGATTGATGTTCCGGCACCCGGTCTCGTGCGCCAGGTAGGAGGCGATCCACACCGCCAGCCCCTCGGCATGGGGCGGCCGGGCCGCGCTATAGGCCTTGAGGCCGGTGAGCGAGGGGTCCCGCTGCACGAGGCGCGTATAGGCATTGAGGATGTCGGCGACCTCGCAGTGCAGGCTCACGCTCACGTGCTCGGCCAGGTGCGGGTGCGCCTGCTGGACGCGCGCCGCCGCCCGCATGATGAACTCGAAATGCGCCAGGTCGTAGCTGTCCTCCTCGCCGATCATGAGGAACCGCCGCTGGGCGTCCCGGTCCGCGGCCCCGTGCAGCCCGTGGCCGCCGTAGAACATGAAGATCTTGAAGGACGGCACGCCGTGCTCGCGGGCGAGCGCCTCCATCTCGCCGATGTGCTGGCGTTCGATGGGCGCCAGGTGGTAGCCGTAATCCACCCAGTAGCGGTCGCGTGAGAGCCGGAGCACCTCGGGGAAGATCTCCGCGTAGGGACCGCCGCGGTTGAGGTAGTACTGGCCCGAGCGGAAGTAGGTGAGCATGGTCGTCACGCCGCCCATGGCGGCCGCTCGGCTCTCGGTGACCGCATCGTCGGCGAGCGGCGCGTAGATCCCCGCGTGGGTGTGCGCGTCCACGACGCCGGGGAAGCCGAGGAGGTGGTCGGCGTCGAAGACCTGCTGCGCCTCGGCCGCCGGGATCTCCGGCGCGATGCGGGCGAAGCGGCCATCGCGGATGCCGAGGTCCAGCAGATCCACCGCCGGCCGGTGGGGGCGCACGACGCGCACGCGCTTGATCAGCAGGTCGAGGGGGGGGAGGGAGGGATGATCGGCCATGTCACTCTCTCTTGCCGGCGAGCGGCTCGCCGAGATAGGCGTCGATCACGCGGCGGTCCTGCACGATCTCGGCCGGAGTCGCGGCGGCGATGAGCTCGCCGTGGTGCAGCACGGCGATCCGATCGGAGAGCCCCATCACGGCGGCCATCACGTGCTCGATCACGATGATGGACACGCCCGCCTCGCGGATGCCCCGGATCACCTCCACGGTCTCGTCCACCTCGGTGGGGGTGAGGCCCGACATCACCTCGTCCAGGAGCAGCACGCGGGGCTCCGTGGCCAGCGCCCGCGCCAGCTCCAGCCGCTTCCGGAGCCCGATGGAGAGCGCATGCGCGGGTCGGCCGGCCAGGGGGGCGAGACGGGTCAGCGCCAGGACCTCCAGGGCCCGGCGCCGCGCGACCGCAGCCGAGCGGGTCCGGTTGAAGGCGCCGACCATGACGTTCTCGACGACGGACAGCTCGGGGAAGGGCTGGACGAGCTGGAAGGTGCGCGCCAGCCCGCGCCGGCAGATCGCGTGTGGGGGCAGCCCCGTGATCTCCTGCCCGTCGAGCCTCACGCTCCCGCCGTCCGGGCGGACGAAGCCGGTCACGGCGGCGAACAACGTGGTCTTGCCGGCTCCGTTGGGGCCGATGAGGCCCAGGATCTCCCCCTGGGCGAGGGACAGGCTCACCTCCGACAGCGCCTGGAGCCCGCCGAAGCGCTTGGACAGGGAGCGGACCTCGATGAGCGTCATGGTCAGGCGCGCTCCGCCGCGCCGACCCCGAGGCTCCGGAGCGCTCCCATCACCCCGCGCGGGAGGAAGACGACGGCCCCCATGAGGATCACGCCGTAGAGCATGAGGTGCAGCCCCGCGTAGCTCTTGACGAGCCCCCGCGTGCCTTCTCCGAGGAGCCCGAGCAGGAGCGCGCCGAGCAGCGGCCCCCAGAGGGTGCCCGCGCCGCCGATGATCGGCCGCAGCAGGATCTCGATGGAGTTGGCCGGGCCGAAGCCGATGGCGGGGTCGATATAGGAGAAGTACTGCGCGTAGAAGGCTCCGCCGAGGGCGGTGACCGCGGCCGACAGCGCCATGGCGGCGAGCTTGACGCGATAGGGATTGATGCCGAGAGCATCCGCTGCCGCCTCGTTCTCGCGGATGGCGATCATCTGGTAGCCCAGGCGCGAGCGCTCGAGCCGCGCCACGGCCCAGGTGAGGGCGAGCAGCATCGCGAGGATCACGTAGTAGAAGTAGCGCTTGTCGCCGAACTGGAACAGCCGGGGCGCATGCCCCTGCAGCGGCACCAGGATCCCGAAGGAGCCGCCCACGAAGTCCCAGTTGGTGGCGGCCACGCGGAAGATCTCGGCGAAGGCCAGCATGACGAGGGCGAAGTAGGCGCCGCGGAGCCCGTAGCGAAAGGACAGGTGCCCCGTGACGAGCCCGACCCCGACGGCGACGGCTGCGCCCAGCCACATGCCGACCCACGGCGTGAGCCCCAGCTTGAGGAAGCAGAGGCTCGAGGTGTAGGCCCCGATCCCGAAGAAGAGGGCATGCCCGAAGGAGAACTGCCCGGCGTAGCCGCCGAGGATATTCCAGCCCTGGCCGACGAAGGCGAAGAAATACATCAGGGTGAGCGTGCCGATGACGTACTCGGAGCGGATGACGAGCGGGACCATCGCGGCGGCCGCGAGGAGCGCGAGCCATGCGGCCGTCCTAGGCATGGCGCGCGCCGAGGAGGCCGGCCGGCCGAACGAGCAGCACGGCGACGAAGAGGGCGAAGATCCCGATCTGGGCGAGAGAGCCGTGGAAGATGAGCCCGCCCAGCGATTCGACCACGCCGACGAGGAGCCCGCCCACCAGGGCGCCGGGGAAGGAACCGAGCCCTCCCAGCACCACGACCACGAAGGCGGTGATGACGAAGGTGTTCCCCACCTCCGGCGACACGTAGAAGAAGGGCACGGCCATGCCGCCCGCGGCGGCCACGCAGGCCGTGCCGATGCCGAAGGCCATCGCGTGGACGCGCCCCACCGGGATGCCGCAGAGCGCGGCGCCGTCACGCTCCTCGGATGATGCCCGGAGCGCCCGGCCCAGGTCCGTCGTCTTGAGGAAGAGCCAGAGAAGCCCCGAGATCAGGAGCGCGCCGCCGAAGGCGAGGAGGCGCGGGAGGTTGAGGCGGACGGGCCCGAGCGGCACCGTCGTCTGGGAGTAGGCGACGAGGAGCGTGCGCGGATCCGCCGTGAAGACGACCAGCGCCAGGTTGTCGAGGAAGAGCGCCAGGCCGAGCGTCATCAGGAGCTGGTTGTGCTCGGGGGCCCGCAGGACGGGGGCGATCACGGCGCGCTGGATGGCGTAGCCGAAGGCGAACGCGGCGGGCAGGGTGAGCAGGAGCGAGAGGTAGGGGTCCAGGCCCGCGGTTGTGGCGAGCCAGAAGGTCGCGTACATGGCGAGCATCATGAGCGAGCCGTGGGCGAAGTTGATCACCTTCATGACGCCGAAGATGAGCGTGAGGCCGAGCGCCACGAGGGCGTAGAGGCCGCCGAGCATGATGCCGTTGGCGAGGCTCGACAGCACGACCTCAGCCGTCATCGCGAGGCCTGGGGCGGCGGGGCCGGGGCGCCCCCCTCGCTCCGCTCGGGGATCGCCATATTCGCTCGGCTCGCCTCCGGCTCCGCCTCGCCCTGCTCGACCACGATACCCCACGGGGTTCGGGGGGCATCCCCGGCCCCGGCGCCCCTAGCAGGCCGCGGAAAAACTCCGCAGGCCGCTCAAAAAGGTCCAGATGCAAGGCGGCGCCCGGCGGCCGCACGCGAGGCGTACTCGCCGTACGTTGAGCGTACGGCCGAGGGCGCCAACGCAGCAGATGGGCCTTTTTCAGCGGCCTGCGAGGACTCGCGGGGCGCAGGGGCCAGAGGCCCTCCGTCACATCCGCTTGTCCCAGGCGGGGACGGGGATCGTCGGCTTGGCCTCGGCGAACTCGGGCGGGTAGACCACCGCGATGCGCCCATTCTGCACCTGCATCAGGAGCGTGCGCGCCCCGGGGTTCTGTCCCTTCTCGTCGAACGTGATCGGGTAGGGGACGATCTGGTCGGTGAGCCGCGTCCTGGTCAGGGCCTCCCGGACCTTGTCGCGGTCGGCCGCGCCGGCCCGCTCGAGCGCGTCCTTGAGCACCCACGCCGACTGGTAGGCCAGCATCCACTCGTAGGCGAAGGGCTGGTGGTAGGCGTGCTCGAAGTCCGCGATGATCCCCTTGATGCGCGGGTGCTTCGGGTTGTACCAGTGGTTGCCGTCGAGCATGTAGTCGGCGAGCTTGCCGACGTCCTTGATGAAGCGGTACTGGCTGCCCGCCCCGCCGTACACCGAGAGGATGGCGCCCACGTCCACCCGCTGCTCGGCCATGGTGCGGATGATGAGCGAGTGGGCCGGGTAGTAGGTGGACGGGATCACGAGGTCCGCCTTGGCCGCCTTGATCTTCAGCACCTCGTTGTTGAGCGAGGGGGCGGCCGCGCTGTGCGGGATGCGCTCCACCACCTGCATGCCGATGCCCGGCAGGAGCTTCTCCAGCGTGTCCGCGGTGGACTTGCCGAAGAGGCCGTCCTCGTGGATCAGCACCACGCGCTTGAGCCCGAGCTTCATCTCACGGGTGAGCCCGCCCAGGTACTCGACAGTGGTCCTGGCGCCCATGCCGGCGTTCGGGCCGGCGCGGAAGGTGTACTTGAAGCCGCGCTCGGTGATGCCGTCGGCGACGGCCACGTCCAGGACATGGGGGATCCGGTACTTCTCCGCCTCCTGCGTCGTCACGAAGGCCAGGCCCGAGGCGTAGGGGCCCAGGACGGCCACCGCGCCGGCGTCCTTGAAGCGCTCCATGGTGGAGATGGCCACGGGGGGCTTGGACTCGTTGTCGAGCACCATGAGCTTGATCCTGGCGCCGCCCATGGACTTGATGCCGCCCGCGGCGTTGATCTCGTTGACGGCCAGCTCGATGCCCTGCTTGCCGAGATTGCCCTCGCGCGCGAGCCCGCCGGTGAGCGGGTGCGTCTCTCCCAGGAGGACCTCCGGAGCCTGCGCTCGCAGCACGTGGGGGAAGCCCAGCGCGCCGCTTGCCACTCCGGCCCCGGCGGCCGTCTTGAGAAACTCTCTCCGAGTCGTCATGGCTGTCGTCTCCTTGGGGGGTGGTGTTGACGGGACATCGAGCCGCGCCTGCCCGCTAGTTACGACGCTTCAGGGGCCCCTGTCAATAGCCTCAGGAGCGCCGTCCCGCTCTCGGCCCCGGCCGGCGCGCATGGTAGCATAGCTTGCTGCGCGCGAGCGGGTGGTCGCGGCGCCCAGAGAGAGGAGTCTCCCATGGCCGGAAAGCTGTTCGAGGAGCTGACGCCGGGCCAGGTGTTCCAGCACCAGCCGGGGCGCACCATCACCGAGTCCGACAACGTCTGGTTCTCCTGCATGACCATGAACCCGCAGCCGCTCCACGTCGACTTCCACGCGGCCCAGAAGGCGGAGTTCGGCAAGCCGCTGGTGAACAGCCTGCTCACCCTCGGCATCGCGGTCGGTCTGAGCGTGGGGGAGACGACGCTCGGGACCACGGTGGGCAACCTCGGCTTCGAGAAGGTGGAGTTCCCGAAGCCGGTCTTCCACGGCGACACGATCTACTCGGAGACCGAGGTCGTCGAGAAGCGGGAGTCGAAGTCGCGGCCGCAGTGGGGCATCGTGATCTTCGAGCACCGGGCGCGGAACCAGCACGGCGACCTCGTCATGCGCTGCCGGCGCGCCGCCATGATGCGGCGCCGGGCGGGCTAGCCCATGCGCCGCTCGCTCCACTTCGTGCCCGGCGGCAACGAGAAGATGATGCAGAAATCGCTCACGCTGCCGGCCGACGGCCTCATCCTCGATCTCGAGGACTCCGTGCCGCCGGAGCTCAAGGCGGCCACGCGCCCCATCGTCCGGCGCTGGCTCGAGACGCTCGACTTCGGCGGCCGGGAGCGCTGGGTCAGGATGAACCCGATCTTCTCCGAGTACGCCGAGGGCGATCTCGAGGAGACCATTCTCGGGCGCCCCGACGGCTACATGGTCCCCAAGCCGAACACGGCCGGTGACGTCCGCAAGGTCGCGGCGATCCTCGACCGCCTCGAGCAGCGGCACGGCATCCCGTTCGGGTCCACCCGGCTCCTCCTGATCGCCACGGAGACGCCCGAGGGGTTGCTGAACATCAAGGAGACCGCCGCCGCCAGCCCGCGCGTCGCCGCCATCTCGTGGGGCATCGAGGACCTCTCCGCTGCCATGGGGCTGCCCCGGACCCGGGACGCGGAGGGACGCTTCCTCGACATCCCCCGGTACGCGCGCGTCATGTGCGCCGTGGCCGCCTCGGCGGCCGGCGTGGACGCTCTCGACACGGTCTACACCGATATCCACGACCTCGAGGGGCTGCGCCGCGAGTGCCGGGAAGCGGTCTGGATGGGCTTCGCCGGGAAGACCTCGATCCATCCCGGGCAGATCGAGGTGATCAACGAGGTGTTCACCCCGTCCCGCGAGGAGGCCGAGGAGGCCGAGGCGCTCATCGCCGCCTTCGAGGAGCACGCGCGACGGGGTGCGGGCGCCTTCGCCTGGAAGGGCCAGATGATGGACATGCCGCACCTGACCCGCGCGCGGAAGATCGCCGAGCGCGCCCGGCGCGCCGGGATCCTGTGACGGCCCGTGAACCTTGACAGCCTGCGCCGGGTTTGGTAGATAGAAGGCCCACTTCTCGCGTGCCGCCGTCCGCAGCGGTCCGCCCTCAAGGAGGACGATCATGACGATCAAGCCCTGGAGACTTCCGGCCACCCTCGCTGTCGCCGCGGTATTGTGCGGCGCCCTCCCGGCCCTGGCCCAGACGCCCATCAAGATCGGCGCCTCGCTGTCCTTGACGGGCACCTACGCCAAGCTCGGGAGCTACCAGAAGGAGGGGTACGAGCTCTGCGCCGAGGACCTCAACAAGAAAGGCGGGCTCCTGGGGCGGAAGGTCGAGTTCGCCGTGTACGACGACCAGTCCACGCCGGCCACCGGGGTGCGCCTCTACGAGAAGCTCATCACCGAGGACAAGGTGGACGCGGTGATGGGGCCCTATTCCTCGCCCATCACCGAGGCCGTGGCCAACGTCACCGAGAAGTACAAGAAGGTCATGGTCTCGCCGCTGGCCGCCACCACCTCCATCTTCAAGAAGGGGCGGAAGTACATCTTCATGGTGATCTCCCCCGCCGAGGTGTATCTCGAGGGGCTGATCGACACGGCGGCCAAGCGCGGGCTCAAGACCGTGGCCATCATCAACGAGGACACCCTCTTCACCAAGTCCGCGGCCATCGGGACCGCCGAGCTGGCCAGGAAGCAGGGCATGCAGGTGGTGTTCCAGGAGGCCTATCCCAAGGGGCACACCGACTTCTCGGCGCTCCTCACCAAGATCAAGGCGGTGAACCCCGACGTGATCGCGGCCGCCACGTACTTCGACGACGCGGTGGCCATCACCCGGCAGATGAAGGAATTGAACGTCAATCCGAAGATGCTCGGCGTGACGGTGGGGGGCGATCTGCCCGAGTTCTACGACCTGCTCAAGCAGAATGCCGAGTACATCTATGGCGCGACCCAGTGGGAGGGGGCCCTGCCGTACCCGGGCCAGCGGGAGTTCCTGGAGGGGTACAAGCGCAAGTTCAATCGGGAGCCGGTCTATCACTCCGCGTCGGGCTACGCGGGCTGCCTGATCTATGCCGAGGGAGTGAAGCGGGCCGGCACGCTGGACGCCGACAAGGTGCGGGAGCAGCTGCTCAAGCTGGAGATCAAGACGGCCTTCGGCGAGTACAAGGTGGACCAGGACGGCTTCCAGACGGCGCACAAGATGGTCATCCTCCAGTGGCAGGACGGCAAGAAGGTCACCGTCTGGCCGGACGAGCTGGCCAGCGGGAAGGCACGCTTCCCCACGCCGGCGTGGAACCAGCGGTAGCCGGGTGAGCCTCTGACGCGCGCGGCAGGACGCGCCCGCCGCGGACCCGGCGGGCGCGGGTGCGTTCCGGGGAGCCGATGAACCCGTTCATCACGCCGGTCATGCTGGGACAGGTGATCATCTCCGGCCTCCTGGCGGGGTCCCTCTATGCCATGGTGGCCCTCGGGCTCGGGCTCATCTTCGGCGTCATGCGCGTCCTCAACATCGCGCACGGCCCGCTGCTGATGCTCGGAGCCTACGTGACGTTCTGGCTCTTCAGCACGGTGGGGCTCAACCCCTATCTCTCGCTGCTGGTCTCCATGCCGCTCCTCTACCTCCTGGGCATGCTCCTCCAGCGCTTCCTCGTGCGGCGCGTGGTGGACGCCCCGGAGCTGTCCTCGCTGCTCCTGACCTTCGGCGTGTCCATCGCGCTCGTCAACGTGGCGCAGCTCGCCTTCACCTCCGACCTCCGGGCGGTGGAGTACCTCACGGGCTCCTTCGTCCTGGGGCCCTTCGCCTTCTCCAAGTCGCGCGTGATCGCCTGCGCCATCGCCATCGCCATCACGGTCTCCGCCTTCCTCTTCCTGCAGAAGACGCGGCTCGGCAAGGCCATCCGCGCCGTCTCCCAGAGCCGGGAGGTGGCCCAGGTGTGCGGCATCAACGTCGGGCGCATCCACATGATCGCCTTCGGGCTGGCCTCGGCGCTGGCGGCCGCGGGCGGCTCCCTCGTGGCGGTCATGGTGGCGATCCAGCCGGAAATGGGGCAGGTGTACACCTTCAAGTCCTTCCTGGTGATCGTGCTGGGTGGGGCCGGGAATTACCCGGGCGCCCTGCTCGGCGGGCTCCTGCTGGGGCTCATCGAGCAGGTCTCCTCCCTCTTCCTCACGACCCAGGTCAACGAGGCGGTGGCCTACATCCTCCTGGTCCTCGTGCTGCTCGTGCGCCCGACGGGTCTCCTCGGTGGGCGCGCCTCGTGAGGCGGTTGGGCCTGGCCGCTCTCGCCGCCCTTGCCGTCGTCGCGCTCGCGCTCTACCCGCTCGAGGGGACCGGCTATGGCGTCCGCGTCATGCTGCAGCTCTTCATGTGGATCGCGCTGGCGCAGTCGTGGAACCTGATCTCGGGGCTCACGGGCTACGTCTCCTTCGGGCACGTGGCGTTCTACGGGATGGGGGCCTACAGCACGGCCATCGTCATCGTCCGGCTCGGCTGGCCGTGGCTGCCGGCCGCGCTCCTGGGTGGCGCCATGGCCATGGTGCTCGCGCTCGTGATCGGCTGGCCGTGTCTGAGGCTGAAGGGCCCGTACTTCGCCATCGCCATGCTGGGGCTCAACGAGGTGCTGCGCGTGGCGGCCTCGTACTTCGAGGGGCTCACGGGCGGCGGGCTCGGGCTGTCGCTGCCGACGCTGCACGCGAGCGTGCCGATCTACTACGCCATGGGGCTCACGGCCGCGGGCGTGACGCTCCTCACCTACGTGATCCTCACCTCCCGCTTCGGGCTGCGCCTCATGACGATCCGCGAGGACGAGGTGGCGGCCGAGGCCATGGGCATCGACACCCACCGCTACAAGCTCTACGCCTTCCTGCTCTCCGCGGTGGCGCCGGGCATCGTCGGCGGGCTGTCGGCCCGGGACCAGGGGTACATCGAGCCCATCAGCGTCTTCCCGCTGCTGATGACCATCACGATGATCGTGATGGTGCTCTTCGGCGGCAAGGGGACCATCTGGGGGCCGGTGCTGGGCGCGGTGCTCCTCTTCACGTTCCAGGAGCTCGTCTGGGCGCGATTCATCTACCTCCACCAGCTCCTCTTCGGCGCCATCATCGTCACCGTGGTGCTCCTGATGCCGCGCGGGATCCTCGGCGTCTTGCAGCAGAAGTACAACCTTCCGCGGACGATCTAGTGCCCCCGATCCTCGAGGTCACGAACCTCACCAAGCGCTTCGGCGGCGTCACGGCCGTGAACCGTGTCTCGCTCTCCCTTGACGCGGGCAGGATCTACGGGCTCATCGGTCCCAACGGCTCCGGCAAGACGACGCTCTTCAACTGCATCACAGGTCTGGTGAGGCGGGATGCCGGCGAGGTCCGCTTCAAGCGGCGGCGCATCGACGGCCTCAAGCCGCATCAGGTCTTCCACCACGGCATCGGGCGCACCTTCCAGGTCATCCGGGTCTTCCCGGAGCTGACGGCGCTGGAGAACCTCATGGTGGTCACCACCGGCGACCACGCCCGCGCGTGCCGGCGCGCCGGGGAGCTCCTGCGCTTCGTGAAGATCGAGTCCCTCGCCGGGGAGTACGCGGGCAACCTCTCCTACGGCCAGCAGAAGCTCCTGGAGTTCATCCGCGTGCTGATGACGGACCCCGAGCTGATCCTGCTGGACGAGCCGGCGGCGGGCGTGAACCGCACGCTGCTCAACGAATTGCTGGACGCCGTCCGGGCGCTCCGCGACCGCGGCAAGACCATCCTTCTGGTGGAGCACGACATGAAGGTGGTCATGGGACTCTGCGAGACGGTGTTCGTCCTCGATCACGGCGAGAAGCTGGCTGAAGGCCCCCCGGGCGTCATCCAGTCCGACGAGCGGGTGATTGAAGCCTATTTCGGTCGCTAGCGCGCTGAGCGTCGCCTACCTGGGCTGGCGGTCGCTGGGCTGGCCGCTGATCCACGACGCGCCGCTGTTCCACTACATCGGCTGGCTGCTGGCCGAGGGCGCCGTGCCGTACCGCGACGTCTTCGACGTGAACATGCCCGGCGTCTACCTCCTGCACTGGGCGCTGGTGGCGACCGTGGGGCCGGGCGACGTGGTGTGGCGCCTCTTCGATCTCGCCTGGCTCGCGCTGACGAGCGGGCTCCTCGTCGCCTACGCGACCCCCCTCGGCGGGCGCCGGGCCGCCGTCGCGGCCGGACTCGTCTTCGCCCTCCTCCACCTGGCGGGCGGGGCCTGGCGCGCCGGCCAGCGCGACTTTCTCCTCTGCGTCCTCCTGCTGTCGGGGGCATGGGGCGTGGCCCGGTCCTGGGAGCGCCGCGGCGCGCTCCCGCCGCTCGGGTGGAGCGGGCTCGCCCTCGGCGCGGGCATGATGATCAAGCCCCTCGCGGGGTTGTTCTGGCTCGGGTGCGCGGCGGCGGGCGCCCTGGGGGCGCGGCGGGCCGCCCGGTCGCCCCTGGCGGGAGCGGCCGCGGTCCTCGGGGGAGGGCTCGTCGTGCCGGCAGCCGTGCTGGGATGGCTCGGCTGGCGCGGCGGGCTCGGGCCGTTCGTGGCCGTGCT
>MGBT01000017.1:15171-19209 GCA_001788395.1 Candidatus Rokubacteria bacterium GWA2_70_23
TCCTGCCGTTCTACGGCCAGGTGGGCCGGGTGTCCATCTGGGAGGCCATCGGCGGACATCGCTACGGCTGGCCCGTCCTCGGGCTCCTCGGGGCCCTCGGCGTCGCGGGGCTCATCGCACGGGTCCGGTCCGACTTCGAGATCCGACGAGCCCTGGCGGCGATGGGAGTGGTCTACGGTGTCGCGCACCTGGCGATCCAGGGAAAGGGGTGGGAGTACCACCAGTATCCGCTCATGTTCTTCCTCTCCGTGCTGGCGACGGCGGCTCTCGGGCCGGCGGCGTTCACGGGGTGGCGGTGGTCCCGCGCCATGCCCGCGCTCGGCCGGGGGGCCGTCCTCGGGCTCCTCGCCGCCCTCGTGGTCGTGCTGGACGCGAAGGGGCTCGAGGCCGTGGACGCGTCATGGATCGGCGAGAAGGAACGGCGCGTGTCGGCCGTGGTGCGCGACCTCGAGCCGCTCCTGCGCGACCCGCGCCTCGGCGCCGCCGGGGGGCGCCCCGTCACGGTCCAGGTGATGGACCTGACCGAGGGGGGCATCCACGCGCTCCTGAGGCTCGGCAGGAGGCAACCCACCCGCTTCATCTACGACTTCCACTTCTTCCACGACGCGAGCGACCCGCGCATCCAGGCGCTGCGCGCGGAGTTCGTCTCCGGCCTCGAGGCAGCCCCCCCGGCCGCCATTGTCGTCTTCAGCTATGTCTGGACCACGACGGGCTACGAGCGCCTCGCCGATCTTCCCGCGCTCGGGGCGCTGCTGGAGCGCGCCTATGCGCTGGCGGTGGAGGGGGACGGCTACCGGATCTATGCGAAGCGAGCCGATTCTTAGCGTCATCCGCGCCTACGACGACTGGATCGTCCGCGGCTACTGCTGGGGACGCTTCTGGATCCTGCGCCAGCGCTTTCTCGACGAGATCGGGCAGTACCTGCCGGAGCGCGGGCGGGTCCTGGACGTGGGGTGCGGCTTCGGTCTCTTCTCGCTCTACTACGCCTCCGTGCGGCCGGACCTGCGGATCTCGGGGCTCGACCGGAACCCGCGGCGCATCGCCATGGCGCGCGCGGCGGCCACCCGCCTCGGTCTCGGCCGCGTGCGCTACGAGGTCGGGGACGCTACCGAGTTCCGGGGCGGGGAGATCTTCGACGCCGCCTACATGCTCGACATCGTCCACCACATCCCGGAGGAGGCCGTGCGGCCGCTCCTCGAGCAGCTGGCGAAGGCGCTGCCGGCCGGCGGGCGTCTCCTGATCAAGGACGTGGACCGCCGGCCCGCCTACAAGCGCTGGTTCACGCATGCGCTGGACTGGGCCATGGATCCGAGGAGCCCCGTGCGCTACTGGGCCGCCGACGAGCTGCAGGATCTGCTCGAGCGCATCGGCTTCCGGGTGCACCGCCACCTGATGGTGGACATCCTGCCGTACCCGCACGTGCTGTACATCTGCGAGCGGCGGCCGTGATCTCGACGCTGCTCCGCGCCGAGGCCATCACGGCCGGCTACGGGAAGCTGGACATCCTCCACGAGGTGAGCCTCATCGTCTCCCCGGGGGAACTCGTGACCGTCATCGGGCCCAACGGGGCGGGCAAGTCCACGGCCTTCAAGGTGATCGTGGGCTTCCTGCGCCCGACCAGCGGTCGGGTGATCTTCGACGGCAAGGACATCACCGGGCTCCGCCCCGACCAGGTCCTCCGCTACGGGCTCGCCTATGTGCCCCAGGGGCGCATCGTCTTCCCCCAGATGACCGTGCTCGAGAACCTGGAGATGGGCGCCTACATCGAGCGCAACCCGCAGAAGATCCGCGAGGCTCTCGACCGCGTCTTCACGCTCTTCCCGATCCTGGCGGAGCGGCGGAGCCAGAAGGCCGGCACCATGTCGGGCGGGGAGCAGCAGATGGTGGCCATCGCCCGGGGGCTCATGACCATCCCCAAGCTCGTCCTCCTCGACGAGCCGTCCCTGGGGCTGTCGCCCAAGTTCGTGGCGCTGATCTTCGACAAGCTGGCGGAGATGAAGCGCTCGGGCTACACCCTCATGGTGGTCGAGCAGAACGCCGCGCGGGCGCTGGCCGTGGCGGACCGGGGGTACGTGCTCGAGCTGGGGCGGAATCGGTACGAGGGGACCGGGCCGTCGCTCCTGGCGGACCCCGAGGTCAAGCGTCTTTACCTCGGGGGGTAAGATGAGTAGAATCTGTGTCATGCGTTTTTTGCGACCCGTTCTCGCACTCACGATCCTCGCCGCCGGCCTCGCGGGCGGCATGCTGCTCTGGTCCCGCACCTCCACCGCCCGGACGGCCACTGACGTCGCGGTGCAGCGGGGCCAGCAGGTCTACGCCATGTACTGCGCCACCTGTCACGGCCTGGCCGGCAAGGGGGACGGCCTCTCGGGCCAGAGCCTGCCCATCAAGCCCCAGGATCTGACGGACGGGCGCGTGCTCAATGCGCTGCCCGATCACTTCCTCTTCACCGTCATCAGTCAGGGCGCCCAGGCTGTCGGGCTCTCGCCGCTCATGCCGCCCTTCAAGCCGCAGCTCTCCGACACGCAGCTCCATGACGTGATCGCCTACGTGCGGACGCTGGCCCAGCCCGCCTTCGACCCGAAGGCCGTGCTGCCCATTCCCGTGAAGCGCGAAGGACCCGTCCAGCCCATCTTCTTCAGTCACGCCATCCACTCGGGCTCCTACAAGCTCGACTGCCAGTACTGCCACGCCGGGGCGCGCAGGAGCAGCGCGGCGGGGCTGCCGTCGGTGGAGCGCTGCATGGGCTGCCACCGGGTCGTGGCGGCGCAGGGGAACCCGGAGGTCCAGAAGCTTCTCGGCTACTGGGACCGGAAAGAGTCGATCCCGTGGGTGCGCGTCTTCAGGGTGCCGGAGTACGTGAAGTTCACCCACAAGAACCACGTGCAGGCGGGACTGCCCTGCCAGACCTGCCACGGCCGCATCGAGGCCATGGAGCAGGTGGCGGCCGGACTCACGGGGCAAAGCCTCGTCAACGATCTGAAGAACCTCGCCGGGATGACCCCCGTGCCGAACCGGCTCACGATGGGCTGGTGCGTGGAGTGCCACCGCGCGGCGAATGCCAAGGACCTGGCGAGCCTGGCGTGGATCGGCTCGCCCGTGCCCACGCTCACCCGCGAGAAGCCCAAGGCCCCGCTGGACTGCGTGGAGTGCCATCATTGACCTGAGGTGTGTAAACGAGCTCAGGCGGCGGCCTTCCGCTTCACCGGCTCCTCGCTCTGCTTGATCCGTGCGCCATCCGCGTAGACGACACCCTTCGCGACCTCAGGCAGCAGCTCCGGCGCGTCCAAGCGGCGGAAGCGTCGCTCCGCGAGGCGCAGCGTCTTCCAGATGACCGCGCGCCCCTTGCCCTGCTCGATGCGGATCACCATGCGCTGGCTGTCGATGTCGGTGACGCGGAGGTGGGTCACCTCAGAGACGCGAAGGCCGCCGGCGTCCAGGGTCATGAGCAGGGCGCAGTGCTTGATGTTGGGGGTGGCCCGGAACAGGGGTGGCCACCTCTTGGGCGCTCAGGATCTCGGGCAGTGTGCGGCCCGTCCGTTGATACGGGATCTGCTTGACCGCCCAGTCCTTCTTGAGGACCTGTCGGTAAGAGAAGCGCAAGGCGCAGACGACCTGGTTGAAGGAGGGCCAGGAGACGTGACGATCGCGGGTCAAGTACAGCTGGTACTGGCGGATGTGCTCGGGGGTGAGCTGATCCGGGGGGCACATGAAGTGGCCAACGACGTGGCGGACACCGCGCAGGTCGCACTCGCGGGTGTTGGCGCTGTAGCCACGGATGCGGAGATCTTCGTCCATCCGGCCGCGGAATCTCCCCATGACGTCCTCCTCCAGGGGATGACGGGGTTCCGCACGAACCACGAGACGTCAGGGAGTGTACGGCGGGTAGTCGGAGAAGGAACAGACGGGACGGCGGACGAAGCCTGGCGCACAGCTACGGCCCTGAGACGGGGTCCTTTACTACCAAGGGGCTCGCTTCATCTCCCTCCACCGCGAAGCGGTTTTGTTCAAGATCCGCACTCGGACGTGGCGGCGCGT
>MGBT01000017.1:19221-26789 GCA_001788395.1 Candidatus Rokubacteria bacterium GWA2_70_23
TGGTAGGACGAGAAGAGACTCTCTCAAGTTAACGGGTCATCAGGCTTCGATTTTCTTGGTCTTGGTTTCCGCGCCACCTGCTTTGATGGCGACCTTCACAGCATCTTCCATCGGATCTTTGAAGGGCACCTCGATTCGGAGCAGGCCGTGCTCGTAGATCGCTTCGGCTTTGTCAGGTTTCACCGGCCAAGCTAAAGCCAGTGCTGAAACATACTCGATGTCCCTTGCTGGCGCTGTCAGGTGGACGCTGTCTGGCAGGAGCTTCAGATCGATGGTATCCGTTGGCGCTCCTGGGATGGCGAACTCCACTACCAGCTTGTTTTTCTCCCCGTCAGCATACGCTACCGTACTGGGCGCAACCCTAATCCGATTTTCAGGCATCCTGGCAACCTCCTTGGTTGTCTCGTGCAGTTAACCCGGCGCAGTTCAGATTACCGGGAGATTGGCTGAGAACACCTCAGACTAATGAATCTAGCCAAGGACAACGGCCCTGTCAAGGGGCAGACGGACCAAGGGCCAGACGGACCAACACCTGACGTTGCGTCCCGCCATCGGGCCGGGAGCGCGGCACGAAGGCTGCCGACCCCCTCGTGCCAGCGGGTTCAGGGCGCGGCGCTGGACTCGGGCGGAGCGGGGCCGGGGCCCTGCCCCGAGCACGCGAGGCCCAGGTGAGCGAGGATCCGCCGCATGTCGCAAGGATCGTGGACGGTGGTGATCAGGCGCATGGGCTACCACAGCGGGGACAGGCGAGCCAGGTCAAGGTCGAACGCCCTGCGCATCAACGCGGCCCATGACCAGGGGTGGACGCCGCGCCTCGGTGCGGCTTCTTCGGAGACCACGTCGGCGCCGACCGTGTCGGCATCAGAATTCTCGGTCGGCACTCTGCCATGGGCGACGACGCGCCCGCGCGCCCGCGCAGACGGGGCCAGCACCCCGTGGCAGATGATCAGATTCACCTCGGGCCCGGGGTGCCCAGTCCTACGCGCTGCGTTCTGAGCCGACGATGCCGACGAAGGAGACGCACTCGCCGGGGGCGCCGCCGAGGTTGTGGGTCATCGCGAGCTTGCGGCCGCGGGCGACGCTCGGGATCTGGCGCGGGCCGGCCTCGCCGCGAAGCTGGAGCCAGGCCTCGAAGAGCATGCGCAGGCCGGAGGCGCCGATGGGATGGCCGAAGGACTTGAGCCCGCCGTCGGGGTTCACGGCCAGCTCGCCGTCGAGGTCGAAGGTGCCGGCGAGCACTTCCTTCCAGGCGGTCCCGCGCGGCGCGAAGCCGAGATCCTCCATGAGGATCAGCTCGGTGGGCGTGAAGCAGTCGTGGACCTCGGCCATGGCCAGCTCGGCGCGCGGGTCCTTGACGCCCGCCTGGCGGTAGGCGTCGGCGGCGGAGGCCACCACCTCGGGGAAGGTGGTGTAGTCGTAATCGGGATCGATGGGCCCGGCGGCGGGGCCCGCGATGAAGGACAGCGCCTTTACGAAGAGGGGTGTGTCGGTGTACGTGTGGGCATCTTCGGCCCGGACGATGACCGCGGCCGCCGAGCCGTCGCTCACGCCCGAGCAGTCGAAGATGCCCAGCGGCCCCGCGACCAGGGGCGAACAAGCGATGACCTCCTTGGTGACCTCTTTCCTGAACTGGGCCCGCGGGTTGAGCGCGCCGTTCTTGTGGTTCTTCCAGGCGATGCGGGTCATCACGTCCTTGAGCAGCGCCTCGTCGAGGCCGTACTTCTTGCAGTAGGCCGGCGCCAGCAGGCTGAACATGGCCGGGGCGGTGATGGCGGCCTGGGTGCCGTCGGCGGGCGCGGCGAGCCCGGGCAGTCCGGAGAAGCCCGAGTCCTTCAGCTTCTCGACGCCGATGGCCATGGCCATGTCGTAGGCGCCCGAGGCCACGGCGTAGCAGGCGTTGCGGAAGGCCTCGGAGCCGGTGGCGCAGAAGTTCTCGAGGCGGCTCACCGGCTTGTAGTCGATCTTGAGCGGACGGGAGAGCGTGAGCCCGCTCTGGCCGGAGAACAGGGTGCCGAGCCAGAAGGCGTCGACGGCGTCGATGGGGACCCCGGCCGAGTTGAGCGCCTCCGTGGCGGCGTCCACCAGGAGATCGTCCACGCTCTTGTCCCAGTGCTCGCCGAAGGGCGTGCAGCCCATGCCGATGATCGCCACGCGGTCGCGGATGCCGTTGCTCGCCATGGTCAGAGCTCCTTCACCTGGGGCGGGCACCCGGGCTGTCGCCACGCCCGCCCCCGCCGGATATTCGCGTTGCTTGATTCTCTTCGCGCGGTCTCAGCTGCTGCTGGCGCGGAGAGGACGCGCCTTCCAGAAGTAGTTGTGGACGCCGCCGGCCGTGAAGAGGCGCCGGAACGTCATCTCCACGCGGGTGCCGATGGCGACCGCGGCCGGGTCCACGTCGGTGAGCTCGCACTGGAAGCGCCCCCCGCCCTCGAAGTCGATCACCGCGGCGACGACGGGCGGCGAGAGCGAGTAGGCCAGCCGGTCCACCGTGAACGTCGCGATCACGGCCGGGACGTCGCTGAGCCGCTCGGGCGCCATCCTGTCCACGGCGTGGCACTTGAGGCAGACGCGCTGGGGCGGGACGTGCCGGGCGCCGCAGGCCTGGCAGCGGCTGCCCGTGAACGCGAACTTCCACGCCTCTCGACGGAAGGCCGGCGGTGCCGCGGGGCGCTCGGGGTCGGGCCGTCGCGGAGGCTCGCGGTCAAGGAAGCCGCGCCAGGTGAGAAAGGCCGCGTAGGGGACGCTGGCCCCGCCGGCGATCTGCCGGGCCACCGTCCCGTTCGCGCGCGGCGAGGCGCAGGCGGCGGAGGTCCGCCAGATCGTCACGTCGCAGCCGTCGGCCAGCGAGACGACCGCGATCAGTTGATCCGGCGCCGCCCGATCGAGAGTATCCGCGAGGAGCAGCCCCGCATGCGCCGTCCCGGTATTGCCGATCACCGCGCCGAGGTCGTCAGCCACCGCCGCGGGGGGGGCACCCACCGATGCGGCGACCCGCTTGCAAGCTCGGGCATGGGGCCCGGCGACGATGAGCCGGTCGAGCGCCTGGGCCGTGATACCGGCCTGCTTTAGCGCCTCGGTCACCGCGGCCTCGCCCAGCGGCGCATAGGCGTGCTCGCCGAAGCGCTCCTCCCACTGGCGGGAGGTCGCCGCGCCCGGTTGCCGCCAGCGATCGAGGAACTCGGCGGTCGTGTGGGCCCAGGCGATGGGCTCGGCCAGCACCGGCGCCTCGGGGCTGTCCTCGGCGCAGAGGAAGGCCACCGCCGCGTCTCCGCCCTCGCGCTCGTCGGCTCCCCCGGGGAGCCCCGTGCGGATGTCGGAGAGCACCGCGAGCGTCGGCCGGCCGGCATCCACCGCCGCGCGCAGGGCGCCGGTGCCCGAGCGCACCGAGCCCAGCATGTCGAAGGCGGCGGTCGCCGGATCGAGGTCGAGCGCCGCGTGGATGGCGGTGGCATTGGTCTTGTCGAGATAGCCCGGGGCGGCGGTGGCGAAATACAGGCCCGCCGGCCGCAGCGCGGGTGCTCCCCGGAGCGCCGCGCGAGCTGCCTCCACGCCCATCGAGGTCGTGTCCTCGTCATAGGAGGCGACGGCGCGGGTACCCTTGCCGGCGGGCTGGCCGAGCGCGGCGGCGATGGCCTTCCGGTCGAGGCGGAAGTACGGGATATAGGCGCCGTAGGCGACGATGCCGTTCATGACGCCGCCACGTTAGCAGGGGACGCCGGCGACAGTCAATCGGTCGTCACGAAGGCCGCTTGACCCGGTCCGCCGGGATCACGGCGACGGCGTCGATCTCGATGAGGTACTCGGGCTTGACCAGGCGCTTGACCTCGACCAGGGTGCTGGCGGGGTAGGGCCGCCGGAAGTACTGGCCGCGGACCTCGTGGATCTGCCCGAGCCCGCTCATGTCCGTGACGTAGACGGTGACCCGCGCCACGTCGTCCATGGTCCCGCCGCCGGCGGCGAGGACCGTGCGGATATTCTCGAGCACCTGCCGGGTCTGCGCGCGGATGTCGCCCTTGCCCATGACGGAGCCGGTGGCGTCCTGGGCGACCTGGCCGGAGACGTGCAGCACCTTGCCCTCGGGCTGCCAGGCGGCGCTGGAGAAGATGCCGAAGGGTTTTACCGTACCGGGCGCGTCGAAGGCGTCTGCCATGGTCCCCTCCTGGGTTGGGTATTGTCGCGGCCCCGATCATAGCGCAGCCCCGCTCGTCCTTGACGCTCCGCTCCCGCCGGGATAGGCTCCCGGTGGCGCGGATGCTCCGACGCCGATCCCAGCGCGCCGGGCACAGGCCCGGGGAGGAGCCCATGGCAGACGAGGTCCACTGTTCCGTCCAGGATCGCATCGCGACCGTCACCCTCAATCGCCCGGCCAAGCGCAACGCGCTGAACATGACCGTGGTCGAGGGACTCTCCGCCATCTTCGGGCGGCTCGAGCAGGACCCGGACGTGCGCGTCGTCGTCGTCCGCGGCGCGGGCCCGGTCTTCTGCGCCGGCATGGACCTGCGGGAGCTGGGCACGCGGCTGGGCGAGGCGAAGGATCCGGAACGCCGCGTGACCGAGGTTTTCCAGGAGATCGAGCGGAGCCGGCACCCCACCATCGCCATGGTCCAGGGCGATGCCTTCGCGGGCGGCTGCGAGCTGGCGCTGCACTGTGATCTGCGCGTGGCGGCGGCGGCGGCGCGTTTCGCCATGCCGCTGGCGCGGCTCGGGCTCGTCGTGCCCTTCCCGCTGGGCCAGAAGCTGGTGGAGGTGGTGGGCCCGGCCTTCACGCGGGAGATCTTGCTGATGGCCGAGCCCGTGGGCGCGCAGCGCGCCTGGGAGATGGGCATGATCCACCGGATCGTCCGCGCCGAGAAGCTCCACGGGGCCGTCTACGCGATGGCGCGAACCATTGCCGACCACGCGCCGCTGTCGCTGCAGGCGCTCAAGGTCACGATCCTGCGTGCCGTGGCCGCAGGCTCGCGCATCGAGCACGGGGACGTCGACGAGCTGGCGCGCCGGGCGCGGAAGAGCCAGGACGCCGTGGAAGGGGTGCGCGCGATGCTCGAGAAGCGCCGGCCGGTGTTCCGGGGGGAGTGAGGTGAAGCCGCTCGCCGGACGGGTGGCCGTGATCACCGGCGCCTCGCGGGGCATGGGGCGCTCCATCGCGCTGCGCCTCGCCGAGGACGGCGCGCACTGCGCGATCATCTACCGCAAGAGCGCGGAGCAGGCGCGCGAGGTGGTGAGCCAGATCGAGGCGCTGGGGCGCCGGGCGCTGGCGCTCGCCCTCGACTTGCGGGAGCCGGCACAGGTGGGGCCGGTCTTCGAGCGCATCGGCGAGGCCTTCGGCCGCGTGGACATCGTCGTGGCGAATGCGGCGGCCACGGCCTTCCGGCCCATGCTCGAGCAGAAGGAGCACAATGTCCGGCGCACCTTCGCCATCTCGGTGGACTCGTTCATCGCCGCCGTGCAGGCGGCGGTGCCGCTCATGGCCGGCCGTCCGGGCCGCATCGTGGCCATCTCCGGCGTCGACAGTCACCAGACCATGGCGGGCCACGGGGTGCTGGGCGCCGCCAAGGCCGCGGTCGAGAGCCTCGTGAGAGCGCTGGCGCTGGAGCTCGGACCGCGCGGCATCACGGTGAACGGCGTGAGCCCGGGCTTCATCGAGACGGATTCCTCCCGCTTCTACACGGAGCGCGGGCTCAAGCGCGACTACTCGCCGGCGGCGCTGGAGCTCATCGCGGCCACGCCCGTGGGCCGGCTGGGGACAGGGGACGACGTGGCGGCGCTCGTCGCCTATCTCGCGTCCGATGGGGCGGGGTTCCTCACCGGCCAGACCATCCTCATCGACGGCGGCCTCACCATCGTCTCGCCGCTCCACCGCCCCGCCGAGGATCTCTCTTCACGCTGAGCGGGCCAGCGCGAGCATCTCGCGGGCCGTCTTCACCATGGCCTCGTCCACCATGTCGCCCTTGTAGGTCACCGCGGCGATCCCCCGCTTCCGAGCGTCCTCCATGGCCTGGATCAGCCCTTCGAAGTAGGCGATCTCTTCCGCGGACGGGGTGAAGGCGCGATTGACGATCGGAACGTGGGACGGATGCATGACCGTCTGTCCCCGGAACCCGAGCTGCCGGTTCCAGCGCGCATCCCTCTCCAGGCCCTCCAGGTCCTTGATGTTCCACCAGGAGCTGACCGTCGGGTACTGGATGCCCGCCGCCCGGCAGTCCAGCACGGTCTTGGAACGGAGATAGAGGGTTTCCGTGCCTTCCTTGGACCAGAGGTAGCCGATCGCGCGGGCGGCGTCGCCTCCGGGGCCGGCCGCGAGTGTCACTCGCTTCACCCGCGGGCAGGAGGTGGCGATCTCGTAGATGTTGCGCATCGCCGCAGCCGTCTCGCAGCCCAGCGGGGTCTCGATCGTGCCGGGGGGGATCCCCATGCGCTGTTCCAGATGGGTCAGCAGCGCGTCCAGCTCCCGCATGTCGGCCACCGTCTCGACTTTCGGCAGCGCGACCCCGTCGAGCTCGGGGCAGAGGACGCCCTCGAGGTCGTCGAAGGCCAATCCCGTGGCGAAGCCGTTGATCCGGACGTTGACGGCCTGTCCCCGGGCCTTGAGCGAGACAATCGCGGCCCTGACCAGCGGGCGGGCGGCGACCTTCTCCTGATCCGGGACCGAGTCCTCGAGATCCAGGATCAGGCAATCCGCCCCGTACCCGATCGCCTTCTCCATCCAGGCTGCCCGGTTGCCAGGAACGAATAGCGCGGAGCGATACGGTTTCATCGGTCCCTGTCCTTTCGTGTCACCGGGCCTTGTAGGCCGGCTTTCGCTTCTCGGCGAACGCCCTGGGGCCTTCCTTGGCGTCTTCGGTGTTGCGGAGGAACTCCTGGAAGGATTGCTCCAGACGGATCCCCTGTTCAAGGGGCACGCTCTGGCTCCGGATGGCCAGCTCCTTGATCGCGCGCAAGGCCAGCGGGCCGTTCTCGCAGAGCTGCCGGGCGCACTGTTCCGCCGTGGGCATCAGCTCCGTCATGGGCACGACCGTGTTGATCAGGCCATAGGTCAAGGCCTCCTGGGCACTGAGGCGCCGCCCGAGGAGCAGCAGCTCCATGGCGATCGCATAGGGGAGCTGTCGCAACGCCCGCTGGGTCCCGCCGTTGCCCGGCAGGATCCCTCGCTTCACCTCCGAGATCTCGAAGACGGCGTGCTCCGCCGCGATCCGGATATCGGTTCCGAACAGGAGCGTCATCCCGCCGGCCAGGCAGTATCCGTTGACGGCGGCGATCACCGGCTTCCAGACCTCCAGGCCCCGATTCAGCAGCATGTCTTTCTGGGTCAGCCAGAAATCCGCCTTCTCCGGCGCCCGCGTGATGAAGGACTTGAGATCCGCTCCCGCGGTGAAGGCCTTCTGCCCGGCGCCGGTGACGATGGCCACCCACACCTCCGGATTGTCCCGGACATCGACCCACGCCCTCGAGAGCTCCTCGTAGACCTCCGCGTCCATGGCGTTCATGGCCTCGGGCCGGTTGATGGTGAGATAAGCCACCCTGTCCTTCACCTCGTAGATCAGCTTCATGATCCCCGTCCTCCTTCCTCA
>MGBT01000017.1:26843-30651 GCA_001788395.1 Candidatus Rokubacteria bacterium GWA2_70_23
TCGAGCCCCGCGCCCCACAGGAGCCCTTCCGTGAGCGCCGCCATCAGGTCGTCACCGTAGACGATCTCCCCGCGCGTCACGTTGATGAGGATGGCGCCCGGGCGCATGCGCCGGAAGAGATCACGCGTGAAGAGATGGTGGGTCGCCTTGGTGAGCGGCAGCCCGATGACCACCACGTCGGACAGCCCGAGCATCTCCGCCAGGCGGTCGGGGCGCCAGATGGCCTCCACGCCGGGCTCGGGCGGCACGTCGTCGATGTCCACGGCGAGCACGCGCATCCCGAAGGCGATCGCCCGCCGCGCCACCGCGCGCCCGGTTCCGCCGAAGCCCACGATGCCCATGGTCTGCTCGAAGATCTCGCGCTGCTCCCTCCGGATGGGCTCCCGGAGCCGGTAGTCGGGATCGCGCAGCGCCGTGTGCAACCCGCGGGTGAGCCCGAGGAGGAGGGCGAAGGCGTGCTCCGCCAGGTGGACGCCGACCCCGCCCTTCTCGCTGGCGAGGATCACGTCGCTCTCCACCAGCTCGGGGCAGAGGAGGGTGTCCACGCCTGCGCCGATGGAGTGGTAGTAGCGGAGCCGGCGGTTGAGGACGTAGATGTCCGGCAGAACCCGGCCGAAGAGCATGTCGGCGTCCACGATCTCGGCGCGCTGGCGCTCGAGCTCCTTGGCCTCCACGAGGGCGGTGCCCGGGCCGGCCGCCTCCAGGATGCGGGCGCGGGCGCCGGGGTCGAGGGATGGCACGATGAGGGTGGGCGTGTAGAGGATCTTCACGGGATCTCCATGAGCAGACGGCGAGGTCTCAGCCGCCCGCGAGCTTGACGGTGTAGCCCAGTGCGCGCAAGCGCTCGGCCACGCGCTCACGATGGTCGCCCTGGATCTCGACCGCCGCGTCCTTGATGGTGCCGCCGGCGCCGCAGAGGCGCCTGAGATCGGCCGCGCGGCCCTCGAGCCCGTCCCCTCGCTCGGGGAGGCCGCGGATCACCGTGACCACCTTGCCGCCACGGCCGCCGCGCTCTCTGAAGATGCGGACGATGCCGTCCCGGAGGCCGTCGGGCGGCCGGGTGCTCGGGCGTGGCGCGGGGCGGCGGTCAGCAGGCCGCGCGGTGGGCCCGGCCTCGGTGGAGTAGACGAGCCGGCTCTTCCGGGCGGGGTCGCGGCTCACGGGGCGGAGCCCGAGACCAGCCGCGGCAGGATCTGGCTGATCGGGTCGCGGAGCACGGCATCGGCCAGCTCGTCCATCTCGGTGGGCTCGGCGTTGACGATCACCACCCGCGCCCCCGAGCTCTTCGCCGTTGGCACGACGCCGGCGATGGGCCAGACCGAGAGCTTGGTGCCCACGGCGAGCATGAGGTCGGCGCCGCGGGCGGCCTGCTGGGCCCGGGTGAGGTCCGCCTCCACGAGCGACTGCCCGAACGAGATCGTCGCCGACTTGAGGATGCCTCCGCAGGAGCGGCACGCCGGATCCTCCTCGCCGGCCCGGACCCGGGCAAGCACTCGCTCCATGGGTGCCCGCTCGCCGCAACCCAGACACACCACCTCCCGGATGGTCCCGTGGATCTCGACCACGCGCTCGGGGGAGGAGCCGGCCATCTGGTGCAGCCCGTCCACATTCTGGGTGATCAAGGTGTCCAGCTTGCCGAGGCGCTCGAGGGTCACCAGCGCCCGGTGGCCGTCATTGGGCGCGGTCTGCCAGCCAGGGGCCTCGATCCGGCTCTGCCACGCGCGCCGGCGCAACTCGGGGTCGGCCAGGTAGTGCTGGAGCGTCGCCAGCTTCTCGGCGCCGGGGTTGCGCGTCCACACGCCCTGGGGCCCGCGGAAGTCCGGGATGCCGGAGTCCGTCGAGATGCCGGCGCCCGTGAGCGCCACGATGCGCCGCGCGTCTTCGATCCACGTTCGAACCGTGTCGATCACGTCGGAAGGGCTCCGCGGGGAATGATAGCGCGGCCGGCGCGCGCCGGCGCTCCCGAATTTCAGGCTTCACGCAGCGCCGCCTGGCCCCGGCGAGGAACTGCTCCCGCCAGGCGCGAAGGAGCATCATGCCCCCCAGTGAGGTGTCCAACGAGATCCCTGGGGCGGGAGAGGGCTCGCGTGCGCGTTGCGCGAGCACAGAAGGGAGTCAGGCGTCCTCGTGCTTCCGCTCTTCGAGCACAGCCAGGAACTCTGCTTGGCGATGATCACGGATAGGTGTATCCATCTCCGGGCATTGACGGGCGCTGGCCTGTGGGCCCACGCTCGAAGGTGCTACACTCGTGTCAGGAGGCGCTGATGGCGACGCGGGTGATCCTCACCTATGCGGACTACGCGGCCCTGCCGGACGACGGTCGCCGGTACGAGCTCCACGCGGGGGAGCTCTCGGTGACCCCCGCGCCCGGGACCAGGCACCAGATCGTCAGCGCCAACCTGTTCGAGATCCTGCGGCATCATGTGAGGGCGCGAAGCCTCGGACAGGTTCTCTACGCGCCCGTGGACTGCATCATGAGCGACATCACCGTGGTCCAGCCGGACATCGTGTACATGGACGTCGCGACGGTCGAGCGCATGAGCGAGCGCGGGATCGAGGGGCCGCCGACTCTCGCGGTGGAGATCCTGTCGCCCTCCACGCGGCAGATCGACCTCGGGCGCAAGATGCAGCTCTACGCGCGTCACGCGGTCCCGCATTACTGGATCGTCGACCCGGAAGCGCGCGCGATCGAGGCCTACGGCCTCGCCGGCCAGGCCTACGCGGTCGCCGCCCGCCTGGCCGGCCAGGCGGCCGGCACCCTCCCGCCCTTCCCCGATCTCGCCATCGCCCCGGCCGCGCTCTGGGCCTGAGCCCCGCCGGACCGGCGGCGACGGGCGCAGTGGCGCGCCGCGCCGGCCTGCTCGACACCTTCGCGCGCGCTCCGCCGGCAGTGACATCCTCGACGGACCGAGAAACCCCTGGGAGGCGCCCATGATCCGCTCCGTCCCCGCCGCCGCCGAGTATCCTGAGCGGCCCGTCACCGCCATCGTCGGGTCGTCTTCCGCAAGCTCTCGGTCGATCCCGCGCCGCTGATCGAGGCCGTGGTGCTCGGCCCCCCGCTCCTCGCCGCCATCGGGCGCCGGCGGGCCGCCCGGGCCTGACCGCTCCCGCGCCCGGGCGAGGCGGACGGGGGCGGTCCCGGCCCGCCGCCGGGCTTGGCCAGATTCTCGGCCTCCGTCCGCCTCGCCGTAGCGCCAGCCCCACGGCGGGACCGATCCGGACCGCTCGAGTCTCTCAACTGGGCGGCCACTGGGGGCCTCCCCGCGCAGTCGCGGCTGGCGCGCCCCGGCGAAGGCCGGGCTCAGCTGAACACGACGACGCCGCGGGCGACCTGGCCGCTCCGGAGCGCCGCGAACCCCTCGTTGATCTGGTCGAGCGTGTACGTCCGGCTGATGAGCTGGTCGATCTTGAGCCGGCCGTCGAGGTAGAGGTCCACCAGCCGCGGGAAATCGATATTCGGGCGCACGGAGCCATAGAGGGTGCCCTTGATGGTCTTCTCCTGCAGCGCCATCAAGTAGGGCGTGATCGGCGCGCGCACGCTCATGGCGGCCATGCCGACGATGACGGCGGTGCCGCCCGGGCGGATCGCATCCACGATCTGGAGCGTCGTCGCCTCGCCGCCGATCGCGTCGAAGGCGTAGTCGGCGCCGCGCCCGCCCGTCAGCTCGCGGACGCGCTCGACCACCTTCTCCGATGACGCGTCGAGCGTGTGGGTGGCGCCGAACTCGCGCGCGAACGCGAGCTTGTTCGAGAGGAGGTCCGCCGCGATGATCTTGCCCGCGCCGGCCAGCCGCGCGCCCTGGACGAC
>MGBT01000018.1:0-9363 GCA_001788395.1 Candidatus Rokubacteria bacterium GWA2_70_23
TTGCCCGCCCCGCCCTCCTCGGCCGGGGTGCCGATGACCTGGATGCGGCCCGGGAAGGGGAGCGGCCGGAGCGCGGCGGCGAGCGCGGCGCCGGCGCCCACGCCCGAGGTGGCGATGACGTTGTGGCCGCAGGCATGCCCGATACTGGGCAGCGCGTCGTACTCGGCCATGATGGCGATGGTGGGGCCGGGTCCCTGACCGGTGATCGTCGCCCGGAAGGCCGTGGGCAGCCCGCCCACCCCGCGCTCCACCTGGGCCCCTTGCGCCTCGAGGAACGCGGTGAGCCAGGCGGCCGCCTTCTCTTCCTTGAAGCAGAGCTCGGGGTTCTCGTGGATGCGATGGCTCAGCTGTTCGAGGTCGTCGGCCAGCCGCTCCACGGCCTCGGCGATCTTGCGCTTGGCCGCTTCCAGCGTGTCGCTCGTCGGTGCCATGCCTCTCTCCTCGGGTCTGTCCGTCGGCCGGGGGGCCCCGCCGCCGGGTGTGGTGGTCAGGACGGGTGGCGGTCGATGGTCCACTGGAGCGCGTCGGCCGCGCGCGCGTCGGCGGGCCGCCCGCGCTGCCTGAGCAGGGCGATGATCTTCCGCCGCGTCTCCACGGGCCGGTTCTGGGCGAGCTTGAACTTGGGCCGGACGGCTGTCACCTGGAGCCGCACCGCGGCCAGCTGGCCGAGGGCGCCGCGATAGAGCGGGTCCTCCACGCCGAGCGGCCGGTAGCCGCCCTCGGGCTGATGCTTGGCGAGGAGGCGCACCTGCTGTGCCAGCACCTCCCCCGGATCCTCGGCCACCCTGCCCTCGCACTGGAAGATGACCGTGCGGTGATAGGCCGTGGCGGACCCGGCGTATTCCGGGTGCACCCAGTGGGACGGGATCACGGCCAAGACCTCGTCCACCTCGAAGAGACAGCGCGGTTGCGCCCTGAGATCCGCCACCTGCTCGTCGGCCCGCACCAGGTGGAGCTCGAGCGCGGCCCCGTCGTACACGAAGTTGTAGAGCCCGAGATGGGGCGTGCTGTCCTCGCCCACCGTGACGAGGCGCCCCATCTCCTGCGACTCGACGAAGCGGTCAACGTCCTCGCGCGGGATGTCGGCATAGTAGTCGTGGAAGATCACCGCCGCGCGAACTCCTGCTTGGCTGCCTGGACCCTGGCGGGGTCGGCCAGCAGGTCCACCGTGGTCATGGCCATCGTCTTGGCGGCGGCCAGCATGCCGGCGCGGGCCAGGGGCGTGACGGCGGCGGCGGCGAAGTCGCGCGTGTGGATGGCCGTGCCCGTGGGCGCGATGCCGATCATCGGCTGGATGGCCGGGATGATCTGGCTCACGTTGCCGATATCCGAGGAGCCCAGCCGGTCGGGAATCGGCTCCCCCTCGGTGAGCCCCACCACGGCCATGTTGGCGGCGAAGAGATCCAGCAGTGTCTGATTGCGCTTCATGGGCTCGTAGATCGTGTCGTCGTGCCGGGTCACCTTGAGGCCGGCCCCGGCGGCCTTGGCCGCGCCCTCGGCGCAGGCCACCACGCGTGCGTAGAGGTCCCACATCGTGTCGATGCGGGGCGCGCGCACGTAGAACGTGGCCGCGGCGTACTCCGGGATGATGTTGGCCGCCGCCCCGCCGTTGGTGATGATGCCGTGGATGCGGCAGTCCGGGCGCACTTGCTGGCGCAGCATGCTGACGGCGTTGAAGGTCTGGATGCAGGCGTCCAGGGCGTTGATGCCCGCCCACGGGTCGGCCGAGGCATGCGAGGCCCGGCCCGTGTACTCGAAGGTCGCGCGGACGATCCCGAGGAGATCCGAGTGGAGCAGGGTGCGGTCGAAGCCGTGGATCATCATGGCGCAGTCCACGTCCTTGAAGACTCCCGCCTGGATAAGCCGGACCTTTCCGGCGCCGCCCTCCTCGGCTGGCGTGCCGATGACCTGGACGCGTCCCTTCGGGAGCCGGGCCTTCACTGCCGCCAGCGCCGCGCCCGCGCCCGCGCCCGACGTGGCGATGACGTTGTGGCCGCAGGCATGCCCGATGCCGGGCAGCGCGTCGTACTCGCAGAGGATGGCGATGGTGGGCCCGTCGCCTCCCTCGATGGTCGCGCGGAAGGCGGTCTCGACGCCGCCCACGCCCGTCTCGACCGTCAACCCCTTGGCGGCAAGGAACCCGGCGAGCCACGCGCACGCCTGCGTCTCCTGGTAGCCCAGCTCGGGGTGGTCGTGGATCTGCCGTGAGAGGGCTTCAAGCTCGTTCCCCAGGCCGTCCACCGCCTGGACGATCGCGTCTTTCACTGCGCTCATGAGGACCTCCGCGAGGGTTGGGTGTCTGGTGTCGGAAACAGGGCCGAGCCTATCACACGGGCCCGGCTACGGCGACTGGATGCAGAAGAGGAAGAAGAGCGGACGGCTCGGACCAGGGTCACGCTCGCTGAGGCAGCGGGTGTGCGATGTCTCCATGGAGCGCGGGGGGGAGGGCTGGGGCATGGCGCATCCCCCGAGCGCCATGAGCAGGAAGAGGGAGGCGAGGCGCCGCGGCCGCCGCATGCCAGGGAGGGTACCATCCCGGGCACGCGCGGGGAGGCAGGGCGCCCGGCCTGGCGTCAGCCTCCGGGGCTCCGTTCCGTGCGCCTGAGGCTCACGGGGAGCTCGACGACGAAGAGCGCGCCGCCTTCCGCGACGTTCTCGGCCCAGAGCCGGCCGCCGTGCTCCTTGATGATGCCGTAGGCGACGCTGAGCCCGAGCCCTCGCCCCTCGTCAGGGCCCTTGGTCGTGAAGAAGGGATTGAAGATGCGGGGCAGGTGCTCCCGAGCGATGCCGGGCCCGTCGTCGGCCACCTCGATCCTCACGCCGCCGGGCAGGGGCATGAGGCGCAACCGGAGCGTCCCCCCTCCGTGGGCGGCCGCCATGGCGTGGCGGGCATTGTCCACCAGATGCGTCAGGACCTGTCGGAGCTGCGAGGCGTCGCCCCAGATGATGCGCACCTCCTCGAGGTCGAGCTGGGTCGCGATGTGCGCGGATTCGAGATGGGGTCCCTCCTGCGCGAGCACGCTCCGGATCTCCGTGGGGACGGAGCACGGCGCGCGGTGAGCCGGGTTGGGCTCGGCGAACTGGCGCAAGTCCTTCACGATCTTGGCCGCGCGCTTGGCCGCGGTGTCGATCATCAAGAGTCCGTGCGAGAGATCGGCTGGCGTCTCCCCCTGGAGCAGCACGTGCACCTGGCCGAGGATGATCGTGAGCGGGTTGTTGATCTCGTGCGCCACTCCCGCCGCGAGGCCGTCCACGGCCGAGAGCCGCTCGGCCCGCACCGTGGCGGTGCGCCCCCGCTCCAGCTCCTCGACGTGGCGGCGCGACTCCGAGTGGAGACGGGCGTTGTCCAGCGCCAGCCCGATCTGATCGGCCACGCACTCGAGCAGGTGGAGCTCGGCGCTGGTGAAGCGGCTCGGAGCCTGGCGGCCGAGCGACAGCGTCCCCAGGACGCGCTGGCGGGCCCGGATCGGCACGCAGACGAAGGCACGGATCCCGTCGGCGGCCACCACGTCGCGGGCCGCCGGCAGGAGATCCTTCACCCTGGCGATGTCCTGCACCCCCCGGGGGAGGCCCGAGGCCGCCACGCCGCCGATGAGGCCCGCCCCCATGGGCAGGACCCCGTTGATCGCACGGAGGCGCTCGGAGAGTCCCCGATCGCCCCGCAGCAGGAGTCGCGCGCCGTCGGAGGAGATGAGGTGCAGGATCGAGATCTCGTGGCCCGTCACCCGCGTCAGGGCCTCCAGTGACCGCTCGATCACCTGTTCCAGATCCAGCGTGGAGCTCACGGCCTCGCCGGCGGCGCGCAGGACACGCAGGTGCCGGATGAGAGTCGGGAGGCGTCTGCCGGCCCCCCCCGCTGTCGTCGTGACTCCCTCAGCCGTCAGTGGCATCGACGCTGTTCCCATGGAAGAGGGAGGAGAGCAAGTCCAGTGCCAGAGGCCATGCGCCGGAAAGGCCCGTTCCACAAGTCAGTCCGGCGCCCGGGCACCCGCCAACCGTCGGCGAGGAAACGGCCGCAGGGGAACAGTGTCAGCCCGGCGATTCCAGGAGCATCAGGGCTCGCGCCACCCGACGCCCGATGGACGGGTGCGAGTACAGAAAGAACTCCTTACCCCCACCACCGGCACGCGGGCTTTCTCACCGAGCCGGAGCAGGCGGTCCCGGAGGGAGGCGTCGGACAGGGGATCGAGGCGGTGGAAGAGCGGCACGAGCCACACGGGCGCCACGAGCGTCAGCCGGGCCGACGGGCCGAAGAACGCGAGCGCGCTCCACAGCCACCACCACGGTGTCGCGCGGAGGAGAGCATAGCGGAGTTATGGATCCACCATCGCGGTTCCATGTCGCATTCCTTGATGTTAGACTGAATGACAATTCACTCACAGGAGCCGCCATGTTTCAATCGGTCGAGGATGTCCAGCAGCACTTCAAGGACGCGCGCTACATCGCCAACCGCCGCATCTGCACCGTCATCTATCTGGCCGAGCGCATGGGCCGGCCCGTGCTCATCGAGGGACCGGCCGGCGTCGGCAAGACCGAGCTCGCCAAGACCCTGGCCGAGATCACCGAGCGCCGCCTGATCCGTCTCCAGTGCTACGAGGGGCTCGACGAGGGCAAGGCGCTCTACGAGTGGAAGTACGCGAAGCAGCTTCTCTACACCCAGCTCCTCAAGGAGCGGATCGGCGAGCTGATCGCGGACGCCCCGTCGCTGCCGGATGCGGTGGCCCGGATCTCGGGTCAGGACGATGCCTTCTTCTCCCATCGCTTCCTCTCGCCGCGGCCGTTGCTCCAGGCCATCGAGTCCCCGGACCCCGTGGTGCTGCTGGTGGACGAGATCGACAAGGCCGAGCCCGAGTTCGAGGCCTTCCTCCTGGAGGTGCTGTCCGATTTCCAGGTGTCCGTCCCCGAGCTCGGCACCATCAAGGCGACGAACATCCCGCTCGTGGTGCTGACGTCGAACAACGCGCGCGAGCTGTCGGATGGCCTCAAGCGCCGGTGCCTGCACCTGTTCATCGACTTCCCGCCGCCGGACGAGGAGCTGGAGATCATCCGGCTGAAGGTGCCGGAGATCCCGGACCGGCTGGCCCGCGCCGTGGTGGCCGTCGTGAACAAGATCCGCGTGCTCGATCTGCGCAAGGCGCCATCCGTCTCCGAGAGCCTCGACTGGGCCCGCTCGCTGGTCATCCTGAACGCCGACGCCATGGACCGCGAGCTCGTCGAGTCCACCCTCACAATGCTCGTCAAGCACGAGAAGGATCTGGAGCGGGTCCGGGGCGCCCTCGACAAGGTGCTCGCCGATCTCCCGTAGATGGACTTCGGCACGCTCACGGAGTTCAGGGAGCTGTGGTTCCCCTCGCCGCGCATCCGGCTGCCCGAGCTGGGGCCGACGGGGCCGGTGTTCATCGAGGGCGGGCGCTGCATCTCGGGGGCCCTCGGTGAGTACACCAAGTTCTGGATCTGGGCCGCGGGGCGCTGGCACTTCTACTACGTCCAGCCCGAGCCGCGCGATTTCTTCGCTGCGGCCATCCCCGAGGCCGTCCCGCACCTGCTGCACCCCGGGGAGATGACGGTGGAGACCGTGCGCCAGGGGCGCTCCTACAAGGTGGTGCTGGGGCTCCGGTGCGCCGAGGGGCCGGTGCGCGTCCTGCATCTCGTCGGCGATGCGCCCGACGTGACCCGGGCCGTGGAGCAGGAGGAAGAGATCCCCTCCGGGCCGCTCGGCTGGACGCTCACGGTCACGCACCTGATCGCGCGTGGCTCCTTCCACGGACTGCTCCGCCTCGAGGATGGCCGCCTCTGCCCCATCTCCCGTGACGGCAACGAGGACGTGTTCAAGTCCTCCTGGGTCACCTTCTCCCGGTAAATGGACCAGCGCATCCTGGAGTTCATCGGTGACCTGCGGCGGGCCGAGCTCCGCATCTCGCCCAGCGAGGCGCTCGACGCCCTCGCGGCCTCGGCCGAGATCGGGCTCGAGGACCGCGACACCTTCAGGACCGCGCTGGCGACGACCCTCGTGAAGGAGTCGCGCGACCTCCCGACCTTCGATCGCCTCTTCGACCTGTACTTTCTCGACCTCGAGGCCCTCGGCGCCGGGCTCAAGAAGGCGCTGGGGCCCGAGGACCCGCGCATGCGCGAGCTCCTGGACCGCCTGGCGGCCGAGGACGGGCTCCAGATGGACGAGATGACCGAGCTCATGCTGCGCGGCGAGGGCGCCGATATGGAGATGGCGATCCGCCAGGGCGGCGAGGGCACCGGCCTCGAGCGGCTCATGTACTTCCTGCAGATCGGCTATTTCTCGCGCCGCATCTACGACAAGTTCGATTGGGACGCCATCGAGCGCGACCTCTCGCGCATCATGCGCCTCCTGGAGGCGCGTGGGCTCGACCCGGGGCAGCTCGCCCGCATCCGCAACTACCTGGACCTGCGGCTCGAGGCGTTCCGGCGCATGATCCGGCAGCACGTGGAGCGCGAGCTCGAGCGCCGCGCCTACCGCCAGGGCGAGAAGCTCACGCGGGAGGTCTTGTCGGACAAGCCCCTCTTCGCGCTCTCCCCCGACGAGGTCGCGCAGATGAAAGCCGTCGTCGCGCGGCTCGCGCGCAGGATCAAGGACGCCCTCGCCCTGCGCCAGCGCCAGGAGGAGAAGGGGCGCCTGGACTCCAGGCGGACCATCCGGCAGAGCCTCCAGTACGGCGGCGTGCCCATGGAGGTGCGCTTCCGGCGGCGCCACCGGGAGAAGCCCAAGCTCGTCACGCTCTGCGACGTGTCGGACTCCGTCCGCAATGCGTCCAGGTTCATGCTCCAGCTCGTGTGGAGCCTGCAGGAGTGCTTCTCGCGCGTCCGCTCCTACGCCTTCGTGTCGGAGATCGCCGAGGTGACGCAGGCCTTCAACACCTACACCGTGGACAAGGCCATCGAGTGGGCGCTCAAGTCCTCCTCCGTGGACTACCACTGCCGCTCGGACTTCGGCTACGCGTTCAGCCGCTTCTGCCGGACGGAGCTGGAGTCGCTGGACCGCAAGACGACGGTGCTCGTCCTGGGGGATGCGCGCAACAACTACAACGACCCGCAGGCGTGGGCCGTGCGCCAGATCCGCGAGCGGGTGAAGGGCATCATCTGGCTCAACCCGGAGGGGCAGTGGGGCTGGGGCATCGGCGACAGCGTCATGCCGCTCTACGCCCCGTCCTGCGACATCGTGAAGGAGTGCCGCACCGTGGGGCAGCTGGTGCAGGTGGTGGACCAGCTCGTGCACTCGTGGTGGCGCCGGGGCCGGTAGGCCCTTCGGCGCGCGGTCTCCTCCTCGGCTCGGTGTCCCGCGGTCCCGTCCGGCGTCTGCGCCGACCCGGCGGCCCCATGTCGTGGGCCCACGGTAGCCTGCCATGCACACAGCATGTTAACATCGCATGGGCTCTTGCCACAGGAGGGATGCCATGACCACTCGACGGGCGCACGTGGTGATCGCTCAGGAGCTGGTTGCCGAGATCGATCGGATCGTGGGAAAGCGGCAGCGGAGTGAGTTCCTGGCGGAGGCGGCCGAGCGGGAGCTGCGGCGACAGAGGCAGCTCGAAGCGCTGCGCGCGGCTGCCGGTGCCTGGACGACCGCCGGGCGCCGCGGGAGCAGCGCGCTCCTCGTCCGACGGCTGCGAGCCGAGAACGAGCGCCGCCTCAAACGGCTGGACAGGCGGGCGTGAACATCCTCGTGGACTCCTCGGTGCTCATCGACGTGCTGCGCGATCGGCTGGGCCGTCCAGCCCTGCTCCAGCGCCTCGTCACTCACGGGTCGCTGCTGTGCTCGTGCGACGTGACCCTGGCGGAGGTGTACGCGGGGATGATGGAGAGGGAGCGTCCGGTGACGGACGTGCTCCTCGAGTCCCTGTACTATGTTCCCTCCGATCCCCAGGTGGCCCGCGCGGCGGGCCTGCTGCGCGGGGAGTGGCGGCGCAAGGGCGTGACCTTGACGTTGATGGACGCGTGTCTCGCCGCCCTGGCGATGCGGCGGGGGCTCGTGCTCCTCAGCGACAACGCCCGGCATTTCCCGATGAAGGGGCTGGTGGTGTGGACGCCGCACGACGCGGCCTCGAAGCTGCCCTAAGCGAAGACCTGTGGGTCTCGCTCGCACCGCTGCCGCGCTGGTCGTGCTCTCGGGGGCCCTCGGCTTTGTGGGCGGCTCCTGGGCGGGCGACTGCGTCGCCATAGACGATTTCTCCAGAACCAAGGTCGGCGAGTTCCCCGCCGAGTGGAAACCGCGCAAGGACGCCGGGCGGGAGGTCTATACCGTGCTGGAGGAGCGCGCCCTGCGCTTCCTGCGGGCCGTCTCCCGCGGGCTCGGCATCCAGGCCGCGCGGCCCTTCGAGTGGGATCTCACCGCCTACCCGGTCCTGTCGTGGCAGTGGCGACCGCTCCTCTTCCCGGCGGGCGCCGACGAGCGCGCGGCCCAGACGAACGACAGCGCGCTGGCCGTCTACGCCGTCTTTCCCCACACGGTCTTCTCCGTCAAGTCGCTGAAGTACGTCTGGAGCGCGGTCGTGCCAGCGGGCCAGCACCTCAGCTCGAGCCGCGGGCTCACCCAGGTCCGCGTGCTGCGGAGCGGCACCGAGCGCAAGGGCGAGTGGGCCGAGGAGCGCGTCAACGTCCTGGAAGACTATCGCGCGCTCTTCAAGGAGACGGAGATCCCGACGCCCGTGGGGATCGCGGTGCTGACCGACTCGGACGACACCAAGAGCAGCGCCGAGGGGGACTACGCGCAGTTCCGCGTCTGCCGGCCGTGAGAGGATGCGCGCGGTCTTCAAGAAGATCGCAACGGCTTAGGAGAATCCCATGACAACCGAAGAGTTCCTTGACCCGACGGATTCGGTAGCGGTGCCCCGCAGGACGGCGCCGCGCCCGGCCAGCCTCGACGGCACGGTGGTCACGCTGCTGGATATTTCCAAGGCCAAGGGTGATCACCTGCTGGACCGGATCGAGGAGCTGCTCCGCGAGCGGACCAGCCCCAGGGCCATCGTCCGCCGGAAGAAGCCCACCTTCGCGCGCCCGGCGCCCGAGGATCTCCGCCGCGACATCGTCGGCGAGACGGATGTGCTCATCGAGGCGCTCGCCGACTGAGGGTCCTGCACGACGTGCAGTGTGCACGACGGCGTGTTCTTCGAGGATCAGGGCGTTCCCACGGCGACGGTGATCTCGCAGGAGTTCATCCGGGCGGCACGGGCCCAGGCCGAGGCGCTCGGGGCGGTGGACTACCGGACGGTGGTGGTGCCGCACCCCATCCAGACGCTGACGCGCGAGGAGGTGCGCGCGCTGGCCGACCGCGCCTTCGACGAGATCGTGGCGCGTCTGATCCGCGGCTGAGGCGGGGGCGGAGGGAGGTGCCCA
>MGBT01000018.1:9684-11315 GCA_001788395.1 Candidatus Rokubacteria bacterium GWA2_70_23
GTCTATTTCATCGCCACCAAGCTGCTGCGGGAGGCGGGCAGCGGCCCGGCCTTGCTCATCTCGCCTTTGCTGGCGTTGATGCGCAACCAGATCGCGGCGGCGGAGCGCATGGGTGTGCGGGCGGTGACCATCAATTCCGACAATCAAGCGGTACTGGAGAAGACCGACGATCGGCCGGAGCAAAAGACCATGGCCAACAGCACTCAACAGGCGCGCAACATCGACGGCTCTCTGGCGATCGGTGCGCAAGCGCTACGCGCCGGGCCGGTGCTGCTCGTGGATGACATGGTGGATTCGCGCTGGACGCTGACCGTTGCGGCCTGGTTGTTGCGCTCACATGGCAGCGGCGAGGTGTTGCCTCTGGCGCTCGCGCTGGCGGGACATGAGAAATGAGCATGTCACTTTCATCCAACACGCAGGCAATCCTGCTGCTGACGGCGCCCTTGGTCGCGGGGCGTGACGAACCGTCATCCGATGTATTGACGCCGGGCGAGTACAAGCGGCTGGCGCGCTTCCTTCGCGACAAGCAACGGCAGCCGGCTGATCTGCTCGCTCCCGATGCGCGGGAATTGTTCGGGGAGTGCCAACAGCTCATCGACAGCGACCGTCTCGAGATCCTGCTGGCCCGCGGCTTTCTGTTGAGCCAGGCGATCGAGCGCTGGCAGACGCGGGCGATCTGGGTGGTGAGCCGCGCCGATGCCGGGTATCCGAGGCGACTGAAGGCGCGCCTCAAGGACGATGCGCCGCCGGTTCTTTGCGGCTGTGGCGATGCCGCGATTCTGGATACGGGCGGGTTGGCTGTCGTCGGCTCTCGGCATGTGGATGATGCGTTGGTCGAATACACCGAGGGCATTGGCCGGCTTACCGCCAAAGCGAGGCGCACCCTCGTTTCCGGCGGTGCGCGCGGCATCGACCAGGCCGCCATGCGCGGCGCACTGGAAGCCGGCGGCAAGGTGGCCGGGGTCTTGGCGGACAGCCTCGAACGGGCGGCCCTGAACCGCGAACACCGCAACCTCCTGATGGATGGGCGACTGGTTCTGATCTCGCCCTACGATCCCTCGGCCGGGTTCAACGTGGGGCACGCCATGCAGCGCAACAAGCTCATCTACGCGCTGGCGGATGCGGCCCTGGTTGTCAGTTCGGATTACGAGAAGGGTGGTACTTGGGCCGGCGCGGTCGAGCAGCTGGAGAAACTGCGGCTCGTGCCTGTCTATGTCCGCTCGAGCGGGGACACCGGCAAGGGGCTGGACGCCCTCCGACGCAAGGGCGCCTTGCCCTGGCCCAATCCAGAGACGCCGGAGGCCCTGGCGGAAGCGCTCGCGGTTGACACAAGTCCGAAGAAAGATGCTCCCGGACAAGACGAACTCTCTGTCTCGGTTCGCGAGGAGCCCAGGCAGACCTACGAGATCCCGCCGAGTTCGCTCCCGAGCGATGACTCCCTCGCCCCACAGTCTTTGGAATCGCCCTTGGCTCCTGCGGATGCGCTGTTTGCCAAGGTGAGGGAGTTGCTTGAAAAGACGACCACGCCCACGACCGACGCCGAGGTGGCTACCGACCTTCAGGTATCCAAGAGCCAGGCCAAGGAATGGTTGCGGCGCTTGGTCGACGAAGGGGTGCTCGAAAAGCTCTCC
>MGBT01000018.1:11330-12344 GCA_001788395.1 Candidatus Rokubacteria bacterium GWA2_70_23
CGCTCTGTCTCATCACAGGCATCGTTGTTTGACCGGGGAGATTGAAACATATGCCCGCGCTCAACGAGTCCGTCGTCGAGGACGCCGCGCTGGCCTGGCTGGTTCCTGGAGTTCTATTGCGACGAGGCCGACTGCGAATGCCGCCGCGTTCTCCTCCAGGTGGCTCGGCACGGCAGTGGGAGCAAAGTTCGGGCCTCGATCAACTTCGGATGGGAGGCACCGGCTTGCTACACGGCGTGGTCGGGCGACGAGGAAATGGCGGCCGAGATGTCGGGTGCGACGCTCGACTCGCTCCATCCGCAGTCGGGGCATGCCGAAGTCCTTCTCCGGATCTTTCGGGATGCAGTGGTGGAGGATGCTGCCGACGTGGCCCGACTTCAGCGACATCACGCCGAGTTCAAGACGGTGCGCGGCCAAGAGATTGCTCGGGGCCGCTCGGAAGGTCCCCAGGGCAGGGGTGGCGGCGACAATGGCGCCTGACACGAACCCTCAGGGGTTTGTACACGCGTGAAGGCGGTGTTCCCCCGCGCGCCCTCGCTGCCGTCGCGCGGGGCGCGGGCGGACGAAGCCGGGCGGGGGAAGAGGAAACCGCCGGCGCCGGGCAGGGTGAGCCGCTCCCGCGAGGCCATTGTGATCCGACGGGACCCGTGGTATACGCTCGGAGCACCCGAGGTCGACGGCCCCCTCTCCACCGCTCACTCGAAGGCCCGTGAGGAGGAGATACGATGACACGCTGGTTCCTGGTCCCCCTGGTCCTGGCCCTCGTCGCGGTCGGCCCGCTCCCGGCCGATGCCCAGCCCAAGGACACCCTCACGGTGGCCCTGGTGTCCCATGCCCCGACGCTCGATCCTCACATGCACTTCGAGCGGGTCGGCATCCTCGTCAACATCAACATGTTCGACTCGCTGCTCCACAAGAACGCCCGGCTCGAGTACGAGCCCTCGCTCGCCACCTCCTGGAAGGCGCTGAGCGACACCCAGTGGGAGTTCAAGCTGCGCAAGGGAGTCAAGTTCC
>MGBT01000019.1 GCA_001788395.1 Candidatus Rokubacteria bacterium GWA2_70_23
TCCAGCTCGCCGATCTGGACGGCGACGGGGTGTTCGAGGTCGTGGGCAACCGCTTCCATCCCAAGAGCGGGGTCAACGCCTTCGTCATCACCGCCAAGGACGGCAAGCCCAGGTACCTCGCCGAGGGCATCGACAGTTTCCTCTTCGCGGTGGACGGCAAGAGCGAGGGGGTCAAGCAAACTCTCTGGGCCCAGGCCTACAGCCCGGAGCGCTTCTTCAATGCCGGGCAGGCCAACCAGGTTCGCATCCAGAACGGCAGTGTGGTCGTGGAGAAACCGGTCCGCGTGCCCGCCGGCTTCAGGCCCATGGGCGCGGCGTTCTCGAACATCTCCGGCAAGGGCACGCGCGTGCTGGCGCACGTGGACGAGTTCAACCGGCTCCAGATCTCCTCGGAGGGGGAGGACCTGTGGCGATCCTCGACCTCCGTGGGCGGGGGCTACCTCACCGTCGAGCACGTGCTCGAGGACATACGGGGAGGCCGGAGCAAGTTCTACAAGATCGAGCCCATGCCGCTGGCCGTGGACCTGGACGGTGACGGGATCGAGGAGCTGATCGTCCCGCAGAACCTGGTCAAGGAAGGGCTCCTGGCGGTGGTGTTCAGGGGGCCGGCGGGGTATCGCCTCCAGTCCATCGACTCGGGCTTCGAGGGGGGCATCACCGGGGTCGGCGCCTTCAGGACCGACGACGCCAACCAGCCGAGCCTCGTGGCCTCGGTGGTCCGCTTCACCAACATCTTCAGGACCGCCGGCGAGACCCAGATCATCATGACCATCCCCCAGGACTAGGGGGAGGCCCATCGAGGGAGCCATGCCCACAGACGCGCGAGAACACCCCCCGGCGGGGCGCATCGTCCTCACCTACGAGGATTACTGCGCGCTGCCCGACGACGGCCGGCGCTACGAGATCCTGGATGGAGAGCTCTACATGACGCCCTCGCCGAGTGTCGCCCATCAGCGGTTCGCCGCCAACTTGCTTGTCTCTCTCAAGCCCTTCGTGACTGCCCGCGGACTCGGCGAGGTCTTCATCGCCCCGTTCGACGTCATCCTCGAGGAGACCTCCGTGGTCGTGCCGGACCTGCTGTTCGTCGCCTTGGCGCGCTCTGGGATCGTCACCGATCGGGGGGTCCGGGGCGCCCCGGATCTGATCGTGGAGATCCTGTCTCCGGGTACGGCTCGCCGTGACCGGGTCGAGAAGGCAAAGCTCTACGCCCGGCACGGAGTGCGTCAGTACTGGCTGGCTGATCCCGAGATAAGGGTTCTGGAGGTCTACGAGCTGGGTGAAGGGCAGTATCGCCGGGCGGCGAGCCTGGCGGACGACGACAGCTTCTCGCCCTCCCTGTTCCCGGGCCTCAGCATCCCGCTCGCGTCCCTCTGGGGCTAGCGCCCCGCCGCGGTATACTACTCGCCTGAGCCGAGTCTCCCTGGGAGGGCGTTGATGATCCACGCGTACAGAGGTGTCGTTCCCAAGGTGCACCCGAGCGTGTTCGTCGCCCACTCGGCCGACGTGATCGGCGACGTGGAGCTTGCGGAGGAGTCGGGCGTCTGGTTCACCTCGGTGGTGCGCGGCGATGTGAACTTCATCCGGATCGGGCGCGGGAGCAATATCCAGGATGGCACGGTGATCCACGTCAACCGCCGCGGGACCCCGACCATCGTCGAGGAGTACGTGACGGTGGGGCACGGGGCGCGTCTGCACGGCTGTCACGTCAAGTCCCATTGCCTCATCGGGATCGGCGCGGTGGTCCTGGACGGCGCGGTGATCGAGGAGGAGTGTCTCGTGGCGGCGGGCGCCGTGGTGTCTCCGGGGACGAAAGCGCCGCGAGGAAGTGTCCTCATGGGGGCCCCTGCGCGCGTGACGCGTCAAGTGACGGACGCGGACCTCGACCTGATCCATCGTTCGGCGAGGAACTACGTGGCGCTGGCCGCCGAGTACAAGGCCATGCAGGGCGCCTGAATGCCGATCAAGGCGGTGCGCGGTGTGCGCGACATCCTCCCGGCCGAGGCGCGTGGCCGCTCAACATTTTCTGCAGCGAACCGGCCGTTTTCGCTCGCGCTGGGCTTCAGCGTTCCCGAGTTCCGGTTCCCCTATGTGTTGGATCATTCGGTGCCCGGCTCCACAATTCGAGCCCGCCGTCTCATCGAGGCTCCGTGGCCCCGATTTCGCGTCATTTCCAGGCCGGGGCCGGCTCCAAGCGCTACCCCGGCACGCCGGCCTCTCGGCCCCGGGACGTGTCCAGCCCTTACTGAAGTCGAGCTCGAGCGGATCGTTACATCGAAGCGTGAGCGGCTACAGAGCGCGATTCTCACCCGTCGAATCATCGAGCGGCACCGGGACCGCAGGACGAGAGAGGCCAAGTACGTGATCAAGGGCTCCTCGGTCGAGGGCGAGGAAGAGATTGTCACGGTGGTCAAGCTTGGGCCGACCGGCAAGACTGTGATCCTGACTGTATATGTCGAGTAGGGCCATGAAGGATAAGGGCGTTCGTTGCGACATCTGCGGCAGGCGGGGGGCACCGGTTCGGCGGGTTACCCGGAGCTACGGCAGAGGTACCGGCTTGCTTGTAATCGAGAACGTTCCAGTGGTGGTGTGCCCTCATTGTGGGGAAAGTTACCTCACTGCCGACACACTGCACGAGCTCGAGCGCATCAAGATTCACCGGCGGGCATTCGCTAGAGCCCGTGCTGTTCCTGTAGCGACCTTCGGGTAGGCCCGAGATCGTGGCCACGGTATTTGCTCCGCACGAAACGGAAGGGAGAGGGCACCACTGAGGGTGGGGATGGCTGGGGGTGTGGCTGAGGAGATGACACTCATGGAGATCCGGTTCGCAGATTGCATCCACTGCGGAGGGCAGGTGCAAGAGCGCACGGCGACTCGGGAAGTGCGTTGGCAGGGCGAACTGTTCCTGGTCGAACAGGTGCCTATGGGTGTCTGTAACCAGTGCGGCGAGCGGTTTCTGAAGCCGGACGTTGCCAAGGCCATCGACAGGCTCCTCCAAACGCGGAAGGCCACGCGGACGGCGCTGATCCCGGTGCTATCCTACATCGGTGACGCCGCTTAACCCGCCTGTCAGGACGAGATAGCTAACATGGCTGAAGCGAAGTAACCATGCCGATCAAGGCGGTGCGCGGTGTGCGCGACATCCTCCCGGCCGAGGCTCCGCGCTGGCAGCGCGTGGAGGCTGCCGCGAGGCGCGTCTTCGAGGCCTACGGGTACCGGGAGATCCGGCTGCCGCTCTTCGAGCGCACCGAGCTGTTCGCGCGGGGGATCGGATCTGCGACCGACATCGTCCAGAAGGAGATGTACACGTTCGAGGATCGGAGTGGCGAGTCGGTGACCCTCCGGCCGGAGGCCACGGCCTCGCTCTTGCGGGCCTACATCGAGCATGGGTTTCAGGTGGAGCCCAAGCCGGTGCGGCTATACACCATGGGCCCCATGTTCCGGTACGAGCGGCCACAGGCCGGGCGCTACCGCCAGTTCCATCAGGCCGACGTCGAGGCGCTGGGCGAGACGCATCCGGCCGTGGACGCCGAGGTCATCGCGATGCTCATGGACTTCTTCGGCGCGCTCGGCCTGGCGGAGCGGCTGGAACTCCACGTGAACTCCATCGGAGACGCCGCCACGCGCCCGGCGTACCGGGCGAAGCTGCTCGACTACTTCTCGCCGCGCAGCGGAGAGCTCTGCGCGGAATGCCGCGGGCGCCTCGAGCGCAATCCGCTCCGCGTGCTCGACTGCAAGACGCCCGGCTGCCAGCCCGTCATCGAGAAGGCCCCCTCGATCCTCGACTCGCTGACCACCGAGGCGGCGGAACACTTCGAGCGGGTCCGGGCGTGCCTGGATGCCATGGGGATCGTGTACGCGGTGAACCCGAGGCTGGTTCGGGGGCTGGATTACTATGTCCGCACGACCTTCGAGGTGCTGACCACGGAGCTGGGCGCGCAGAATGCGGTGGCGGGCGGTGGACGGTACGACGGGCTCATCGAGCAGCTCGACGGCCCGCCCGACCCCGGCATCGGCTTCGCCATCGGCCTCGAGCGGGTGGTCCTGCTGCTGGGAGATGGGGAATCAACCGCCGTGCCCGTGGTTGTCCTGATCCCCCTCGGTAACGCGGCGCTCTCCCGGCTCCTCGGCATTGCCCGCGATGCCCGCCGCCGGGGCGCCCGGGTGGATCTCGGCTATGGCACCCGCAAGCTCCCGCGCGAGCTCGAGCGAGCGAACCGGCTGGGCGCAGGCTTCGCAGTGATCGTCGGGGACAACGAGCTCGCCAGGGGGCAGGCTCTTCTCCGTGAGATGAAGTCGGGGGAGCAGCGCGCCGTGCCGCTGGAGGGCCTCGCCGACGAGCTGGTGGGGCTCGCCGGGCGGCGGGGGACGGCGCCATGACCGAGGCGCGCGTGGAGGCCCTCGGCGGCTGGAGGCGAACGCACAGCTGCGGGGATCTGCGCTCCGAGCACATCGGGCAATCCGTGACGCTCATGGGCTGGGCCTTCAGGCGGCGGGACCACGGGGGGCTGATCTTCCTGGATCTCCGCGACCGCGAAGGGCTGACCCAGTGCGTCTTCAACCCGGCGGGGGACAGCGATGCTCACGGGAGGGCCGAGTCCGTGCGGGGGGAGTTCGTGCTCGCCGTCCGCGGCACGGTCGGGGCGCGGCCGCCCGGGACCGAGAACCCGAAGCTCGCTACCGGCGCCGTCGAGGTGCAGGTGACGGAGCTCAGGATCCTCAACGAGTGCCGTCCGCTCCCGTTCCAGCTCGAGGACGACGCCGAGGTGGACGAGACGCTCCGGCTCAAGTACCGCTACCTGGACATGCGCCGGCCGTCGGTGCTCCGCGCGTTCCAGATCCGCGATCAGGTCTGCCGGGCCGTTCGCGGCTATCTGCATGCCCAGGGGTTCCTCGAGGTGGAAACTCCTTTTCTCACCCGGTCCACCCCCGAGGGCGCACGGGACTTCCTGGTGCCGAGCCGTCTCCAGGCGGGGAGCTTCTACGCCCTCCCGCAGTCTCCCCAGCTCTTCAAGCAGCTCCTGATGGTGGCCGGGTTCGAGCGCTACTTCCAGATCGTCCGCTGCTTCCGGGACGAGGATCTGAGACGGGACCGGCAGCCCGAGTTCACCCAGATCGACATCGAGACGTCCTTCCTGGACCGCGATGACTTCCTGCCCATCGTCGAGGGGATGGTGGCGGAGGTGTGGCGCAAGGTGAAGGGCGTCGACCTGGCGCTGCCCTTCCCGCGCATTGCCTACGACGAGGCGCTGGCGCGCTACGGCTCCGACAAGCCCGACCTGCGCTTCGCCATGGAGCTGCGTGATGTGTCCGTGCTCTTCGCCGGCGGGGAATTCCAGGCCTTCGCCCAGGTCGTGGCGGGCGGCGGAGCGGTGAAGGCGCTCCGGGTGCCCGGAGCAGCCGGGATGAGCCGCAAGGAGCTGGACGATCTGACCGCCGAGGCCAGGCAGCTGGGGGCGAAGGGGCTCGTGTGGATCAAGGTGACCCCGGAGGGGCTCCAGTCGCCTGTCGCGAAGTTCCTCCACCTCGTGGAGGAGCGCCTGCTCGGGCTGCTGGAGGCCTCCCCGGGTGACCTGATGCTCCTCGTCGGCGACGCGCCGGCGGTGGCCGCGTCGGTGCTCGGACGCTTCCGGGTGGACCTGGCCCGCCGCTTCCATCAGATTCCCGCGTCCCGAGACGTCTTCGCCTGGGTCATCGACTTCCCGCTGGTGGAATGGAGCGAGGACGAGAAGCGGTGGGATGCGGTGCACCATCCGTTCACGGCCCCGCGCGACGAGGATCTGCTCCTGCTGGAGTCCGACCCCGGGCGGGCGAGGGCGAAGGCCTACGACCTCGTCCTCAACGGCCAGGAGGCGGCCGGGGGCTCGATCCGTATCCACCAGCAGGCGGTGCAGGAGCGGCTGTTCGGGCTCATCGGCATCTCGAAAGAGCAGGCGCGAGCGCGCTTCGGATTCCTCCTGGACGCCCTCGAGTTCGGCGCGCCACCCATGGGGGGCATCGCCTTCGGGCTGGATCGTCTCGCGGCCACCCTGACGGGCCAGGAGTCCATCCGGGAGGTGATCGCCTTCCCCAAGACGCAGAAGGGGACGTGCCCCCTCACGGACGCGCCGGCGCCGGTGGATGCGCTGCAGCTCCGGGAGCTCGGCATCCGGGTCGTGGAAGCCCCGAGGTCCCCGTGATATCCTCGAAGCTAGAGGCCTATCCACTCGTTGACTGAAGCCACCAGCGTCACGCGCCGCATCGATGTCCCCTCGGACCTGAACCTTCCTACTCTTCTCGGCCGCAATGACGAGCACCTGCGCTCCCTGGAATCCCAGTACGGCGTGCGGATCAGCGCGCGGGGCCACCAGATCACGCTCAAGGGGGGGGAATCGCAGGTCGAGCACGCGGAGCGAGCGATCCGGGCACTCGCGGACATGGTGAGAGTGCGGGCGCCAGTGGGTGCCGCCGAGATCCGTGCGGCGCTCCGCGTCGCCGAGACCGACCCGGGGGCGGACCTCAAGTCCCTCTTCGCGGATGTCATCCCCGTGCCCTCGCGGAAGAAGCTGATCACCCCGAAGACGGTGAACCAGAAGCGCTACCTGGACGCCATCCGGGCCTACGACCTCGTCATCGCCATCGGCCCGGCCGGTACCGGCAAGTCCTACCTGGCGGTGGCGATGGCGGTGGCGGCGCTCATGAACCGGGAGGTAGCCCGGATCATCCTGACCCGCCCCGCCGTGGAGGCGGGCGAGCGGTTGGGATTCCTTCCCGGTGACCTGGCCGAAAAGGTACACCCGTATCTGCGCCCGCTGTACGACGCGCTGTACGACATGATGGAGACTGAGAAGGTCGCGTCGCTCAGCGAACGGGGCACCATCGAGGTTGCGCCGCTGGCCTACATGCGGGGGCGCACGCTCAACGATGCGTTCATCATTCTCGATGAGGCGCAGAACACGACGTCCGAGCAGATGAAGATGGCGCTCACCCGCCTCGGCTTCAACGCGAAGATGGTTGTCACGGGGGACGTCACCCAGGTTGATCTGCCCGCCAGCCGTCCCTCTGGGCTCATCGAGATCCAGGCGGTCCTCCAGGGAATCGACGGGATCGAGTTCGTGTACTTCGACGACCGGGACGTCGTGCGCCACGACCTGGTCGGGTCGATCGTCCGGGCCTATGATCGCGCCCAGCCCTCGGAGCAGCGTCGCTCGGGGCTCCGGGCGGGGCGGCCGTTCGAGGAGGCTGCGGGCCCGGCGCCCGAGTGATGGCCCTCGCAGTCCGGAACCTGCAGCGCCGCATCCGCCTGTCTCCGGCCAGGGTGGGCCGAACCGTCAGGATTGCACTCCGATGTCTCGGACGGGCGGACAGGGACGTCCACGTGAGCCTCGTGGACGATGCGGTCATCCGGCGTCTCAATGCCCGGTACCTCGGGCGCTCGTCGCGCACGGACGTCCTGGCGTTCAACCTGGAGATCCCCGGTGGCTCCGTGCTGCTCGGTGAAGTCATCGTTTCTGCCGACACAGCGGCGCGGCAGGCGGCGCGGCTGTATGTGCCCGTGGCGCTCGAGGTTGATCTTCTGGCCGTCCACGGCCTGCTTCACCTGGTCGGCTACGACGACGCTGAGCCGGCGGAGGCCCGCCTGATGCACGAGCGCGCGCGGGAGATCCTCTCCTGCTCCGCGGACCGTCCCGTGCCGGCGCGCCTCTGGTCCGGTCTGCTGCGCGCGTGATGCCAAGCCCACCGCACCGGGCGGGGTTCGTGGCGCTGATCGGTCGCCCCAATGTCGGCAAGTCCACCCTCCTGAACCGGCTCGTCGGGGAAAAGATGGCGATCGTCTCCCGCCGCCCCCAGACCACCCGGACGCGGATCACCGGCATCAAGCATCTGCCCGACGCGCAGATCGTGTTTGTGGACACGCCCGGGCTCCACGCCGGCTCGGGCAAGTTCGGGGAGCTGATGGTGAAGGCCGCCGAGCGAGCGCTCGAAGACGTGGATCTGGTGTGCTTCCTGGCCGAGGCGACGGAGCGGGCCGACCGGATCGACGGTGGGCCCCTGGCGCGGCTCTCGGGTGTGCGGGCGCCGGTCTTCTGCTGTCTGAACAAAGCCGACCTGGTCACGCCGAAGTCGCGGCTCCTGCCGCTGATCGAGGCGTACCGCGCGCGCTACGCCTTCCAGGAGATCATCCCCATCTCTGCCGAGCACGGCACCAGCTGCGACATCCTGCTCGACCTGATCATCCGGGCCATGCCAGAGCGGCCGGCGTACTTCCCGCGCGAGTCCCTGACGGACCAGCCGGAGACCTTCTTCGTGGCCGAGATCATCAGGGAGAAGATCTTCCGTCTGACCCATCAGGAGATCCCGTACGCATGCGCCGTGCGGGTGGAGGAGCTCAGCGAGCGGGAGCGCCCTGAGTGCCTGTACATCCGGGCCGCCATCTTTGTCGAGCAGGAGTCCCAGAAGGGGATCGTCATCGGGCAGGGCGGAACCATGCTCAAGCGGATCGGCACGTCCGCCCGTGAGGACCTCGAGCGCTTCTTCGGCATCAAGACCTACCTGGAGCTCCGCGTGAGGGTCCGGAAGAACTGGCGGAAGGACGACAACGCGCTGCGGGAGTTCGGCTTCCTCCTCACCTCGTAGCCATGGCGCTCTACAGGACGCGGGCCGTCGTCATCGGTCGCCGAGCCCTCGGGGAAAGCGACCGTCTCATGGAGTTCTACACGCGGGACTTCGGCAAGGTGCGCGGCGTCGCCAAGGCGGCCCGACGGCCCCGCTCCCGTTTCCTCGCCGCGCTGGAGCCCCTCACGCTCGGAGTTCTGGTCTTCTTCGACACCGGCCGCAGCGAGCTCGTGCGAGTAGACCACTTCGACATCCTCCACCCGTTCGTCCGTGTCCGGGAGCACCTGGAGCGCCTCGGGCGCGGGGCATGGACCGTCGAGTGCCTGGCGCGCCTCTCGGCGGACCGCGATCCGAACGCGGCCCTCTTTGGCCTCCTCGTGAGGAGCCTGCGGGCGCTGGAAGCGGGGATCTGTCCGGCGCGGGTGGCCATCTGCTTCGGCGTCCGCGCCGTGGACCTCCTGGGTCACCGTCCGAGGATCGACCGGTGCGTGGAATGTGGCCGCGCGTACCCCTTCCAGGACGCGGCGCTCGATGTGGAGGCGGGAGGGCTCGTCTGCGTCCCCTGTGGCCCACGGGCGCACGCCATCCCGCTCACCGGCGCAGCCGTCGGCACGCTCGGCCGACTCCGGGGATTCCGATGGGAGGAGGCGCTCCGGCTCCCCCTGAGCGCTCCCCTCGACGCGGAGCTGACACTCGTCCTGGAAGGAATCGTGGCCCGGCTCATCGGTCAGGTGCCGCGGTCGATGCGCTTTCTCAGCCAGACCCGACGGCCGCTCCCCCCCGTGCTATCCTGACCGCCATGCCTCTCTCCATGGACACCCTGGTGTCGCTCTGCAAGCGGCGCGGCTTCATCTTCCAGTCCAGCGAGATCTACGGCGGGACGGGCTCGTGCTGGGACTACGGCCCGCTTGGCGTGGAGCTCAAGAACAATATCAAGCGAGTGTGGTGGCGGGACCACGTGCAGACGCGGGCCGACATGGTCGGGCTCGATGCTTCGATCCTGATGCACGCGACCGTCTGGAAGGCCAGCGGCCACGTGGATCACTTCACCGACCCGATGGTGGATTGCCGGGAGTGTCGCCGGCGGTTCCGGGCCAACACGCTGGACGATACGCCGTGGGTCCACTACTGCGACGCGACAAAGGGGAACATGTTCAGGATCCCGGGGGGCGGGCCGTGCACGCACTGCGGCCTCCCGCGCACGTTGTGCCCCGACTGCGGCAAGGGCGAGCTGACTCCTCCGCGCCAGTTCAACCTCATGTTCAAGACGTTCATGGGGCCGGTGGCGGAGGACGCGGCGGTCACCTACCTCCGCCCCGAGACCGCCCAGGGGATCTTCGTCAACTTCGACAACGTGCTGCAGTCCATGCGCCGGAAGCTCCCGTTCGGCATCGCGCAGATCGGCAAGGCGTTCCGGAACGAGATCACGCCGGGGAACTTCATCTTCCGGACCCGCGAGTTCGAGCAGATGGAGATCGAGTACTTCGTGAACCCGCACGACTCGGTGGGCGGCCGGCCGGCCGACGAGTACTGGCACGAGCGGTGGATCGATGCCTGCATGGGGTGGTTCCAGCGCTACGGCCTCCAGGCCGGGAACCTCCGGCTTCGGGAGCACGAGAAAGACGAGCTGGCCCACTACGCCAAGCGGACGGCGGACATCGAGTACCGCTTCCCCATCGGCTGGAGCGAGCTGATGGGGATCGCCAACCGGACCGACTTCGACCTGAAGCAACACGCGAAGTGGAGCGGCAAGACGTTGACGTACTTCGATGAGGAGCGGAAGGAGCACGTGGTGCCCTACGTGATCGAGCCGTCCGCCGGCGTTGACCGGGCCCTCCTGGCGTTCCTTGCGGACGCCTACCGAGAGGAGGAGGTCCGGGGGGAGAAGCGCGTGGTCCTGCGCCTGCACCCGGAGCTCGCCCCCATCAAGATCGCCGTGCTGCCGCTCCTCAAGAAGCGTGAGGAGATCGTCCGGACCTGCCAGGCGATCCGGGAGGAGCTGGCCCGGCGGTGGCCGGCCACCTACGACGACACCGCCGCCATCGGCCGGCTCTATCGGCGCCAGGACGAGGTCGGGACTCCGTTCTGCGTGACCGTGGACGTCCAGACGGCTGGCGACTCCGACAAGGGTGAGGCCGGGGACGGCCGAGTGACGATCCGAGACCGCGACTCCATGCAGCAGGTCCGCGTCCCCATCGGCGGGCTCAGCGCCGTCTTCGGCGATCTGCTCGGCGGCGAGACCTGGAGCGTCGTGGCCGGCCGCGTCGGCGTCGTGACGTCGATGGACGGCGGCTAGGGGCTCTGCCGAGAGCCCACCCGAGCACCCTCTGGCTGGCCGAACGCGGGATCGGCCGCGACGCCGGGCGACGCATGCGCCGTCGATCCTGACCGCGCGGGCCCACAGGCGTCTCGCGGCTCGCTGCCGCTGATGAAGGCCATCAGCACCGGACGGATGCAGCCCTCGCCGGGGTGCAGATCCACCGGGACCACCACCACGCCCTCCGGCACGGGGAAGTCCTGTACTGGCGTTCCTGCGAGCACGCTCGCCATGAACGCCGTCCAGATGGGGATTGCTACCCGCGAGCCCGTCTCGTCGCGCCCGAGGCTCTTCGGGCGGTCATGGCCCACCCATACCCCCGTCACCAGGTGGGGCGTGAAACCGATGAACCAGGCGTTCGAGTAATCGTTGGTGGTGCCGGTCTTGGCAGCGACCGGACGCCCCAGCGCCTTGGCGGCTACCCCCGTTCCGCGCTCCACGGTTCCCTTCAGCATGTGAGTGATCACGTAGGCCAGCTCCGGAGAGAGCGCAGGCTTCCCCTCGGGCACGTTCTCTTCCAGGAGCTGGCCCTGGGCGTCGAGCACGTAGCGGATGGCCGTCGGGCGCATCCAGGTCCCCTGGTTGGCCAGGGCCCCGTAGGCCGAGGTGAGCTCGAGAAGGGTCAGGTCCGAGCTGCCGAGGGCAACGCTCAAGTTCTCGGACAGCGGGCTCTCGACGCCTAGCCGACGCGCCACGTCCAGGGTTCGCCGGATCCCCACGCGCTCCTGAACCTTGACCGCGGCCACGTTGATGGACTCCTCGAGAGCCTGCTGGAAGGTGACCGGTCCCCGGAACTTCCTGTCGTAATTGTCGGGCTTCCACGGCTTCCCCTTCGGCCCCACGGCGTACTCGACCGGCGAGTCCTCGACGACGCTGGCCGGCGTGAAGCCTGCCTCGAGCGCAGCGATGTACACGAAGGGCTTGAAGGCGGAGCCGGGCTGACGGCGCGCCTGGACGGCGCGGTTGAACTCGCTCTTGAAGAAGTCGTACCCGCCGACCATCGCCTTGATGTAGCCGGTCTGCGGGTCAATGGTCAGGAGCGCCCCTTCGGGTCGCTCGGTGACGGGGGCGGCTCCGGCCTTCTCGGCCGCTTTCGCCCGACGAGTCTCGAGCGCCCTGAGCCCTTCGCGGAGGGTCTGCTCGGCGCGGAGCTGCATGGTCGGCGACAGGGTCGTGTAGACCTGGAGCCCCCCCTTGAAGACGAGGTCGGCCCCGTACTGCTGTTCGAGGATCTGCTGGACGTACTCCAGGTAGTACTGACCCGTGGTGCGCCGCCGCTCAGGTGGGACGAGCTGAAGTTCCGTTGCGGCGGCCCGCCTTGTCTCCTCGCCCTTCACGAAGCCGACCTCCAGCATGCGGGCCAGGACCGTGCTCCGTCGCCGTTTGGCGGCTTCCGCGCGATCGAAGGGGGAGTAGGTGGACGGAGCCTTTGGAAGGCCGGCAAGCAGCGCGCTCTCGGCGAGGGTCAGGTCGCTGACCGGCTTGCCGAAGTACGTGCGGGCCGCGGCTTCCACACCGAAGGCGCCGTGCCCGAAGTAGATCTGGTTGAGGTACATCTCCAGAAGCCGGTCCTTCGTGTACCGGCGCTCGAGTTCCACCGCCAGCACCGCTTCCTTGAGCTTCCGATCAAGGCTCTTGTCCGGGGTGAGAAAGAGCACCTTGGCGAGCTGCTGGGTGATCGTGCTTCCGCCTTCCACGATGCGTCCGTGGCGGAAGTTCTGGTAGATCGCCCGGGCGACGCCCATGGGATCCACGCCGTAGTGTGAGTAGAAGCGGGTGTCCTCCGTTGCGATGATGGCGTCCTTGAGCGCCTTGGGGATCTGTGCGAGGGGCGTGAAGATACGCCGCTCCACGTGGAACTCGGTGACCAGCTCGTCGTTTTCGTCGAACACCTTCGTGCCCCGGCTCGGCTCGAAGTTCTCCAGGGCGCTGACCGACGGCAGCGAACGCGGCAGGACGGTGAAGGCCCAGATCGAGGCGACGCCGACCCCCAAGGTGGTGAGGAACAGAAGGAGTCCGCCGGCGAGCAGGAGCCGCCGGAGCCAAGGCCTTCGGGTACGAGGAGAGGGTTTCGCGCGGCGCTGCGGAGGCATCCCCTGGTATTATACAGGGGTGAACTCGAGCGGCGTTCGCCCTCTGGCCTGATGCACGGACCGCCCCCCCCTGCCGCGCGTGCCATGCGTCCCGTCGACGAGCAGATGGCCCGCCTCCGCCGAGGGACGGCCGAGATCATCGTTGAGGCGGAGCTGATACAGAAACTTCAGCGCGCCCGGGCGACCGGCACACCGCTCAAGGTCAAGCTGGGTCTCGACCCGACCGCCCCGGATCTGCACCTGGGGCACACGGTCGTGCTCCAGAAGCTCAGAGACTTCCAGGATCTCGGCCACCAGATCATCATCATCATCGGCGATTTCACCGGCATGATCGGAGATCCCACGGGACGCTCCGAGACGCGCAGGCCGCTTTCGTGGGACGAGATCCGGGCGAACGCCGAGACGTACCGCGCCCAGCTCGGCAAGATCCTGGAGATGACCCGGACGCGAGTCGAGTTCAACTCGACGTGGCTCTCGCCGCTCACATTCGAGGGCGTGATCCGGGAAACCGCCCACCTCACGGTGGCGCAGATGCTCCAGCGTGAAGATTTCGCGAGCCGCTATGCCAGCGGGCGGCCCATCAGCCTGCACGAGTTCCTGTACCCGATCGCGCAGGCCTACGACTCGGTGGCCCTTGGGGCCGACGTCGAGCTGGGCGGCACCGACCAGACCTTCAACCTGCTGGTGGGCCGCGATCTGCAGCGGGCCCACGAGCAGGAGCCGCAGGTGGCGCTGACGGTGCCCATCCTCGAGGGGCTCGACGGCGCGCAGAAGATGTCCAAGAGTCTCGGCAACTATGTGGGCATCGCCGAGCCGGCCGCGGAGATGTTCGGCAAGCTCATGTCGGTCTCCGACACCCTGATGTTCCGGTACTTCGAGCTGGTGACCCGGATCTCGCCGGAAGAGATCGCCGGGTTGCGTCGCCTTCACCCGATGGAGGCAAAGAAGAGGCTGGCCCGGATCGTCACGGCCCAGTACCATGGCGAGGCGGCGGCGGCCGAGGCAGAGGCTGAGTTCGTCAGGGTCATTCAAAACAGGCAAGCGCCTGAAATCATTGAGACTGTTGCCCTTGTGGCCGAAGGGGAAGGGATCCCTGTCTGGAAGGCCCTGACCGCAGCCGGGATCGCCTCCAGCAACTCGGAAGCCAGGCGGAAGATGGGCGAGGGGGGCGTGAGGGTGGACGGAGAGCGGGTGATTGATCTGGAACGCGTCCTGGGGCGTGGGAGTCAGGTGGTCCTGCAGCTCGGGCGGCGCTTCAAGCGGGTGCTCGTGAAATAGTTCGGCACAGCCCAAACAATCGCTTGACATCATGAGGCCGTGCCGGTAGCATCAGCTCTTGCCCAGCCCGGAGATAGCTGTCGCCAGGGGCGGGTGTTGAGAGTAGGCAGCCGGTCGTGTTGGTCCAGCTGACCTGATTCAACCCACAACGGGGCCGAGACCCCAACCGTTCTTTGAAAATCGCATATGCTACTGGCTCACCGACGAAGTGTGAGCACCATCCGTAACTACTGAGTACCTTGCGCTCGACCGAAGCAACATCTTGGTTGGGCTTTTAGGGACCAGGGTTCAAGTGTCTCGCTTCATTCATGGCGAGTTTGATCCTGGCTCAGAGCGAACGCTGGCGGCGTACTTAACACATGCAAGTCGAACGAGGATCACGGTGTGAGCAATCATATTGTGGTCCGAGTGGCGCACGGGTGAATAACACGTGGGTAACCTGCCCTTGAGCCTGGGATACCCCCTCGAAAGGGGGGCTAATACCGGATACGTTCCTTGGGTCGACAGATCCGGGGAGGAAAGGTGGCGCAAGCTGCCGCTCTTGGAGGGGCTCGCGGCCTATCAGCTAGTTGGCGGGGTAACGGCCCACCAAGGCTTTGACGGGTAGCTGGTCTGAGAGGACGACCAGCCACACGGGGACTGAGACACGGCCCCGACTCCTACGGGAGGCAGCAGTGGGGAATTTTCCGCAATGGGCGAAAGCCTGACGGAGTGACGCCGCGTGTGGGACGAAGGCCTTCGGGTCGTAAACCACTGTCAGTGGGAAAGATGGGTGTCGGCGTGATAACCGCCGGCATTTGACGGTACCTGCAGAGGAAGCCCCGGCCAACTCTGTGCCAGCAGCCGCGGTAAGACAGAGGGGGCAAGCGTTGCTCGGAATTACTGGGCGTAAAGGGCGCGTAGGCGGGATGGCAAGTCGGTCGTGAAATCCTTCGGCTCAACCGAAGAAGGGCGATCGATACTGCTGTTCTTGAGGATTGCAGAGGAGACTGGAATTCCCGGTGTAGCGGTGAAATGTGTAGAGATCGGGAGGAACACCGGTGGCGAAGGCGGGTCTCTGGGCAATTCCTGACGCTGAGGCGCGAAAGCGTGGGGAGCAAACGGGATTAGATACCCCGGTAGTCCACGCTGTAAACGATGACGACTAGGTGTGGGGGGGTTCAGTCCCTTCCGTGCCGCAGCTAACGCATTAAGTCGTCCGCCTGGGGAGTACGGCCGCAAGGTTGAAACTCAAAGGAATTGACGGGGGCCCGC
>MGBT01000020.1 GCA_001788395.1 Candidatus Rokubacteria bacterium GWA2_70_23
TCGAACACGGCCTTGGAGTTGATCCCGAAGCCGCGGATGACGCCGCTCATGGCGCCCACGCCGGCGATCTTGATCGCGCGCTCCTGGGCGAGCGCCCCGCTGGCCGGAAGCCACGCGAGCGCGGAGGCGAAGGTGGTCAGGGCGAGGAGGAACAGTGGGATGCGGGCGAGAGGCTTCATACGGGCACCTCCATTGGCGCGGGCATGCACTGCCGGGCCAGCCGGGACATCGCGCGGGGGCGATTGTTCCCGGCCATGTGGTGACGGGATCATAGTCGAAAAGACGAGAGGCGGCAACGGGGATCTTCGGAGGCCCGAAACCCTTGAAGGCGCAGGAATTCTCCTGCTATAGTGGCGCGTGCGCGCTCGATCGGACCTGGCCTGACCCGAACAACTCAGCACCCCCGGACGAGAGGGGGGAGGAGTACCGATGGCCGAGCGAGAGGCCCAGGAGTACTTCCAGTGGACGGCGGCGCTCTTCGACCGCGCGCGCGTGTTCGACAAGCCCGAAGCCCTGCGCGGCATCCGCGTCCTGGAGCTGACGACGCTCGTCCTCGGGCCCACCACCGCGGATTTCCTCGGTGAGCTGGGGGCCGAGGTCATCAAGGTGGAGCTGCCCCCTGGCGGCGACACGATGCGCTACGTGACGCCCGAGGCCACCTACTGGAAGAACGCCTCCCTCGGCTTCTACCCGGAGAACCACTCCAAGTGCCATGTCGGCATCGACCTGCACGCGGAAGACGGCAAGGCGCTCTTCAGGCAGCTGGCATCCAGGTCGGACATCCTGGTGGAGAACTTCCGGGCGGGGACGCTGGACACGTGGGGGATCGGCTACCGGCAGATGCAACAGGGGAACCCCCGACTCATCTACGTGGCCGATTCGGGCTTCGGCCAGTGGGGCCCGTTCTCTCAAGGGCGCGCGTCCTACGACGCGGTGGCCCAGACCGTGTCGGGCACCATCGCCATCACCGGCTTCACGGGCCGCCCGCCCATCCTCTGCGGCATCTTCATCGGCGACTGGTTCGGCGGGTTGATGGGGGCCACGGCTGCGCTGGTGGCCCTCCATCACCGGGACCGGACCGGGGAAGGGCAGCTCATCGACTTCGCCCAGAGCGAGGGGCTGATCCGGACTCTCGACTGGACCTGGGTGAGGCTGGGGCTCACGGGCCGCGACCGGGGACCCGCGGGCAACCGTGACGAGGCGCTGGTGCCTGCGGAGATCTTCCCGTGCCGCGACGGCTACGTGGCCGTGGCCGCGGCGCGCGACGCGGAGTTCACGGGGCTCTGCCAGGCCATGGGGGAGCCGGCCCTTGCCAGCGATCCCCGGTTCGCCACCCTTCCGGCGCGCCAGAAGCCCGAGCACATGAACCCGCTGCTCGACACGATTCGCGCGTGGGCCGGCACGCTCGCGCGCGCCGAGATCGAGGCGGCGGGCGCCCGGCACGGCTTCGCCGCCACCCGCGTGGCCACCGCCAGGGACAAGCACGACGATGCCCACCTGCGCGCTCGCGGCTCGGTGTGGCAGTACGAGGACCCGCTCTACGGCGAGATGGTCGAGCAGGGGCCGGCAGTCAAGCTCTCCGAGACGCCGGCCCGGATCAAGTGGGCGGCCAAGCCCGTGGGCTGGCACAACCACGACGTCCTGATGCGGCTCCTGGGGCTCTCCCCGTCGCACATCAAGGATCTGGAGGAGCGGAAGGTCGTGGGCCAGTGGGCGGATCGCAACGGGGCCAGGCCTCCTGCCGACTGGAGCGGGGGGCCGCGCATATGAGCGACAGCCCGCCCGCGAGCGACGGCCGGCACGGTGTGCCCTGGCCCCAGTTCGCCAAGGACCTCAGCGACCCGGCGAAGGCCCACGACAAGCCCGAGGCCCTCGACGACCTGCGCGTCCTCGACGTGTCCAGCGGGAACTTCGCCGCGCTCTTCACCTCGTCCATCCTCGCGGAGTTCGGCGCCGAGGTGATCCGCGTGGAGCCGCCCACGGGGGACGTCGCGCGGCTGTACTCGCCCGAAGGCGTCACGCATCGCGGGACGGGGCTCGCCTACCTGGTCGAGGCGCGCAACAAGCGGCACGTCACGCTGAACCTGCACACCGAGCAGGGTCGGCTCCTCCTGGTGCGTCTGGCGCGCCACGTGGACGTGCTCATCGAGAGCGAGCTGCCGGGCCAGATGGACGCCTGGGGCATCGGCTACCGCCAGCTCTCGGTGCTGAATCCGGGCCTGATCTACCTCGCCGTCTCGACCCACGGCCAGTTCGGGCCGCGCGCCGCCCAGGTGATGCCCGACTACGACATCACCGACCAGGCGCTGTCGGGTGTGCCCTATGTGACGGGCGAGCCCGAGGGCGAGGGGCCCGCGGAGTCCTCGGCGCCCACCAAGCAGGGCAACTGGATTGGCTGGTATGTGGGCGGAGGGTTCGGCGCGCTCTCGGTGCTGGCGGCCTTGCACTGGCGCGTGGTGAGCGGGCGCGGCCAGTTCCTGGACCTCACGCCCTCGGAAGCGGAGATGCGCTTCAGCGACGCCGGCGTCATCTGGTACCACGCCGCCCAGCGCATCCAGGAGCGGGTGGGAGGGCTGCACATCCAGGTCTTCCCGTACACGCTCATCAAGACCAAGGACTCGTACTCCTTCGTGGCGGGCTTCTCGGACATCAACTTCACCGGGCTCACCAACATCATGGGGCGCCCGGACCTGAAGGAGCGCTTTGCCACCACCAAGGATCGGATCCTCAAGGCGCGCGAGCTCCACCAGGAGCTGGAGCGCTGGTCGGCCGATCTCACGGCCGAGGACATCCTCCACCGCTTCCAGGATTACATGGTCCACAAGCGCGGCCCGGGGACCGTCGCCACGGCGCGGCTCAACCGCCCGGAGGAGGTGCTCGCGGAGCCGCACTGGTGGGAGCGGGGCGTGCTGCAGAAGGTGGACGATCCGGACTACGGGGAGCTCCTGCTCCAGGCCCCGCCGTGGAAGATGTCCCGGACGCCGCCCCGCATCAAGTGGGCGTGCCGACCGGTGGGCGCGGACAACGAGCACATCTACCTCAAGTTACTGGGCCTCGGGAAGGGAGACCTCCAGGCTTTGCGCACCGCCGGCGTGATCTAGGCGATGACACCGTTTCCGACAGGAGAGATGACCATGAGCACCTCGCGCTACGCGAAGACACTTCGGTGGGTGGCCGCAGGGCTGGCCTTCACCGTCGCCGCGGCGTTCCCGCTGGCCTCGTGGACGGCCGTGGCCCAGGCGCAGACGCCGGCCGGGGGCGCCCAGCAGGCCGGCATGGAGCCCACCGACGGGCAGAAGACGGCCGCCGGGCTCATGAACGTCTTCCACGTGCCCGGCAAGGCGATCGTCTGCGGCCTGGGCACGGCCAGCACCATCGCGGTGCTGCTGCTCACCTTCGGCACCGCGTACCGGACGGCGGCCCGCGTCTTCGACGAGGGCTGCGGCGGCGACTGGGTCATCACGCCCGACCACCTGAGCGGGAAGATCCAGCCCAGGAGCGACCTCGACTGATCGCTCCGCAGACGAGGGGCTCCATGGGCAGGATTCCCGCATCGTATCTGCCGCCGCGCGAGCTGTGGCCGGAGCGCATCTACACGCTCCCCGAGCACGCCGCGTACCCCCAGCGCCTCAACTCCACCGAGGAGCTGGTGGACCGCCACGTGGCCGAGGGCCGGGGAGACCGCACGGCAATCCTCTTCGAGGACCAGACGATCACGTACCGGGCGCTCGGCGCTTCCGTCAACAAGGTCGGCAGCGCGCTCCGGGCCCTCGGGATCGAGGAGGAGGACCGGGTGCTGCTGCGCTCGCCCTCCATCCCGCCGGCGCTGGTGGCGAACTTCGCCGTGATCAAGATCGGCGCGGTGATCGTGCCGACCTCGCCGCTGTTCTCCCGCGCCGAGCTCGCCCACGTGGCCGGGCTCACTGAGGCCGTGGCCCTCATCGTCGCCGCCCCGCTCCTGGAGGAGGTGGACGCGGCGCGCCAGCAGCTCGAGACCGTCAAGCACGTCATCGTGATCGGGGGGGATACGGCGACGATCAAGGCCAAGGGCTACATCCCGTACGGGGAGCTGGTGGCCCGCGGCGCGGAGAGCCTCCCCCCCGTGCGCCGCGACCGCATGGCCGTCTCCGTCCTGCTCTTCACCTCGGGCACCACGGGGCTTCCCAAGGGCACGGTCCACGTCATGGAAGAGGCTCTCATCGTGCCCGACGGCTTCGGCCGGTGTGGCTGGGGGGTGACGGCCGAGGACGTGATCGGCGGTCCCGCGCCCCTGTCGCTCGCCGCCGGCTACTCGACCCAGGCGGTGATTCCCTTCCGTTTCGGCGCCGCGGCGTCGCTGCTGCCCCGTTTCACGCCCGAGGGCATGTTCGAGCAGATCCAGAAGCACCGGATCACCGTCGTGTCCATCCTGCCCACGGCGTACCGGAAGATGCTCCAGGTGCCGGGCGCCCGGCAGACATACGATCTGTCCTCCGTGCGCATCTGCACGGGCGGGGGCGAGTCCCTCGGCGCCGAGACCTACCAGGCGTGGAAGGAGATGTTCGGGCACGAGATCTACGAGGGGCTCGGCACCACCGAGATGATGTACGTCTTCATCTCCTCGGCCGTCACGCGGCGCGTGAAGCCCGGGGCCATCGGCCCGGCGGTGCCGGGCTACGAGCTCCGCGTGGTCAGCGAGGAGGGTGTGGATTGCAAGCCCGGCGAGCCCGGACGCCTCATCGCCCGGGGCCCCACGGGCACCGTGTACTGGCGGGACGAGGAGAAGCAGAGGCAGGCGGTGTGGAACGGGTGGTGCCGCGCCGGGGACTTCGTCAGCATGGACGAGGACGGGTACGTGTGGTTCCTCTCGCGCGAGGACGACCTCATCAAGTCCTCCGGGTACCGGATCGGGCCGGAGGAGATCGAGGAGGCGCTCTGCCGTCACCCGGCCGTCGCGGACTGCTCGGTCATCGGCGTGCCCGACCCCGTGCGCGGACAGAATACGCGCGCCTACGTCGTCCTCAAGACCGGTCTGTCTCCGAGCGAGGCCCTGAGCGGAGAGCTGATCGAGTTCTGCCGGGGCACGCTGGCCGTCTACAAGCTGCCGCGCGAGGTGGAGTTCGTCCCGGCCGTGCCGCGGGCCCCGGGCCCGACCGGCCCCGGCACCGGCAAGCTCCTGCGGCGTGTCCTCCGGGACAAGCTCAGGTAGTGCCCCGGCCCGGACGCTGGACCGTCCCGGCGCTCTTCGTCCTCCTCCTGGCAGGCTTTGCGGCTGGCATCTGGGGCAGCTATCGCGCCGTGTTCCCGGGGCGGGGGCTCTACCGGGTCACCGGTGTTCTCGAGGCCCGATGGGGCGAGACCATGATCCTGGTCAGGCATGACGCCGTGCCGGGGCTCATGGACGAGATGACCTCGATGTCCTTCATGGTCGAGTCGCGGGAGCTGCTCGACCGCGCCGGGGTCGCGCCGGGAGACCGCATCCGCTTCACCGTGCGCCAGATGCCGGACCGGCTGCTCGTGGTGGAGATCCAGAAGACCCGGTGAGGTGCCGGCCGAGCATCCGCAACTGCCGGACAAGGTCCTGGATCTGCTCGTCCGACAGATGGAACCCGAAGGCCGGCATCCCGGGCTTCCCGATGGTTGCTCCGCCATGCTTGATCAGGCTGTGCAGGTACTCGTCGGACAGGCTGTCCATGATGCGCTTATCGGCGAGGTTGCCCGGCCGGATCAGCAGGAGGGTCGCCCGCCAGGAGCCCTGACCGTTGGCCCCGTGGCAGCTGGCGCAATGGGTGAGGTACAGGCGCTGGGCGGGCGTCGCCGTCCTCGGGATCGGGTGGGGCAGGAAGAGCGAGGCCGCGAGGCTTCCGGCCGCCAGTAGCGCCGCCGGCCCCGCGATGATCAGGAGCCACTTCCGTTTCATCGGGAGGAGCCTATCATGCCGGCCGCTGCCAGGCGCCCGTGCCCAGCTCGAGTAGCGTCTGACTGAGCCGCGGGTCCTCGAGGAGCGCCGGGCCCGGGCCGGTCAGCGCCACCTGCCCGGCTTCCAGCAGATAGGCACGCGTGGCGAGCCGCAAGAGCCGGCGCACGTGCTGCCCGGCCGCCAGGATCGTGATCCCCTCCGAGGTGATGGCGTGGACAGCCTGGCAGAAGCGGTCGGTGACGCTGCGCGCGAGCCCGAGGAAGGGGTCGTCGAGGCAGAGCAGGCGAGGCCGGGCCATGAGGCCGCGTGCCAGCGCCAGCATCTGCTGCTCGCCTCCCGAGAGCAACCGCGCCGGCGCGCTGTGCTTGTCCTGGAGGATCGGGAAGAGGCGCAGGATGGTGCGCAGTGTCTCCTCGCGGCGCGCGTGCGCCTTCGGGAGGAAGGCGCCGAGCTCGAGGTTCTCCCTCACCGACAGCGGGCCGAAGAGGCGGCGCCCTTCGGGGATGAGGGTGAGGCCCCGGGCGGCGATGGCGTAGGGGGGCAGCCCGTCGATGCGCTCGCCGTCCAGGTTGATCTCCCCGCTCGTCACCGGCAGGAGTCCGGCGAGCGCTTTCAGCAGCGTGGACTTCCCGGCGCCGTTGGGGCCGACCAGCGCGACGAACTCGCCCGCGCGCACCTCCAGCGAGAGGCCGCGCAGCACGGTCAGATCGTCGTAGCCCGCGTGGACGTCCCGGACGGTCAGCAGGAGCGGGGCGCTCACCCTAACGCTCCTCCTCGCCCAGATAGGCGGCGGCGACCCGTGGCGAGGCCAGCACGGCCGGCGGCGGACCGTCCACCACGATCTGGCCCTGATCGAGGACGAGCATGCGGTCGGCCACCTGCGCGAGCAGGCCGAAGGAGTGCTCCACGGCGAAGATGGTCATGCCGCGCTCGCGCAGGCGCGCGTAGAAGAGCACCACCTCCTCGCGCCCCTTCGGCGACAGCCCCGAGGCCAGCTCGTCCAGCAGGAGCAGCGCCGGCCGGCTCGAGAGCGCCACGGCCAGCTCGAGCCGCTTCATCTCGCCGAGAGACAGGGCCGCGGCGCGCGCGCCGGCCTTGTCCGCGAGCCCGACGAGCCCCAGCAGCCGCTCCGCCTCGGCGCGGCGGTCGGCCGCCCGCCGATAGCGGTGGCGGGTCCGGAAGGTCACACCCACCAGGACGCTGTCGAGCACGCTGAGCCCCGCGAAGGGGCGCGGGATCTGGAAGGTGCGGCCGATGCCGAGCCGTCCGGCCACCCACGGCGGTCCGCCCGTGATGCGCTGCCCGCGGAACCACACCTCCCCCGAGGTGGGGCGCAGGAGCCCCCCGAGGACGTTGAAGAGCGTGGACTTCCCCGAGCCGTTGGGCCCGAGGAGCCCCACCACCTCGCGCTCCTCGATGGCCACGTCCACACCGCGGAGCGCGGAGAGCCCGCCGAAGGCCACGCTGACGCCGCGCCCCTCAAGGATGGGCACGGCGCCCGCCCCTCCGGAGGCCGGCGAGGCCCCCGGGCAGATAGAGAATGACGGCGATGAGCGCCAGCGCGTAGCCGACCTGGTGCAGGGCGGGCAGGAGCGGGTGCAGCACGAGCTCGCTCAGCAGGTACAGCGCGATGGCGGCGGCGGCGGGGCCCAGGAGCGTGTGGAGCCCCCCGAAGGTGGCCATGACCAGCGGCAGGATCGAGTAGTGGCGGCTGAAGACGAGATCGGGCTCCACCACGCGCACCACGTGGGCGTAGAGGCCGCCGCAGAGCGCGGTGACCAGACCCGAGAGCGCGAACGCGAGCAGGGTCCAGGGCAGGGGGCGCAGCCCCAGCAGGCTGGCGCGCTCCTCCTCCTCGCGCAGAGCAGCGAAGGCAAGCCCCACGCGGCTCCGGCGAATCAGCGCGAAGAGCCCGAGCGCCGCGCCCAGCAGCGCCAGCGCGAGATAGTACGCCCCCGCCCGCCCCTCCGTGAGCACGCGGGGCAGCCAGGGGAGCACGGGCAGGGCGGGGATGCCGGCGAGACCCGCGCCGCCGCCCGTCACCTCGCTCCAGATGAGCGCGAGCCCGCGCAGGAGCTCGGCGCAGGCGAGAGTGCCGAGCGCGAGATAGGCGCCCCGGAGCCTGATGGAGAGGAGCCCGACCCCCGCGGCGCCCGCGGCGCCCGCGAGCCCGCCGAGGGCGATGGCGCCCCACGGCGAGAGCCCGCCGAGAGAGGCCAGCGCCGCGCCGTAGGCACCCAGTCCGAAGAACGCGGCGTGCCCGAAGGAGATCGGCCCCGCATAGGCCAGCAGGTTCCACGCCGAGGCCACGGCGGCGAGAAGAAAAGCCGTGGAGAGCAGAAAAAGATAGTACGGGTGAAATCCAAGCGCCGGGGGCACGGCGGCGAGCACGCCCATACCGAGGAGCGCCGCGAGCCCGCTGCGCATCAGTGCGCGTGCCCGCGGGCGAGGCCGCCCGAGCGGGCCAGGAGGGAGCCCAGCAGCATGAGGGCCACGACGGGCTCGCGCCACCCCGGTCCCCACCCCGTGACCGTGAGCGCCTCGATCATCCCCAGGAGCAACCCGGCCGCCAGCACGCTCCTGAGGTGTCCGACGCCGGCCCAGATGCTGAGGACGATGGCCATGAGGGTCAGCTCCACGCCCGCCGCCGGGTGGACGTAGTGGAGCGTCGCGAAGAGGACGCCCGTGGCGCCCGAGAGCCCGAGCGCCAGGAGAAAGGTGCTGCGCCGGGCGCCGTCCACGTTGATGCCGACGAGCGCGGCGGCCTGGGGGTCGATGCTCGTGGCGCGGACGGCCTGGCCCCAGCGCGTGCGCGTGAGCGCGAGCCAGAGGAGTCCCACCACCGCGAGCGCCGCTACCGCGGCCAGGACCCGGCCGCGATTGAGCGCGAGCGTGCCGAGCTGGAGGCTCGCGCCGAGCGAGCTCTCGGCGATCAACCGGTACTCGCCGCGCCAGATGGCGCGCATGACGGTCTGGAGCAGGAGCGACAGCCCGAAGGTGAGCACCAGGCTCGAGAGCTCCTTCGGCTCCGGGGTGCGCTTCAGGAGCCAGTCCCACACGAGCGCCGCCGGCGCGAGCGCCAGCGCAGCCACGGGGAGGAGCAGGACGGGGGAGAGCCCCGCCGCGGCCCAGAGCGAGTAGCCGACGTAGCCGCCGAGAACGACCAGATCGCCGTGGGCCAGGTTCAGCGACCGGCTCACCCCGAGGATCATCGAGAAGCCGAGAGCCATCAGCGCGTAGAAGCATCCCAGCAGGGCGCCGGAGACGAGGGCCTGGACGAGCGAGGCCAGCGACAGGGTGGGAGCTCCTCGGGTGTCGTAGAATGGGAAACAGCCCTCCGGATGGTAGCGTCCGGAAAACCGAAGGTCAAGGAAAGTGCAGGGCGATCTGATGCCGAGACTCTACGTGGCGACGGTGGGGGACGGGCTGTTCAGGAGCGATGACCTCGGCTCGAGCTGGACAAAGGAGCCGGGCCTCGCGGCATCGGCGCGGCTCTACTCGCTCTGCGCCGCATCGGGCGAGCTCCTGGTGGGCGGCGAGGGACGCATCTTCCGCTACGGCGAGCGCGCGTGGACCGAGCTCGCGCTGCCGGTGCCCGACACCCAGGTGTGGTCGCTCGCGGCGATGGATGGGGTCATCCTCGCCGGCACGCGGCCGCTGGGGCTCTTCCGCTCTGACGACGGCGGACGCCGCTGGGAGTCCCTGTCCTTTGCTCTGCCGATGTCGGGCGAGCCGCAGCCGGAGGCGAGGCGAGCGGATATGGGAATTCCCCGAGCGGAGCGAGGAACGCCGCAGCCTCACACGCCCCGCATCACCGCGCTGCTGCCGAGCCCCTGGGCGGCGGGCGAGGTGTGGGCGGGGGTCGAGGTCGGGGGCGTCTTCGCCAGCGCCGACGGTGGCCGGAGCTGGAGCGCAGCGAACGAGGAGATCCCGTCGCTGGACGTCCACGGGCTGGCCTGGTCCTCTGGCGGCATCCTGCTGGCGGCCACTCCTCGCGGTGTCGCCATGTGGCGGAGCGCGCGCTGGATGGAGGGCCTCTTCGAGCCCGCGGATCGCTACTGCCGCGCCCTGGCGACCCGCCCCGACGATCCGGGGATGCTCTACTGCGGCTTCGGCGATGGGCCGCCGGGCACGCGCGGGGAGATCGCGCTGTCGACCGACGGGGGACGCTCCTGGCGCGCTTCGGGCATGCTGTCGGACACCGACAGCACGATCTGGTCGGTGGCCACGGCGGCGGATGCGGCGGGCCTCGTGCTGGCGTGCTCCATCTCGGGGAAGGTGTTCGTGAGTCTCGACGGGTGCGCCTCCGCCAGGCCCGTCCTCACGACGGGCTTCGAGACGCGCGCCGTCGCGTGCCTCGCCGAGTAGGACCGCCGGCGGCCGGGGCGCTCAGCGCCCGGGGTAGACGGCGGAAGCCGCGGCGCGCTCCCTCGGATAGACGACGACGTGGCGGCCGCCCTGGATCTGGACGATCACCCGCTCGTAGAACAGCGGCTCGCCACGCTCGTCGAACTTGACCCGTCCCAGCGGCGTCTCGAGATCCACCGCGGCCAGGGCGTCGCGCACGCCTTCCCCCGAGAT
>MGBT01000021.1 GCA_001788395.1 Candidatus Rokubacteria bacterium GWA2_70_23
CCGTCCGGCGAACACCACGAAGTTCCTGAGCGCCGTGCCAGCCCCGTCCGGCGAACACCACGAAGTTCCTGAGCGCCGTGCCAGCCAGGAGCACCCCCGACACGACGAGCAGCGAGGCCAGCGTGGCCAGGACGGGCCACCAGGCGCGATCGACGCTCTGCCCGGTGGTCCTGTAGAAGTGGGCGGCCGTCCAGGCACACCCGGCCACGGCGACGAGGACCACGCCGACATTGTAGGCGCGCAGGGCCCCCGCCGAGCCACTCCGAGGGTGGACCCGGACGAACACCCAGAGCGCGAGCCCGAGCAGCGGCAGGAGCAGGGCCAGCCCGAGACTCATGGCTCGCTCAGGGCAGCACCACGCGGTCGTAGAGGGCGCGCACCCAGGCCGTGCGGCGCCTGTAGTCCTCCAGGAAGTCCTTGCGCGACGGGTAGTCGAGGCTCCGCGCGATCCGCCCGGGGATGGGTCCCGCCAGCTCGAGGGCGTCCGGGGGGCGCGCGCCGAAGAGGCGTACCGCTCCCGATACGCGGCGGAGGAAGCGGTACTGCTCGGCGAGCCCCCCCGCGTCCTCCCGGGACAGGAGCCCGATCGCGCCCATGGCGCCGATCGCCTGGAGCGTGGTCGGGCGGCGGATGGTGGGGTGCCGGGCCCCGCTGGTGAGCTGGATCGCCTGGGTGATGAACTCCACGTCCACGAGGCCGCCCCGGCCGAACTTGACGTGGAAGAGCCCGGGAGTCTCCTTGCCGAGCTCCTTCTCCATGCGCTCCCTGAGCAGCCGCATCTCCTTGAGGTCCGCCGGCGCCGCCAGCGCCCCGTAGAGGAGCGCCCGGATGAGCCGCCGCACCCGGCGGCCGAGGCGCGCGTCCCCCGAGCAGAGCCGCGCCCGCGTCAGCGTCTGCCGCTCCCACGGGTCCGCCCACTCGCGGTAGTACTGCTCCATGGCCGGAAGGCTCGAGGCGAAGCCCGAGCCCTTGGATCCGGGGCGCAGCCGGAGATCCACCGGGAAGACGAGGCCCGCGGCGGTGATATCGCCGAGGACACCGGAGAGGGCTTCCACGGCCCGGTCGTAGAACACGTGGGCCTCGACGCTCTCCGACCCGTCCGTCTGCCCGGGGCCCTCGTAGATCACGAACAGGTCCAGATCCGATCCCGTGCTCAGCTCCCGCCCGCCGAACTTCCCGAGCCCCACGATCACGGCCGGGATGAACCGCCCATCGGCGCCGCGCGGCACGCCGTAGAGCGACGTCACCTGCTCGAGCGCCATGAGCCACGCCGTGGAGAGCGCGGCCTCGGCGAGCGCCGTCATCTCGGCGGAGAAGCGCTCGGCATCCGTCACCCGCAAGAGCATCCGCCACGTGATGCCGAGCTCCTCGGCCTGCTTGAGACGCCGCAGCCGGTCCTTGCGCTCGGTCAGCGACAGCCGCGGCGCGAGCGCCGCCGCCAGCGTCAGCCGGAAGGCCGCCTTGCCCTTGGGCGCCGCGAAGGTCGCCGGATCGGCGAGGCCGTTGAGGAGCTCGGGCTGGGCCAGGAGCATCTGGGTGAGGAGCTCGCCGCGGGCGCAGAGCTTCACCAGGTTCGCCAGGAGGCCGGGGCGGTTGGCCAGGAGCTCGAGGTAGGCCGTGCGGGGCCCGGCGGCCGCCACGAAGCGCTCGAGCTGGTTCAGCGCCTCGTCGGGGTCGGGGCTCTGCCAGAGGGCGTCGAGCAGCACCGGGAACATCCGCCAGAGGGCGGCCTGGGCGCGCGCCGGGTACGGTAGGAGCGGCCGGCCCTCGAGGACGAGCCGGAGGTTCTGCCGGGCGCGGTCCGGGTCGGCGAAGCCCGTGGCCTTGAGCGCGGTGAACGTGGGCACGCGCGGGGGCTCGGCCTTCGTCCGGGCCGGTCGCGTGTCGAAGAACTCCCGGAACGCCGCGTGCACGCCCCGCGTGACGCGCCGGTACTCGGCGAGAAAGCGCCGCCGGGCGGCGTCCGGCGGCAGCGCCACGCCCATGCGGCGCGCCAGGCGCCCGAGGGCCGCCGGGTCCTCGGGCAGCGTGTGAGTCTGGAACTCGTACAGGATCTGCAGCCGGTGCTCGACGGTGCGGAGGTAGACGAGGGCGTCGCCCAGGAAGCGCCCCAGGGCAGGCGACACGTAGCCCCGTTCCGTGAGCCGGAAGATGGCCCGCAGGCTGTTCCGCTCGCGCAGCCACGGATCGTCCCCCGCGTAGAGCAGCTGGAGCGCCTGGACGAGGAACTCGATCTCCCGGATTCCCCCGACGCCCAGCTTCACGTTCCGGCGCTCGATGCCCTTGGCCCGCTGGGAGCGGTCGATCTCCCGCTTCATCCGCCGGATCTCGGCGACGATCCCCGGGTCGAGCCCGGGGCGGAACACGAACGGACGCGTGAGCTCGAAGAATCGGGCGGCGACCGCCGCGTCGCCCGCGCAGGCGCGCGCCTTGATGAGCGCCTGCCGCTCCCACAGCTCGGCGCGCTCGGCGAAGTACGTCCGGTAGCCCCCGAGCGAGAGGATCAGCGCCCCGGAACGCCCCTCGGGCCGGAGCCTCAGGTCCACGCGGAAGGCGTGCCCCTCGTCGGTCACCGACTCGATGGCCGCCACGATCGAGCGCGTGGCCTCGGTGAAGTACCGGTCGTTGGAGACGCGGCCGGCCGTGCCCCCCGTGGTCTCGCCATCCTCGCCGTAGACGAAGATCAGGTCGATGTCGGAGGAGTAGTTCAGCTCGTCCCCGCCGAGCTTGCCCATGCCGATCACGGCGAGCCCCGTGCGCGCCCCGTCCGGCGCCGCGGGCACGCCGTAGAGCGGCTCGAGCGCGCCCTCGGCCCAGCGCCGGGCGGTCTCGAGGCACACATCCGCCAGCCGGGACAGCTCCTCCGTGGTGACGGTGAGATCGGCGTCACCCAGGATGTCGCGGCAGCCGATCCGCAGGAGCTGGCGGTACTTGAAGCGGCGGAGCGCGTTCCAGCGCGCCTCGGCCCTCGAGAACGCGGCCGTGCTCTGCCGCAGCTCCTCCTCCAGGTCGTCCCGCAGCCACTGGCGCATGGTCCAGGGCTCGAGCAGCCAGGGGAACAGGTGGGAATAGCGGCGCAGCGTGTCGGCGAGGACCTGGCTCGTCCCCCCGAGGCGGGCGAGGAGATGGATCGCGCCCGGATGGGCGTCGAGGAGCCGGAAGAAGGCGGCGCGCTCGCTGTGAGCGGCCAGGCGCTCCAGGTTGTTGAGCGCCATGTCCGGATCGGGGGCGCCCTGGAGCTCGCCCAGGAGTCGCGGCAGAACGGGCGCCAGGAGCTCGCCGTCGAACGGCGTCGGCGCCAGCGCGTGGAGGTTGGCGAGGGCTGCCGCCGGATCCGCAAAGCCGAGACGCTGGAGCTGCCGGAGGGCCCGGGGATCGCCGGGAACCGCCGCCAGCAAACCGATCATCGAGGGCGCGCCCGCATGGGCGACGCTGGGCCTGTCGCGAGGGGCGCGGTCAGATGGCGGATTGTCCGGTCTCGCCGGTGCGGATCCGGATGGCCTCGCCCAGCGGCAGCACGAAAACCTTGCCGTCCCCGATGGAGCCCGTCTTGGCTGCGGCGCAGATGACCGACACCACCTTGTCCACGAGGTCGTCGGGCACCACCACCTCGACCTTCACCTTGGGGAGGAAGTCGATCGTGTACTCCGAGCCGCGGTAGAGCTCCGTGTGCCCCTTCTGGCGGCCGAAGCCGCGCACCTCGGTGACGGTCATGCCGACCACGCCGAGCTCGGTCAGCGCCTCCTTGACGTCGTCCAGCTTGAAGGGCTTGATGATGGCCTCGATCTTCTTCATGGAGCCTCCCTGGGTGGTCAGGCTCGGGGGTTGCGAGCCCGGAGCGCCCTGCGGTAGAGCATCACGTACTCCCGGGCCGAGGCGTCCCAGGAGAAATCCTCGCCCATGGCGTTTCTCACGAGCGCGCTCCAGAGGGCCTGGTCCCGGTGAACCGCCACCGCGCGCCTGACGGCATCGAGCAACTCCTCGACCGAGAAGCCGTCGAACGGAAAGCCGGTGCCCGTGCGCAAGGTAGCATCGAAAGGCCGGACCGTGTCGGCCAGCCCGCCCGTGCGCCTGACGATCGGCGGAGTTCCGTAGCGCAGGGCGATGAGCTGGCCGAGCCCGCAGGGCTCGTAGCGCGAGGGCATGAGGAAGCAGTCCGCTCCCCCGTAGATCCGCCGCGCCAGGTCGTCGCTGAAACCGATCCGCACCGCCACCCGCCCCGGGTGCTCGGCCGCAGCCTGGGTGAAGGCCTCCTCCAGGTGCGGGGCGCCCGACCCCAGCAGGACGAACGCAGAGCCCGCCGCGAGCATCTCCGGCAGCGCCTCGAGCACGAGGTCGAGCCCCTTCTGATCGGCGAGCCGCGTCACCATGCCGATGACGAGCCCCGGGCCGTTGTCGAGCCCGAACTCCTGGCGCAGGGCCTCGCGGCACACGGCCTTGCCCTCGAGACCCGCGGCCGAGTAGCGCGTGGCGATGGCCGCGTCCGTCTCCGGGTTCCACACCTCGTCGTCGATGCCGTTGACCACGCCGTGCAGGTCCTGGCTGCGCTCCTCCAGCACGCCCTCGAGCCCGCCGCCGAAGGCGGCCGTCCTGATCTCGTGCGCGTAGGTCCGGCTCACGGTGGTGAGGAGGTCGGCGAAGACGAGCCCGCCCTTGAGGAAGTTGATCTTGCCGTAGAACTCGATGCCCGCCGGTGTGAAGAGATCCCAGCCGAGCCCGGTCATGGGCATGTCGTAGTGCCAGAAGACGCCCTGGTAGGCGAGGTTGTGGATGGTGAAGAGCGTGGCCAGGCGCCCGAGCCCCGGGTGGTCGCGGTAGACCGTGCGCAGGTAGACGGGGACCAGGCCCGTCTGCCAGTCGTTGGCGTGGATCAGCTGCGGCCGCCAGGCGGAGGCCGGATCCCGCCCGAGCGCGTCGAGGGCCTCCAGCGCCCCGCGGCAGAAGAAGATGAAGCGCTCGCAGTTGTCCCAGTAGTCGCCGTCGTTGGTCCCGTAGAGACCGTCGCGGTCGTAGTAGTGGTCGTGCGCGAGGAAGTAGATGGGCAGGCCGGCAGGGTTGCGCCCCTCCCAGAGCGCGCCCTCCGCCGTCCGGTCGCCCAGCGGCACGCGTACCTGGGGGATCACGACGCGCAAGTCCCGGCAATGGGCCTCCACCCCGCGGTACTTGGGCATCAGCACGCGGACGTCGTGCCCCAGCGCGGCGACGGCCCGCGGCAGGGCCGAGGCCACCTGGGCGAGGCCGCCGGTCTTGGCGAAGGGCGCCACCTCGGAGGCCATGAACAGGACCCGGAGACGCGGCTGCGGCATAGGCCGTCCCTACACTTCTTCCAGGATCGGAAACACGAGCGCCGTGATGTGCGAGGAGATGCGCTTGAGGTTCGTGAGCACGTCCAGGTGGATCTCGGAGGTCTCCAGCGACTCGGCGAGCCCCCGGCGCAGCCGCGTGAGATGCGACTCGCGCATCTCCCGCTCGCGCTGCCGCACGATGGGCCGCTGGTCCAGCACCTCCTGGGCGAGGCTCCGGTCGTTGGCGGCGAAGCCCGCGATGGCGCGCTCGAGGTTCTTGGAGACCATGGCGTGAAACTCGATCAGCTCGGCCTCCCCTGCGTCCGAGAACTTGCGGCCCTGGTACAGCTTCTTCCGCGCGAGCTCCATCAGGTTCTTGTCGATGATGTCGCCGATGTTCTCCAGGTTGCCGATGAAGGAGATCAGGGCGATCTCTTTCTGCGCGAGGTCAGGGCTCATGGTCTCGCGGCCAAGACGCGAGAGGAAGATCTTGATCTGCCGCTCCAGGTAGTCGAGCTGGTCGTCCCGCCGCTCGACGTCCTCCAGGAGCTCCTGGTTATCAGTCCGGAGCACGGTCATGGCATCGCGCAGCATGGCCTGGGCCACGTCTCCCATGCGGAGGGCCTCGCGCATGGCCTGGCCGATGGCGAGCGCGGGCTGGTCGAGGTACCGGTCGTCCAGATAGCGCGTCTTGAAGGGGTTGTCGGCGCGCTCCTCCTCCGGGACGAGCGCGCTGATGGCCCGGGCGGCCACCGTGGCGAACGGGAGGAACAGCGCGCTGATGGCCACGTTGAAGAGCGTGTGGGCGTTGGCGATCTGGCGTGCCGGGTCCGCTGCCGTCTGCGCCACGAGCCCCGTCAAGGGTTGGATGAAGGGGAAGACCAGCGCGACCCCCAGCACCTTGAAGGCGATGTGCGCCGCCGCCACGCGGCGCGCATCCGACGAGGAGCGGAGGCTCGCGGCGAACGCCGTGGCGCAGGTGCCGATGTTGGCGCCCAGCACGATGGGGACGGCCCCGGAGAGCCCCAGCAGTCCCTGGCTCGCCAGGGACAGCGCGAGCCCGATGGTCGCCGCGGAGGAGGCCATGGTGGCGCTCAGGAACGCGCCGGCCAGGATGCCGAGCACGGGGTTCGCGGCGAAGGCCACGAGGACCTGGCGCGAGAGGTCCTGGCCGGCCAGCGGGGCGATGCCCTCGGCCATCACTCGCATGCCGAGAAAGAGGAAGCCGAACCCGAGGATGGCCTGCCCGAGGTTCTTGGCCATGCCCCGGCGCGCGAAGAAGGACATGGCGAAGCCCACGCCCACCAGGAGAAGCGCCAGCTCCTGGATCTTGAAGGCGAGGAGCTGGACGGTGAACGTCGTCCCGATGTCGGCGCCGAGGATCACGCCCAGCGACTGCCGGAAGGAGACGAGTCCGGCCGAGACGAACCCGATCAGCATGAGGGTCGTCGCCGAGGAGGACTGGATGAGGGCCGTCACGACGGCGCCCGACCCCACGGCCGCCAGCCGGTTGCGTGTCATGCTCGTGAGCAGGTGACGCAGGTGGCCGCCGGCGGCGCGCTGCAGTCCCTCTCCGGTGAGCTGCATGCCGTAGAGGAGGAGGGCGAGGCCGCCGAAGAGCGCGAGCAGCGTCATGGCCGGCTCACGGGCTCAGGGCCGCCGTGGCCGGGGCGGCGAGGCCGTCGAGATGCGCCGTGTCGTTCACCGAGAGGACCCGCGGCGGCGCCACCTCGGTGAGCGAGCCGTTGGAGAGCGTGACCCGCCAGATGGCCGACAGCGGCAGCCCCAGGCAGTGGGCGAGGAAGGCGCTGATGACGCCGCCGTGGCAGACCACGAGCACATCGTCGCCATTCGGGTGCCCCGCGGCGATCTCCTCGATGGCGCGCACGACACGTCGCTGCACGGCATGCAGCGGCTCGCCGCCCGGCGGCAGCCCGACCACGGGGTCCCGCACCCACCGGGCATAGGGATCGCCCGGCAGCGCCCGGATCTCATCCACGGTGCGGCCCTCCCACTCCCCGAGCGACAGCTCACGCAGATCCTCCACGGTCACCACGGGCATGGAGAGCCCGGCGGCGACGATCTCCGCCGTGCGCCGGGCGCGCGTGAGGGGGCTCGTGTAGATGGCCGCCAGCCGGCGCCGGCGCAGCGCCTCGCCCAGGGCCTCGGCCTGACGCAGCCCGAGCGGCGACAGCGGCACGTCCTGCACCCCCTGGAAGCGGCGCACCGCATTGGAGACCGACTGGCCGTGGCGGGCCAGCAGCAAACGCATTATTTATCTCGCCTGAATGGGGATGACATCGGGCTGCGGTTGGGCCTCTTCGCGCAAGCGCTCATCGGGATCCCCGGTTTACCGTTGCTGACTGCGCTGCACGGAGGCGGGCGAGGGTTTCGGGCTTGCCGAGGAGGCTCACCACCTCGAAGATCGGCGGGCTCACCGTCGTGCCCGTGATGGCGACGCGGGTGAGCTGGGCGAGGTCCACGAGCTTGACCTCCAGCTGCGCCGCCAGCTCCCGATACAGCGCCTCGACGGTCGCCGGGTGGAGGTCGGCCTGGGCCTCGAGCCGCTTGATCAGCAGCGCGTAGCGGTCATGCGCTGCGCCGGTCCAGAACTTGGCCGTGGCCTGCGGATCATAGGCCGCCGGCCGCCGGAAGTAGAACGTGGCCTTCTCCGCCATCTCCACCAGCGTGTGGGAGCGCTCCCTGAGGGTCTCCGTGACGCGCGCGAGCCACGCCCGGTCCGCCGGCGCCGGCAGGCCCGCGCTGTCGAGGAAGGGCATCAGCTGGGCCGCCAGGCGCTCGGGCGGCATCGCCTTGATCCAGTGCATGGACAGCCACTCGAGCTTGGCACGGTCGAAGATGGCCGCGGCCTGGCCCACGTGCGCCAGGTCGAAGTGCCGCGCGATGTCGTCTCGAGAGAAGATCTCCTCATCGCCGTGGGACCAGCCGAGCCGGGCCAGGTAGTTGAGCATGGCCTCGGGCACGATGCCCGCGTCCCGGAACGCCTGGACGGAGGTGGCCCCGTGCCGCTTGCTGAGACGGCTCTTGTCCGATCCGAGGATCATGGGGATGTGGGCGAAGGCGGGCAACGGGTAGCCCAGGGCCTCGTAGCACTGGATCTGCTTGGGCGTATTCGACAGATGGTCGTTGCCCCGGATGACGTGGGTGATCTCCATCGTCACGTCGTCCACCACGACGCAGAAGTTGTAGGTCGGCGTCCCGTCGGTGCGCACCAGGATCCAGTCGTCGAGCTGGGTGTGGTCGAAGGTGACCCGCCCGTGGATGGCATCCTCCACGACCGTCTCCCCGTCGGCGGCGATGCGCAGCCGCAGCGCGCTGGGCTCCGAGGCCGGCACGGCGAGGTCGCGGCAGGTGCCGGGGTAACGGAAGGTCTCCCCGCGCTGCTGGGCCTCCCGCCGGAGGGCGTCGAGCGCCTCGGCCGTGCAGCGGCAGCGGTAGGCGCGGCCCTCGGCCAGCAGGCGGTCGGCCTGCGCCTTGTAGATCTCCAGACGCTCCGTCTGGCGGTAGCCGGCCGTGGGCGGCCCCTCATCCCAGTCGAGCCCCATCCAGGTCAAGGCCTCGAGAATGGACTCGATGTACTCCTCCGTGGAGCGGGACCGGTCCGTGTCCTCGATCCTGAGGATGAAGACCCCGTGGTGGCGGCGCGCGAAGGCCCAGTTGAACAGGGCCGTGCGGGCGCCCCCCACGTGCAGGTGGCCCGTGGGGCTCGGGGCAAAGCGGACGCGCACCGGTTCTGGCATAGGCCCTTATTCTAACCGACTCAGAAGCGGATGCGGCGCATGAGGGCGTGGGGCAGCGAGCGGATGACGAGCATGATCCACCGCCACACGGGCGGGGCATAGACCACGCGCCGGCCGGCATCGAGCGCCCTCAGTACCGTCCGGGCCACGGGCTCTGGCTCCCCGGCGAAGGGCGGCACCGGCAGCCCTTCCGTGAGACCGGTCTTGACGAAGCCCGGCTTCACGCACACCACGCTCACGCCGCGCTCGGCGTAGGCGTGACTCAGCCCTTCGAGGAAGGCCGACAGCCCGGCCTTGGAGGCGCCGTAGAGGTAGTTGCTGCGGCGCG
>MGBT01000022.1:0-300 GCA_001788395.1 Candidatus Rokubacteria bacterium GWA2_70_23
TCGGCCACGTCCTCCATGATCTGGCGGATCTCGGCGCCCGTGAGCTCGCGGACGAGCGTGTTCGGGTAGGTGAGGCCGGTGTGGGAGTAGACATCCTCCAGCGTGATCGTCTGACCCGGCACGATCGTCACACCCCACCGGAAGCCGGGCGAGAACGCCACCTGGGCGTCGAGCCGCTTGAGGAGGGCGTCGAGCAGGATCTCGTCGAAGGAGCCGTTGAAGTTCCCGCGGCGGTAGAGGAGGGTCTCGGACATGGCCAGGGGCTCGGCGAGGCGCGCCTCGTAGGGGGCGCGGATCTCG
>MGBT01000022.1:316-11966 GCA_001788395.1 Candidatus Rokubacteria bacterium GWA2_70_23
TGCCCGCATCCCCCGTGATGTGCTTCGACAGCACCGGCACGAGCTTGTAGCGGCGGCCCCGGATGCGGCCGCCCTGCACGTCGAGGTCCAGCCGGCTGAGGAACTTGCCATGCGCCCCCGAGTTGATGACGAGCGTCTGGCCCACTTCGATGGGCCGGGGCAGGCCGTCATGGGTGTGGCCGCCGAGGACCACGTCGATGCCGCGCACTCGACCTGCCATCTTGATGTCGGTGGACAGGCCGTTGTGGCTCAGGAGCACCACCACGTCCACCTTCTTGTCGTCGCGCAGCTCGTTCACCAGCCGCTGCGCCTGGTCCTCCTGGATGCCGAAGGTGAGGTTCGGGACGAGGCGCTGCGGGTGGGAGATGGGCACATATGGGAAGGCCTGGCCGATGATGCCGATCTTGACGCCGCCGACCTCGCGGATCGTGTACGGGTGGAACACCGGCTCGTCCCAGTTGAGCTCCTTGCAGTTGTGACAGACGAAGTCCCCCGTGAACAGGCCCCGGCTCTCGCGGTCGCCGAACAGCTCCTTCACCCGGTCGATCCCGTGGGTGAACTCCCAGTGGGGCGTGAAGACCTCCACGCCGAGCTGGTTCATGGCGCGCACCATGTCCTCGCCCCGCGTCCAGAGGGCCGTGGCCGAGCCCTGGAGCGTGTCCCCGCCGTCCAGCAGGAGCGTCTTGCCCGGACGGTCGGCGCGGACCCGCTTGACCAGGGTCGCGATGTGCGCGTAGCCGCCCATCCGGCCGTAGCGCGCGGCCAGCGCGGCGAAGTCGAGGTGGGTGAGCGCGTAGGCTTCCGCCGACCCGCGCCCGATCCCGTAGGCCTTGAGGAAGGCCTCGCCGGTGAGGAACGGGCGGCTGCCCGCCTCGTCGCCCACGCCGATCCGCGTGTCGGGCTCGCGGTAGTGGACCGGCAGGAGCGTCCCGTGCGGGTCCGTCATGTGGAGCAGCGTCACGTTGCCCAGCGCCTGGAAGTCGAGGAGGCCCTCGGGCTCGAGCGAGGCGGCCAGCGCCCCGGGGCTTCCGGCCCCGAGGGCGCCCGCCACCGTCAGCAGCGTCAGGAAGTCCCGACGCGTGACGTCCATACGATTCAGCCTTTCCGCCGGCGCCGGGTCAAATGACGAGCCAGACGAGGCCCGAGGGAGAAGCGGGCCCGAGGCGTACTCGGTCGTACGTCGAGGGCCCGCGCCGACCGAGAACGTGGCCCGGGGAGCCGGAGCCGAAGGCGAGGCGACCGGATGTGGAACTCCAGCGAGCGTGAGCGAGCCGTGGCGACGTCAGTTGGCACGGCGCTAGTGCCGGATCCCCGGGACGCTGATGGGCTTCCCCTTGTCGAAGGACGTGAGGTACAGCTCGAGCTCGGCGTACTCCACCGCATCGGCGGGCAGCATGTTCATCCCCAGCGGCGTCAGGCACCACTGCATGCGCTTGCGCATGTCCCACACCTGGGCCTGGCTCGTCCGCCAGGTGGGGAAGTGGCGGGTGAGACCGTTCTCCACGTTGCCCAGCAGCCGCCCGCCCAGGAAGCGGTCGGCGCCCCGGCCGCTGCCCGGGGTGTGGCAGTCGGCGCAGGCGTGGTTGCGCTGGCCGACGCGCTTGTTGAAATTCGCCTGCCCGCGCTCGAAGGCCGCGCGGTGCTCGGGCGTCGAGAGATCCACCGCCACCGGCATGCCGTTCGAGGCCATCTTGACGAGCATGGTCATGTCGAGGTTCTCGGCGCTCTGGGCCAGCATGTGCATCCCCGTGGTCTCGGGGGCGTGGACCGTCAGGAGATCCTCGATGCTCATCACGCGCCGGTACTGCGTGACGTACTTCGGGTAGCGCGTCGCCGCGCCCTTCATGGCCTTGGCGGGGCCCCCCGCGTGGCAGTCAGCGCAGGCCTTGGCGCCCGCAGGCCCCTTCTTCGCCCAGAGCGCCTCGGCGGCCTCGGCGCGCCCCACGGCCGGGTTGTTGGTCGGGTCCAGGTTGTCGCCGAAGCCCGGCGGCTTGGGCCTCGTGTTGGGATCGCGCTCCCGATCCTTCTCGGGCGGCGCCGGACCCTTCAGCGTCTTGAGGAAGGCCACGAGGTGGACGATCTCGTCGGGGGCGAGCACGCCCCCGGTGCCCCAGGGCGGCATGGTGGTGTTGGGGAAGACGTGGCGGGGGTCGTAGATCTGGTTGAAGACGTAGTCGTCGGGCAGTCCGCGGTCGCCGAAGGTGGAGAGATCCGGCCCCACGTTCCCCGCCGGCCACACGTCGGCTCCCTGGATCAGATGACAGCCCGTGCACGGCCCCTTGGCCCTGGCCAGGAACAGGCTCCGGCCCTTCTTCGGATCTCCCGCGATGGCCGGCATCGGCGCCTTGCCGGGGCGCGGCTCGGGCCGCGTGTCGTCGTAGGCATAGGTCCTGAACTTCCCGAAGTCGGCCTTCGTCCAGCCCTTGTAGCGGACCGCCTCGCGCTTGCCGTCGGGCAGCACCTTGATCTCGCCCCTGGCCTCCGGAATCGCCCGCGAGATCCAGGGCGCGGGTGGCAATCCGGCCCTGGGATCGGGGGCTTCCGTCGGCGCGCACCCGCCGACGATCAGGGCCGCGAGGGTCAGCACCGCGCCTGCGACAGTACGGATCCAGATCATGGATCGGAACCTCCTTGTGGGGAAAACCTGCTGCCTCAGGAGAACTTGATGTCGGCGGTGCCCTCGTACTTCCCCCCGTGGGTGTCGAGGAAGGTCACCTTCAGCGCGCCCGGCTCGGTCGCCTTGAAGGCGAACGAGAAGAACGGGTTCTCGCTGAGGGACTGCGTCGTCTCGAACTGGGCGATCTCGTTGCCCAGGTAGGTGACGAGCACGCGGTTGATGAACCGGTAGTTCTTGTCCACGGGCTTGCCGTCCTTCCGCTCCACGATCTCCATGGGGTGGATGACCAGCACGCGGACCTTGACGATGTCGCCCTGCCTGATGCTCGAGGGAATCCGTATCCGGACGCGTCCGATCTCGGCCATCGCGATGTCTCTCCGTTATCCGCCGCAGCCGCCGACGGTGACCTTCACCTCGCGCTTCGCCATGAGCAGCGTCCCGTCGGAGAGCTCCGCCACGGCGCGCACGTCCCCGGTCTCGTTGAGCCGCAGGTTGGTCCCCACGAAGGGCTGGGTGACGCCGGGGCTGAAGTTGAACTTCGCGTTCATGGGGCGCCGGTTCCTGTCGGCGATGATGTAGATGCTCTTGACGTGCCCCTGGGGAGGCGGCGCGACCTCGACAGACACCGGCACCACGGAGCCGTTCTCGGCGATGAGCGGCAGCTCGAGCTTCATCACCGAGGAGCCGTCCTTGATGGGGCGGCCGCCGAAGAGCCGCTTCAGCGTGGCGTCCACGGGCTCCTCGGGCCCCAGGTTGGCGAGGTTGCCCTGGGCCGCCGCGGGCCGCGGCGCCCCCACGAGCGGCAGCATCGCGCCCGAGACCCCGAGCAGCGCCAGACCGCGCAGCAGCGTCCGGCGGGTGAAGTGGATGGTCCGCATCGTTTCGCTCATACCGGGCCCTCCTGTAAGTCGTGTACTACGCCGTGGCCTCGTTCCAGGACCTCGGCCGCGAGCGCCCCATGGGGGAGCTGGCGCTCCGCACCCGCCCCCTCACCGAGCTCGCCGGGGTCCTGCGCGCTCCGGTGCTCATCCATCACGGCGAGGCCGACCGCACGGTGCCCGCCTCGCAGGGCGCCCTGCTCCACCGGGCGCTCGTGGCGGCCGGAGGGTCGAGCGCGCTCCACCTCTATCCGGGCGCCGATCACCTCTTCAACTTCGCCCTGGGCGCCGAGGCTCCCGCCGTGTACCGTCCTGATGCCGACCGGCTCTCCTGGGAGCGGACGCTTGGCTTCCTCGCGCGGCACCTCGGCCGCACCTCGCCCTAGCGACACGGCGCGCTCGGCACTCTCGTCGGGCGCATCGCTCAGCGTCCTCCCAGGATGCGATGGAGGAAAGCCGCGGTGCGGCGCAGGGCGTCGTCACGCGCCAAGTTATCGCCGAGGGTGCGTCCGTTGCGCCTGAAGTCGAAGGCGCGCTGGGCCCCGGGGTAGACCACGACCTCGACCTGCCGGCCCAGCTCGCGCAGCCGCTCCCCCACGCGGACGACCATCTCCCGGCGGAGCTGATGATCCTGGTCTCCCACCATGAGGAGCGCCGGGACGCGGATTTGCTCCACCTCGGGCATGTAGCGGTACACCTGCACCGGCTCGGGCGCATTGGGACTGGCCAGGTGCGGGTAATAGCCCACGACGCCCGCCACCTCGGGCCGCCGCACGGCCAGCAGCGCCATGTGATAGCCCCCGCGCGAGATGCCGACCACGCCCACGCGATCCGCCCGCGCCCGGGGCACCGTCTTCAGGAAGTCGAGCCCGAGCTCCACGTCCTTCTCGGTGGCCGGATCGTGCTCGATGGGGTTCTCGGCGATCATGCGCCCCGTGTGGTAGTCGGGGGCGAGGACGGCGAAACCCTGGGCCGCCAGCCGCAGCACATGGGCCTGGAGCCGGTCGTGCCACCCTGAGCGGCCGTGGACGAAGAGCACGGAGGGGTGCGGGCCCGGGCCCGTGGGCACGGCGAGGAAGGCGGGCACGTCCACGTCGCCGCTCCTGTACTCGACGGAGCGCGACTCGACCTCGACGGCCGGTGCCGCGCCCGCCACCACCAGCGAGGTGAGCAGAGCGCAGGCGGCGAGGCCCCCCAGGCGGAGGAGCCGGGCCATGCCGGCGGGCCGCCGGCGGGAGCGCGATAGAAGCGCGAGCACGCCCCCATGGAGCGACATCGCCTGTGAAGTAGCGCTGGTCATCGAACCTGGTTTTCTAGTGTTCCTGTACTAGTAGCCGCTCGAAGGGCCCGTGTCAACGGTTGAGCGCGACGCTCACGGGTTCACGAAGCACCCCTTGGCCAAGCCCTGCTGCTCTTGGCGCCTGGCCGCCTCCGCCGCCATCTCGACGACCCGGGCCACCGCCTCCGAGGGCACCTGCGGCAGCGCGAGCCCCTCGCGCTCCCGGAGCGCCTCGAGCGTCTTCGTCACGGCCTCTGCCCCCACGGGATGCCAGCGGAGGGCGCGCTCCATCCCCGCCAGGACCGCGTCGTCGGTGAAGAAGTCCCCGGTGAGATAGATGGCCTTGATGACGTCCCCGGCGAGCGTGAGATGGACGGTGAGGAGACCGCCGTCCGTCTTCACCGTGGCCGAGCCCATGGCGTCAGGCGTCGCAGGCTCGCGGGCGAGCCACTCCTCGGTCTCGTAGCGGCCTTGGGCCAGCGCCTCGATCTCGGCGCGCTCCTCGGCGGAGAACGTCCCCGGCACGAGGTCGAGGCCCAGCTCCCGCGCATACGCCTCCTTGACGCGCGCTCTCACCTCGGCGGTGCTGATGGCGCGGCCGAGCTCACGGCGGATCGTGGTCATGCGCTCACCGACCGTGGCGATCTCCTTGTCGGAGATCTTCTCGAAGGGCGTCTTCAAGATCGAGAGCATGAAGGCGATGTCGAGGTCCACGAGCAGGCTCGCGTGAAAGAGCATGCCACCGGCGGGATCGAAGTAGATGCCGAGCCCGGCCACCTTCTTCCGCCCCACCTCCACGTCGTTCTTCCGCCGGTACTCGGCCTCGATGCCGAGATCGCCGAGCGCCCCGGTGATCCCCGCGGAGAAGCGCGCGAAGAGCTCGCGGCTGCGATCATAGGAGCGCTCCCCGGCCGGCGCGGGTGCCATGATGGCGACACCGAGCTGGTCGGCGCCCATGATGATCGCCCCGCCCCCCGTGGGCCGCCGGTTCACCTCCACGCCCGCCGTCCGGCACTGGTCGAGCCGGAGCTCGGAACCGAGCCGCTGGAAGCGGCCCACCAGGGCGCAGTGGGAGCGGTAGGTGTACAGCCTGAGCGTGGGCGGGCTCTGGCCTCCCCCCTGCCGCCGGGTGACGACCTCGTCGGCGGCCAGCCCGAAGGCCGCCCCGACTCCGTCGCCCGCGATGTAGCGCCAGTCCACGAGGCTCCCTCTCGGCTCCGGCCCTACTGGAGAATGATCATGACCAGGGCCAGCAGCCCCAGCAGGATGGGAATCGCGCCCAGCAGCAGCGTGAGGGTCATGGTGCTGCCGTACTCGCCCCTCTCGACGCTCTCGTATGTCTTGCGGTAGGCGAAGGAGTCGCGCGCGCAGTAGGCCAGCGCGTTTCGCCGCGTGACGCTCCGGGGCGTGCAGAAGAGGCAGGGATTGTTGGGATCTCGCATGGGGGTCAGGAGGCTCCGTTCGCAGGCGGCGCGCTCGCCGCGTAGAGCATGGCGGTGGTCCGGTACACGAGGTGCGAGAACTTCGAGTACGGGATATAGACCAGGAGGACGAAGACGAAGACCAGGTGGACGACGTACATGGGATAGGCCGCGCCGCGCGCATCCGCCAGGCGGAGTATCTGGCAGAGGAACCCGGTGAGCGTGGTGCTCCCGAGCACCACCAGGAAAAGCCAGTCCGAATAGGTGCTCTTCCCCGCCCGCTCGGCATCTGCGACTCGGCGGTACCCGAAGACCAGGAGCGCGCCCACCACCGCGACGCCGCTGGCGTTGCCGAGGATCTTCACGGGATGCCAGAGCGGCCACGGGGTCAGGTAGCCGAAGGCATAGATGCCGATGCCCACCGACGTGGTCGTCGCCACGAGGCCCAGGAAGCCCCAGAACACCGCGAGGTGGGTCGGGTGGAGATGCTCCTTGAAGGTCTGGCGGGTCCCGGCCGGGCGGGACCGGCACTCGGCGAACTTCCGGTGCCTCAGGATCCCGAGCACGGTGGGCACCAGGGCCTGTGTGGGGGCGCGACCGTCACCGCCCATGTGCAGGGTCATGGCCCTCCAGTACCGGACGCCGCCGGCCAGGGCGCCGAGCCCCGAGAGCGTCATCGCGGCCATGAAGACGATCTCGATGTGGATGATCGGGAGGAACTTGGAGAAGACCACAGGGCCCTCGGGGAGCCGACCGAGGTGGCCGAGCGAGGCCAGGAGCGCGAGGAAGATGAGCGCGGGCACCGCGAAGAGCAGCGGCAGGAACCGCGGATCGCTCACCGCCCGGCCCATGAAGGCCGGCACCGCGAAGTGCTGGATGCTGTAGTCCCGCAGCGCGGCCATGAGGCTCGCCGGCTTGGCATCGCGCGGGCAGTAGGCCGTGCACGTCGCGCACTGGTGGCAGAGCCAGATGGAGGAGTTGCCCAGCGCCCGTTCCTTGAGCCCCCACTGGACCCAGATCATCTCCTTCCGCGGGAACGGATTGTCCGCCGTGGAGATGGGGCAGACCACCGAGCAGGTCCCGCATTGGTAGCAGGCGGTGAGGTCGGGGGCGCCGCGGCCCAGGATCTCCCGCTTGAAGCCCAGGTCCGCGCTGACGAGGGCCGGCACTAAAAGCCCTTCATCGGGTTCGGGCCGATGGCCTTCATCGCCTCCACGAACCGGGTGAGCTTGCCGGGCAGGCTGTCGAAGTCGGAGATGGCCGTCTCCATCACCTGCGCGCGCTCCGGCTCCAGCATGAGGCGGGAGAGGGTCTCGCGGACATTGTCCATCCGCGTCGTCAGGAGCTCGCTGCCCTTGATGAAGTGGCACTGGTAGTCCTCGCCCGGCTTGCAGCCGAGGAGGACGACGCCGTCGAAGCCCTTCGAGAAGGCATCCGCGGCCACGATGGCGTTCACCGATCCGAGACAGCGCACCGGGATGATCCGGAGCGAGGCCGGCAGCGACAGCCGGTTGATCCCCGCCATGTCGAGCGCCGGATAGGCGTCGTTCTCGCACGCCAGCACCAGGATGCGCGGCTTGTCGTCGTCCCCCTCGGGCACGTCCACCGCCTTGATCATGGAGGCCACCATGTCCACCGAGTAGTCGTCGAAGGAGATGATCTGCACCGGGCAGGCCCCCATGCAGATCCCGCACCGGCGGCAGCGGTTGGTGATGACGAAGGGCGTGTTCTTCTCCGGCAACAGCTCGATGGCGCCGAACGGGCATTCCTGGCTGCAGCGGCCGCACATCGTGCACTTCTGCAGGAAGAAGCTCGGGAAGGAGAGATCGCCGACCCGCGGGTGCACCGCCGCGCCCGCCGAGGCCTTCTCCGTCGCCTGGATCGCCTTGAGCGCCGCCGCGGCCCCGTCGGTGGCGGCGGCCTGCAGGTCCATCGGCTTGCGGACGCAGCCGGCCGAGTAGATGCCCGTCCGCTGCGTCTCGTACGGGAAGCAGAGGAAGTTGGAGTCGGCAAACCCGTGCTTGGAGACCGGGAGGCCCTTGCCCTGGAGATACTGGAGGTTGAGCCCTTCGGACTCGGAGGACACGGGCACCATGCCCACCGAGAGGACGAGCAGATCCACCTCGAGCCGCACGGGGCCGCCCAGCGGCGAGTCCTCGAGGTCCACGGCCACCCCGCCCCCCGCTGCGTCGGAGACGCCCGCGACCCTCGCTCGGGTGAGCATGAGGCCGGCATCTTCCTGGGCCGCCTTGTAGAAGTACTCGGACTGGCCCGGCGCCTGCATGTCGCGGTAGACGACGTAGACGGCCGTCTCGGGGCTCTGCGCGCGGATGTAGGCGGCCTGCTTGAGGGCCACGAGAGAGGTCACGTGTCCGCTGTACTTGACGTTGTCCGCATCCTCGGCGCTATCGCATAGCAGGATGGCGACCGACCGGGGCGCCTTGCCGTCCGAGGGGCGCGCGATCCTGCCCGCCCGCGCCATGTCCTCCAGCGCGACGCTCGTGACGACGTTCTGGCAGCGGCCGTACCCGTACGGCTCGAGCGCGGCAGCGGCGTCGAAGGGCCGCCAGCCGGTGGCCCACACCACGGCGCCGGCGGCGGCCACGCGCGACTCGCCGTTCCGCTTCACCGATACCTCGAACTTCCCGGGCTGGCCGGCGATCCCCTCCACCTCGGCCCCCGTGAGGATCTCGATGCCGGGATGAGCCTGGGCCTGGCGGACGAGGGCGTCCACGCCGACCTCCTCCAGGTCATGGTAGGGGGGATGCTTCGGGTACTGCTTGCCGAGCCGGAGCGCGAAGCCGCCGAGCCTCTGCTCCTTCTCGACGAGGAGCACGCGGGCGCCGGCACCCGCCGCGCCGAGCGCGGCGTTGAGCCCCGCCACGCCGCCCCCCACCACCAGCACGCTCCGCTCCTGGGCCTCGGTGTACGGCGTCGGGAGCTTGAGCTTCTGGGCGCGGACGAGGCCCATCTTGAGCGCGTCCTCCGCCAGGCTCTGTGTCTCCTCGTGTCCCGGCGGATGGGTCCAGGCCACCTGCTCGCGCAGGTTCACCCGCTCCACCGTCGCGCCGGGGAAGGAGAAGACGTCGGTGTTCACGCGGGGAGAGCAGGCGGCGATGACGGTGGCGTTCACGCCCTCCTTCTCGACGTCCTCCTTGATGAGCCGGACATCCTCGAGACAGAAGGCCGGGGAGGTCTTCACCACCGCGCCGTGGGCGCCGTCTCGCGCGATCTGCGCGATCTTCTCCGTGTCCACGCAGTGGCCGATCCCGCATCCGCTGCAGACGTACACGCCGAGCTTCTTGACCATGGCCGTCACCTCCGCACCGCGCCCTGGATCGCCTGGATGGCCTTGAGCGCGGCGGCGGTCCCTTCCTGGGTGGCCGTGGCGACGTCGACGGGACTCCGCGCGCAGCCCGCCGCGAAGATCCCGTCGCTGGAGGCATCGGGAACGACGAACGAGTCCCCGTCGAGCCCGACCCCGGCCGGAAGCCGCGTCCCGTCGAGGCTCGAGACCATGCCGGTGGCCAGGACCACGAGATCCACCGTCAGGCGCGTCTTCCGGGCCGAGAGGATGTCCTCGGCCTCCACGGTCAGGCGGCGCGTGGCGGGATCCTCGACGATCCTCGCCACCTTGCCCTTCATGATCGAGACGTTGGGATCGCCCAGGACTTTCCTGGCGAAGAAGTCGTAGGTCCCCGGCGTCCGGAGATCGATGTAGAAGATGTGGGCCTTCGCGTTCGGGTTCTGCTCGCGCAGGTAGGTCGCCTCCTTCAGCGAGGCGAGGCAGCAGATGCCGGAGCAGTAGCCCAGGTGGTTCACGTCGCGCGATCCGGCGCACTGGATGAACGCGGCGCTCTCGACCGGCTTGCCGTCGGAGGGGCGCAGGATCTTCCCCTTCGTGGGCCCGTTGGGCGCGGCCAGCCGCTCCATCATCACGTTGGTGATGACGTTGGGATAGGTGCCGAAGCCCAGGTTGTCGATGCGCGTGGCGTCATAGGGCTTCCAGCCGGTGGTCACGACCACCGCTCCGACCTGGAGCGTGAGGGTGCGCGGCTGCATGGTGAGGTCGATGGCGCCGTAGCCGCAAGTCCCCACGCACTTGGCGCACTCGGTCAGCTTGCAGGCGGCCCCGTCGATGACGTACTTCATCGGGAAGGCCATCTCGTGGGGCAGGTAGATGGCCTTCGTGGTGCCCATGCCGTAGTTGAAGGCGTTGGGCCGGTCCACGGGGCAGACGCGAACGCAGTCCCCGCAGGCCGTGCACCGGTCGTTGACGTAGCGCGGGTGCAGCACGAGGGTCGCCTCGAAGCGTCCGGGGCGCCCCGAAAGCCGCTCCACCTCGGCCAGCGTGAAGAAGCGCACCCGGGGCTCCTTCCGGATCCGCTGGAAGTTGATCTCGAGCCCGCAGTACGGGGGGCAGAGCTTGGGGAAGTACTTGTTGAGCTGGGCCACCCGCCCGCCGAGGTACGGGCTCTTCTCGACGATGTAGACCTCGTAGCCGGCCTCCGCCGCCTCCACGGCCGCCGTGATGCCGGCGATGCCCCCGCCGACCACCAGGATGCTCCGGTGGACCGACGGGATGGCCTCCGCCGCGCGCGCGGCGCCCTCCACGGTCGACTGCGTCATGGGCACTGGGCTACGGGATATTGGTGAGGAACGGCGTCTTCTCCAGCTGCCAGGCTCGGCTGGCAGCGTCCCAGCGCGAGTTGACGAACACCCGCCAGTTCTGGTCGTCCAGCGCCGGGAAGTCCGGGCGGTAGTAGTACCCGGGCCACCGCGTCTCCTGCCGGAAGAGCAGGTGCTGCATGTGCGCCTCGGCGCACCACACGCGATCCCAGATCTCCCAGCAGCGCATGAGCTCGTGGAGATCCCGGGCCGCGAGCTTGGACAGGTCCTCCTTGAGGTACTTCATCCGCGCGAGCCCCTGGGTGAGCATCCCCTCCGTGGTGATGTACTGCGAGCCCTGGCCCGCCGCGTACTCGTCCATGATCTTCTGGAGACGGTGCAGCGCCATCTTCGGGAAGAGGTAGTTGGGGTTGATCTCCTCCGTCGTGGACGCCGTGCGCCCCTTCTCGTAGCTCGCAAAGGGCGCCCAGAGCTCGGCCTTGATGGCCTCCACCTGGTCCTGGTCGGGCGCCGGCGCGGCGCCGTTGTCCATGATGTAGGCCACGGCGGCCTTGCCCGCCAGCCGCCCCTCGGCGTAGGAGCCCGACGAGAACTTGTGGGCCGAGCCGCCCACGCCGTCGCCCGCGGCGAAGAGCCCCTTCACCGTCGTCATGCGGTTGTAGCCCCAGAAGTACTCCTTCGGCGCCACGTCCTCGGGCCCGCTCACCCAGGCGCCGGTCCCCGAGGCATGGGAGCCCATCAGGTACGGCTCGGTGAGGACGATCTCGGACGGCGTCTTGGCCGGGTCGATGTTGTCGGAGGCCCAGATCAGCGCCTGCGACATCGT
>MGBT01000022.1:12062-15066 GCA_001788395.1 Candidatus Rokubacteria bacterium GWA2_70_23
TCTGCTCGATGTTCTCGCCCTTGGCGTTCTCCAGCACGGCCTTGAAGAGGAGGAACCACATCCCCACCGGGCCGTAGCCGTCCTTGAAGCGCGCCACCACCAGCCGGTGCTCCATCTGGGTCATCTTGGCGCCGGCCTGGATCATGAGGCTGTAGGCCGAGCCCGTGTTCCACGGCGCGTACCAGATGCGGCCAAGCCCTTCCGCGTGGGCGTGCGGTCGGAACACGCCCGTGGCGCCGCCCGCCGCGACGATGACGGCGCGCGCCTTGAACACGTAGATCTTGTTGTCGCGCACGCTGAACCCGATGGCCCCCGCGATGCGGCCGGGGTCCTTGGGATCCAGCAGGAGCCGGGCCGCGAAGATCCGCTCGTACACGTTCTGCTCGCCGATGGCGGTCTTGGTCGCCTCGGCGACGATGGGCTTGTAGGACTCGCCGTGGATCATGATCTGCCAGCGGCCCTCGCGCTTGTAGGTGCCGTCGGGGTTCTTGAAGATCGGCAGCCCCCACTCCTCGAACATGTGCACCGAGGAGTCCACGTGGCGGGCGATGTCGTACACCAGGTCCTCGCGCGACAGCCCCATGAGGTCCTGGCGCACGTAGCGGACGAAGTCCTCGGGCTGGTTCTGGTTCCACCGCATGCCGAGGTAGAGGTTGATGGCCGACAGCCCCATGGCCACCGCGCCGCTGCGCTCCACCGCGGCCTTGTCCACCATCACCACGCGGAGGCCCTGGGACTTGGCCCAGTAGGCCGCTTCGAAGGCGGCGCCGCAGCCGGCCATGCCCCCGCCCAGGATCAATACGTCGGTCTCGACGACTTCCGTCTCTGGCTGAACCATCTGTCGATTCCCTCGCTGGTCAGTTCTTGGTAGGGGTGGGGAGCGTGTCCACCATGAGCCACTTGCTCTCGGCGTACAGGTCCTGGTTCTTGATGGCGTCGGCCGGCGGCGTCGGCGAGTCCCTGAAGGGATCGATGGTGCCCCACGGGGTGGTCCGGATCGGGAACTTGAACCGCTTGATCTGGCCGTCGCGGTACTTGGCGGTCCACATGATGGCATCCGTCCCGCGCAGGGGGACGAGCGAGCCGCCCAGCGGCACCACGTCGGCGTAGCCGCGCATGGTGATGGCGCCCTGCGGGCAGGCCTTCACGCACGAGAAGCACTCCCAGCAGGCGTCCGGCTCCTGGTTGAAGGCCATCCCGTGCTCCTTGCTGTACGCCTTGCCCAGATCCGCGTCGTACTTCATGAGGTCGTTGGGACAGATGTACATGCAGGCCGTGCGCGCCAGGCCCCGGCATCCGTCACACTTGTCCGGGTTCACAAAGGTCGGCATTGCTCCTCCTCCTGGGTGATTGGGATGCTACTTCTCGCCCTTGGCGTACTTGTGGAGCGTGACCTCCACCTTGTCGTCGAGTGTCGCGTAGTACTCCTTCAGGATCGCCAGCACCTCCGGCCGGCTGAAGTGGTCGGGGACCTGGCCGCCCTCGGACAGCGTCTTCCTCAGCATCGTGCCGCTCACCGCCAGCTGGTGCTCCTTGCCGTGCGGGCACGTCCGCCCCGTCGCCATGCCGTCGCATCTCCCGCAGTAGAAGGTCATGTCGATCTTGAGCGGCTTGAGCTCGAGGGACCCCGGCGGGATCTCGTCGAAGATCTTCTGGGCGTCGAAGGGGCCGTAGTACTCGCCCACGCCGGCGTGGTCGCGCCCCACGATGAGATGGCTGCAGCCGAAGTTCTGGCGGAACACGGCGTGGAGCAGCGCCTCGCGGGGCCCCCCGTAGCGCATCTCCAGCGGAACGCCGGCCTGCACGCAGGTGTCCTTCACGAAGTACTGCTGGACCAGGGTGTCCACGGCCCGGACGCGCACCTCGGCCGGGATGTCCCCCGGCTTCAGCTTGCCGAGGATCTGCTGGATCAGCACGCCGTCGCAGATCTCGATGGCGATCTTCGCCAGGTACTCGTGGGAGCGGTGCATGGGGTTCCGGAGCTGGAGCGCCGCCACGGTGCCCCAGCCCTTCTCCGCAAAGAGCTTCCGCATCTCCGCCGGGCGCCTGTAGAGCCCCGGGTACTGCGCCGGGTATGGCCCTTCGCTCAGCACCCGGACTTCCCCCGCCAGGTTCACCTCGCCCTGGCCCATGACGCTGGCGACGCCGGGATGCGCCGGGTCGTTGGTCCGGAACACCTGCTTGCACTCGTGGGCGCGATCGATGGCGTACTGCTCCCGGACCGCCAGCACTCCCATGAGCTCGCCGCTCTCGCTGTCCACGAGCGCGACGTCCTGCCCCTCCGTGACGCGCGCGGCCTCCTCGCGCGTCTGTGACAGCGTGATCGGGATCGGCCAGAAGGTCCCATCCGCCAGCCGGTACTCGTCGCACACGCCTTGCCAGTCGGCCCGCCCCATGAAGCCTTCGAGCGGCGTGAAGGCGCCGATGCCCAGCATGATGAGGTCGGAGGTCTCGCGCGAGCTGATGGTGAGCCGGGGGAGGCCCTGGGCCTTGCGCTTCGCATCTTCCAGCTCCTGGCCGCCAAGCAGCAGCGGTTTCAGGCGCTTCTCCTTGCCGTGTGGGTTCACCAGGCGCATGCTCGCTCCCCCTCCGTCCTCACGTATCGTTTCGCGTCCGCCGCCGCCGCGCGGACCTGCACCGACGCCGAGAACGTCAGGCGATCGGTCATGTCCCGCCCCCTCCCGTGCCGGGCACGCCGCGCGGGGCGACGGATCGCGAGAGTCGCTATCGTCGCTTCTACTTGATCACCGGCGCCGCGAAGAGCAGGCCTCCGAAGAGCAGGAACGCCAGGATCAGCGTCCAGACAACGTTGATGGCCTGGGCCGCGAGGAAGGCCCCCGCCGGCCGGCCGCCCTCCATCGAGACAAGCTCGGTGAAGCGCGTCTCGAGCCCGATGCAGGTGAAGGCCAGCGCGAACCAGAGCGTGCGCGCGGCGCCCAGCGTCCCCTTGGTGGCGCTCACCGTGGCCGAGTCGAGCACGAACGAGAAGACGATGGACGCCACC
>MGBT01000023.1 GCA_001788395.1 Candidatus Rokubacteria bacterium GWA2_70_23
CGCACCTGACGGTCCTGGAGAACGTGCGCATCGCGCTCCAGCGCCAGCGCGGCAGCTCGTTCGACTTCTGGCGCCCGGAGAAGGTCCTCGACGGGCTGAGCGGGCGGGCCATGGAGCTGATCGAGGCGGTGGGCCTGGGCGGGTTCTCGGGCACGCGCTGGAGCGCGACGTGGAGGCGGTAGTGCTCAGAAACGGGGGCAAGGTGCTGGGCAAGGTCCGCCACCCCCTCAGCACCCAGGACTTCTCGTCCTTCCTGCTCCAGGCCCAGGCCTCGAAGGCCAAGATCGTCGGGCTGGCCAATGCCGGCGCCGACGTCACGAACTCCATCAAGCAGGGGGCCGAGTTCGGCATCGTCAAGGGCGGCCAGAACTTCGCCGGGCTCCTCGTCTTCATCACCGATGTCCACGCGCTGGGGCTGGAGAAGGCGCAGGGGCTCATCTTCACCGAGACCTTCTACTGGGACATGAACGAGCAGACCCGTGCGTTCGCCAAGCGCTTCGCCGAGCGGAACCGCGGCATCCACCCGACCATGATCCACGCCGGGGCCTATGCCGGCACGCTGCATTACCTGAAGGCCGTGGAGGCGCTCAAGAGCGACGACGGGACCCGGGCGATCGCCAAGATGAAGGAGATGGCGACCGACGACCCGCTCTTCGGCAAGGGCGTGATCCGCGCCGACGGCCGGAAGATCCACCCCGCCTACCTGTTCGAGGTCAAGAAGCCGGCCGAGTCCAAGTACCCGTGGGACTACTACAAGGTCCGCGCTACCATCCCGGCCAACGAGGCCTTCCGGCCCATCGACCAGGGCGACTGCCCGCTGGTCAAGAAGTAGGCGGGCGCCGGGAGGCGGGGGGGCAGCCCACCCCCGCCTCCCGGCGCGGCGTCGCCACGCCCACCGATGTCCTCGCTGCTCGGGATCCCGGCCCAGGCCCTCTTCGGCCAGCTGCTGATCGGCCTCATCAACGGCTCCTTCTACGCCCTGCTGAGCCTGGGGCTGGCCGTCATCTTCGGGCTCCTCAACATCATCAACTTCGCCCACGGCGCCCAGTACATGATGGGCGCCTTCGCGGCCTATTTCCTGCTGCACTGGGCGGGGCTCGGCTACTGGTGGGCGCTGCTCGTCGCGCCCGTCGTCGTCGGGCTGTCCGGCATCGTGATCGAGCGCGCCATGTTGCGGTGGCTCTACAGGCTCGACCACCTGTACGGCCTCCTGCTGACCTTCGGGCTGGCCCTCATCATCCAGGGCCTGTTCCGCAACCAGTACGGCTCCTCCGGGCTGCCCTACGCCATCCCGGCCCAGCTCACCGGCGGGCGCGACCTGGGCTTCATGGTGCTGCCCAACTACCGTGCCTGGGTGGTCGTCTTCTCTCTCGGCGTGTGCCTGGGCACCTGGTACGTGATCGAGCGGACCATGCTGGGCTCCTACCTGCGCGCGGCCACCGAGAATCCCGCCCTGGTCCAGGCCTTCGGCATCAACGTGCCCCGGATGGTCACGCTGACCTACGGCTTCGGGGTGGGGCTGGCCGCGCTGGCGGGGGTGCTGGCCGCGCCCATCTACCAGGTCAACCCCCTGATGGGCGCCGACCTGATCATCGTCGTCTTCGCGGTGGTGGTCATCGGCGGGATGGGCTCCATCATGGGCTCCGTCGTCACCGGCTTCGCCCTGGGCGTGATCGAGGGGCTGACCAAGGTGTTCTACCCGGAGGCCTCCAACACGGTCATCTTCGTCATCATGGCCCTGGTCCTTCTCTGGAAGCCGGCCGGGCTGTTCGGCCGGGCGCAGTGACATGGCGGTAGCCAGCGAATCCGTCGAGCCCGCGGCCACCACGCCCCTGGCCATGGGCCACCAGTACGTGGCCTTCGCCCTCATGGTGGCCCTCCTGGCGGCGCTTCCCTTCTTCGTCTACCCGGTCTTCCTCATGAAGGCCCTGTGCTTCGCGCTCTTCGCCTGCGCCTTCAACCTGCTGATCGGCTACGTGGGCCTGCTCTCCTTCGGCCACGCCGCCTATCTGGGCTCGGCCGGCTACCTGGCGGCCCACGCGGCCAAGGTCTGGGGCTTCCCGCCGGAGCTCGCCATCCTGACCGGCACGGCCACGGCCGCCGTGCTGGGCCTGGTCATCGGCGCCCTCGCCATCCGCCGCCAGGGCATCTACTTCGCCATGATCACCCTGGCGCTGGCCCAGATGATCTACTTCTTCTCGCTGCAGGCGCCGTTCACCCACGGAGAGGACGGCATCCAGGCCGTGCCGCGCGGAACCCTGCTGGGCCTGCTGGACCTGCGGCCGACGACGACCATGTACTTCGTCGTCCTGGCCATCTTCCTCGGTGGCTTCCTGCTGATCTACCGCACGATCCATTCGCCCTTCGGCCAGGTCCTCAAGGCCATCCGCGAGAACGAGCCGCGGGCGGTGTCGCTGGGCTACAGGGCGGACCAGTACAAGCTGATCGCCTTCGTGCTGTCGGCGACGCTGTCGGGGCTGGCGGGGGCCACCAAGGCGCTGGTCTTCCAGCTCGCCTCGCTCACCGACGTGCACTGGACCATGTCGGGCGAGGTGGTGCTCATGACGCTCTTGGGGGGGCTCGGGACGGTCTTCGGGCCCGTGGTCGGCGCCTTCATCGTGATCGCGCTGGAGAACTACCTGGCGCAGCTGGGGGCGTGGGTCACCGTGGTCCAGGGCCTGATCTTCGTGGTCTGCGTGCTCACCTTCCGGCGCGGCGTCATCGGTGAGCTGGGCCACCTGCTGAAGAAACCGCTGTAGCCGACGTCATGCACGAGCGGTCCACGGCCACATCGAGCGGATCGACGCCGACAGCCTGCGCCTGCCGGCCCTCATGCGGCAGGCCCTCCGCCGGGACTTCCTCGCCTGAGCCGTTGCCGCCCCGCAGATCCCGTACGCCGCGTCCCACATCTCACAGAGGAGGAGCCCCGATGCCGCTTCAGAGCCGGTATCTCTTCAGCGCCGCCATGGACGTCGAGCCCGCCCAGGAGGCGATCTTCAACGAGGTCTACGACACCGAGCACGTGCCGATGCTGCTGACCGTGCCCGGCGTCATCTCGGTGGCGCGCTTCAAGACCCAGGAGCTCACCCTGGTGATCGGCGGAGAGCGGAAGACCATCGTCATCGAGAACGAGCCGCGCTACAACGCGCTCTACGAGCTCGAGAGCCCCGCAGTGCTCACGAGCGAGGCCTGGGCGGCCGCCGTGGACCGCGGGCGCTGGCCGGGGCAGGTGAGGCCGTACACGAAGAACCGCCGGCACGTCCTCTACGAGCGCCTGCCGTAGCCCTGAAGCGCGAGGGGCGGCGTCGCCTCCTCAGCCACGATCCCACACGGGCTTCGGAGACGATCGCCGCCACTCGCGCTCGCGGGGGAATGTTCCCTCGGTAGACAAGGTGGCGCCTTCGACCCCATAATGCGGGGATTCCCGACGCCGGGCGCGGGTGATCGGATCCCGAGGCCGGCCGGCGCAGGAGCCAGGAGCGCGGCATGAGCAAACGTGACAAGCGCCCATCCCATCACCGGCCGGTCCAGCCCCTCACGAGTCCCGAGGAGTCACGGGTTCGCGTCGAATCCCTGATCGCCTCCGGCAACACGCGGGGGGCGCTCGACCTCGCCAAGCAATTCTTCAAGGAGGCGCGGAGCACCGAGGCCGAGGCGCTCGTCATCGCCGCCTACGAGGCGCGCATCGGCGAGATGCTCGCGCAGGGCCTGTACGACGAGGCGACGGCGCTGGCCGCGCTCGTCGGCGAGCGGTTCCCGGCACACCGCCACCGCATCGTGCCGCTCGTGCGCCAGAGCAAGGCGATCGCCGCCGGCGACCTCCGGCCGCTCCTGGCGGAGCTGGCGGCGGCCGCCCGGCCGCGCCGGCAGGAGATCGAAGCGATCCTGACGCGGGAGCTCCGGGACCCACGCCTGCTTGCCGACGCTGACGCGCTGGCCGCCGACGAGCCACTGCGGCGCGCCGCGCGGGCGGTGTGTGACCTGTTCGCCGCGGTGACGAGCGGCCCCTTGCCCGAGGGCGCCCTCGCCGCCCTGGACCAGGTCTCGCGTCACTCGCCGCTGGCGCCATGGAAGCTCCTGATCCGGGCGCTCGACGCGTACTACCGGCGCGCGGACGGCGTGGCGCTCGCCAATCTCGATGCGATTCCGCCGCACGCCGCTCCGGCGCGGCTCGTGCCCGTGCTGCGTCATCTGATCGGCGAGCCCGGGGCGCTGGACCAGCGATCGCCCGCAGTCGGTGCCTTGATCAAGGCCGTCAGCGGGGGGCGGACCCTGCTCCGGCAGCACCTGCTGCGCCTCGGCCGCGCGCTCGAGGCGAGGGATCCGGGGACTGCGGTGGCCGCCGTCGAGCGCATCATGCCCTTGTTTGACTTCGAGCCTGTGCCGGTCAAGCGGATCTTCACGGCCACGGTTCTCCAGCACTGGTATCGGCTGAACCTGAATCTCACGCCCCTGGTCGAGGCCCTGCGCCGGGACCGGCGCGACCTCGACTGGCAGCGCGAGACGCAGCGGCTGATCGCCCTCACGCTCGAGCGCGCGGGGGCGTGGGAGGAGGCGCTCCTCTTCTGGGACGGCTACCTCACGGCGGCGACCCGCGCCGGCACCCTGCCCGCGGCGGGGCGCGCGCCGGCGCGCGTCCTGCTGCACATGGCCGAGCTGTTCCCGGCGGAGCGCGAGGCAGTGCTCGACAGGTTCTGCGTCGCCTCGGAAGAGGATCTCGAGGCGCTGATCCGGGCCGGCGAGCTTCCGGAGTATCTCGACCGCGGCCGTCTGCTGGCACGCGCGCGCCGGGTCGATCCCGATCCACGCGTGTTTCAGGCGCTCGTCGCGCACTGGGCGACGCGCGACCCCCGGCTTGCGGAGGCCGAGGCCGAAGCGTGGCGGCAGGCGCGCCCGCGGGACCTCGAGCCGCTGCTGCACCTCGTGCGCGCGACCGAGCGGCGTGGCGCCCACCGGCGGGCGCTCGACCTGCTCGACCGAGCCGAGGCGATCAACCGGGTGCACCCCGAGGTGCGGCAGAGCCGCTTCCGGCTGCTCCTCGCCAGCGCGGAGCGACGGATCCGGGAAGGCCGGTTCGCGCTCGCCCTGGCGGATCTCGACCGCCTGGAGAAGGAGCCGGTCGCGACGAGCGGTGATACCTCGGCATATCTCGGCGCGGTCCGGTCGGTGGCGACGCGCCGGAACGGCGACGGGGCCGCCGCCGTGCGGTTGCACGAGGAGCTGGCGTCACGGCTCGGGAACGGCACGATGCTGGCGTTGATCTTGTCGTCGGTGGCCGAGTCGTTCGGGCTCGAGCCGCCCGACGCGCCCGGTCCGGCCTCGCCGGCCGAGACCGTCCAGGCGCTGGCCCGCTCAGGCGACCTGTTTCGCGCGCTGGATCGCCCCCTCGCCGTGCCACCGGCGCTGCTCGCCCGGGTCGAACATGACCTCAGCGGCGCCTCTCCAGCCGATCTTCACTCGCTGTGCGTCGGCGGGCTCTACATGGGCCGGCCGGCGCTGACCTACGCCGCCTCCGGGGAGGGGCTCGCGAGTGACGGGCCCCTGCTCCACCGTTTTCTCCTCGCGCGTGGCCGCGCGCTCGCGGCGGCCGCATCGCGCCGCGAGCGCGACCGTGCCGTGCTCTGCCTGCGCGCCGCGCGCGAGCTGGCCGGCCGCGCGCGCGACATGGACGCCGTGCGCGACGCCTCGTCCGCGATCGACGCCCTCGCGCGCCCGCACGAGACCGCTCCGTGGCCCCTGCGCGTGCCGGTCGCTGACACGGAGCCGCTCGCGACGGAGGAGATCGCGCGGCTCATCACGGCCGAGCGCGCGCGCCGGCAGGTGCCCACCTTCACCGCCGAGAAGGCGCGGCGCAAGCGGCAGCGGGCGCCACGACGGCCGCAGCGAGACCTGTTCGACGACTTCTTTGCTTTCCTGAAGAAGAACCGGTGAACCCGTTCGCGATGCTCGGGATCGAGGAGACGGCGGACGACGAAGCCGTGCGCGCCGCCTATCTGGCGGCGGTCCGGCGCTCGCCGCCCGACCGCGACCCGGAGGGATTCCGGCGCGTCCGCGAGGCCTACGAGGCGGTGCGTGACGAGGAGCGCCGCCTCGCGCTACGCTTGTTCGGTCCGGCGCCGCTCGACCGCCTGGAGGCGCTTCTCGAGGCGATGCCGGACGAGCGGCGGCACGTCGGCCCTGGGCCGTGGCTCGACGTCCTTCGCGGTGACCGGTGATGAGCGAGTCGAGGGAGTCAACGTCGGAGGGAGCGGCGCCGGATGGCTCGTTCGAAGGGGCCTTCGCCCCCCTCGGATTCCCCTGGCCAACACCCCCCACCGAGATCCCACGCGCCGATTCCTTCACGCCCTCCGACGCGAGTGGGCCGCAGCGCGAGGCGAGCGACCACGAGGGCTGGGCCGACCGAGTCGCAGAGCGAGAGGAGACGACGAGTCCCGCGAGCGGCGCCGGCGAGCGTCGTCCCGCAAGCCTGCTTGATCCCGAGCGCCGCCGCGTCTTCCTGGAGTCGGTCGTGGCGTGGCTCGACGAGCTGGACGAGGCCGAGCCGCCGCCTCCTGGGCTCGCGCCCGAGGCGATGCCGGCTCCCGATCAGGTCCCCGATCTGTTCTCGCTGCTGGCCCAGCTCGCCGCGCTGACCCGCGAAACGCAGCTCCAGGGCCGCGCCACCAATCGCCTGCACGCCGAGCTCGGCGCAGCGCTGGAGCGTCTCGCCGAGAGTGTCAGCAGTCCGGATGCCGTCGCGAAGAAGCTCGCCGAGGCCCGGCGCGAGGCGCGGCTCGAGCTGGTGGCCGAGGTGCTGGAGGTGCGCGATCGCTTCGCGCGCGGGCTCGAGGAGGCCCGCCGCCGGCTGGCCGGGCTCCGCGGGCTCCGGGCGCGCTTCGGGCAGCGTCCCGTGCTCGAGGCGCTGGTCGAGGGCAACGGGCTCGCGCTCGAGCGGCTCGACGACGCGCTGAGGCGGCTCGACGTCCACGAGATCCCATCCCTGGGCAAGCCGTTCGACCCGCGGGTGATGCGGGCGGTGGAGGTGGCGGCCACCCCCGCGGCATCGGCGGGAACGGTGCTCGAGGTGTTCCGCGCGGGCTACACCGCCGATGGCAGGGTGCTCCGTTTTGCCGAGGTCAAGGTCGCCGGCAATCCGCCGGCGGCAACGGGAGAATCCCATGGCTGACGTGATCGTCGGGATCGATCTGGGGACGACGAACTCCGAGGTGGCGGCGCTCGTGGACGGCAATGTCCAGGTGCTCGCCGCCGACGGCGAGCAGATCATGCCCTCGTTCGTGGGGCTCTCGCCCGAGGGCACGCCGCTGGTCGGCACCCCGGCCCGCAACCAATACGTGATCTATCCCGAGCGGACCGTCAAGTCGATCAAGCGGCTGATGGGCTCCGGCGAGCGCGTCGCCATGGGCGGGCCGACGTACTCGCCGCCGGAGATCTCGGCGATGATCCTGCGCGCGCTCAAGGCCCGGGCCGAGGCAGTGCTCGGCGCGCCGGTGCGCCGGGCGGTGATCACGGTGCCCGCCTACTTCTCGGACGCCCAGCGCCAGGCCACCCGCGACGCCGGCGAGATCGCGGGCCTGGAGGTCGTGCGCATCCTCAACGAGCCGACGGCGGCGGCGCTCGCCTACGGCTCCGATCGCGAGGGCGACCGCACCGTGCTGGTCTACGACCTGGGCGGCGGCACGTTCGACGTGTCTCTCGTGCAGGTCTCCGGCGACGTGACCGAGGTCCTCGCGAGCCACGGCAACAACCGCCTGGGCGGCGACGATTTCGATCAGCTCCTGCTCGACCTCGTCCTCGCCCGGTTCGTCGCGACCGGAGGCCCCGACGTCCGCGACGACCGCCGGGCGATGAGCCGCCTCCTGCGCGCGGCCGAGGAGGCCAAGAAGCGGCTCAGCTTCGAGCCCTACACGCGCCTCAGGGAGGAGCATCTGGCCGTGCGCGACGGCGTGCCCGTGCACCTCGACCTGGAGGTGTCGCGTGAGGAGTACGAGCGCCTGATCCGCCACCTGGTCGAGAGCACGCTCGACAGCGTGCACCGGGCGCTCGCCGACGCCGGCAAGCAGCCCGATCAGGTCGACGAGATCCTGCTGGTCGGTGGCGCCACCCGGACGCCGCTTCTGTCCGAACTGCTGCGCGAGAAGACGGGTCTGGTCCCGCGCCAGGAGGTCCACCCCGACCTCTGCGTCGCCCTCGGGGCCGGCGTGCTGGCCGCTCGCCTCGGCGGCCACGACATCGACCGCGTTCTCGTTGACATCTCTCCCTACTCGTTCGGGCCCTCGTACTTCGGCCTCCTCGGCGGCCGGCCGTCCGCGCACTGCTACCATCCGGTCATCGCCCGCAACACGCCGTTTCCCGCCAGCCGGACCGACACCTATGTCACCATGGCCGACAACCAGGAGGCGTGGCAGGTGTCCGTCTACCAGGGCGACGATCCCAACGCCCTCAACAACGTGCTGGTCGGCCGCTTCCTGATCGAGGGGCTCTCGGCCGTCCCCGCCGGCAACGCGGTCCTCTGCCGCATGGACCTCGACCTCGACGGCATCCTGCGCGTGACGGCCACCGAGAAGCGGACCGGACTCGCCAAGCACATCACCATCGAGGGCGCGACGACCGCATTGACCCCGGCCCAGGTGGCAGAGGCCCGGCGCCGCATGCAGGACCTGTTCGGTGACGGCAAGGATCTCACCGAGGCCGACCTCGATGAGGACGATGTCGACGACACTGATGTCGACGACGCCGCGGGCATCGCCGAGGCTCCGGCCGCTCCGGCCGGTCGCTCATCCCGGCCCGCCGCCGGACGCGCGGACGAGACCGAACGCGGGCGTCGCTCGGATGCCGGGGACCGATCCTCCGGGCACGAGATCGGCGGCGAGCGCGAGCGACGGGTCTCGATCTCCGAGGCGCGCGCGTTGCTCGAGCGGGGCCAGCGCCTCCACGACCGGATGAGCGCCGAGGACCGCGAGGAGGCGGTGATGTTCCAGCAGGCGATCGAGAAGGCGATCAGCGGCGGGGACTGGGACCGGCTCCGCGCGGCCACCGCCGACCTGGCAGACCTCCTCTTCTACGTCGAGGAAGGATGAGCGAGGGAGAGGCGGGGTGAGCGAGCCCCTGCGCTGCCCCACCTGTCGCGCGCCCTGGCGTGGCGTGAGCGCGTGCCCACGCTGCGGAACGGACCTCGCCCCGCTCATGGGCGTGGCGGCCCGGGCCTGGCAACTCCGCGAGGCCGCGGGCGCGGCGCTTGAAGCCGGCCGCGGGCCTGACGCGTGCGAGCTGG
>MGBT01000024.1 GCA_001788395.1 Candidatus Rokubacteria bacterium GWA2_70_23
CATGTTGCACACCGGATCCTTGGCCATGAGCGTTCCTCCTCGTGAGTCGGGTCATCCCCTGAACCGCTTCAACCGCAGGCTGTTGGCGACGACGGACGTCGTGGCCGTTTCCATGAACCTCCTGGACTACCGGCGGACCTCCGTCGCGCGCGCCTTCGACGCCGTGCGGGATGAGGCGGCCCGACGTGGCATCGCGGTCCGGCGCGGCGAACTGGTGGGGCTGGCGCCGCGCGCGGCCTTCGAGGGGCGCGAGCCCGAGAGCCTGGGGCTCGTGGACTTCGCGCCCCACCAGTACCTCGAAACCCACCTCTCGCCCGACCCACGTCGCGAGTAGTCCGGCCAGCCCGCCTCCTTCGCGAGGGACAATCGGGTGACCGGGCGGGTAGCGCAGGGGAGAGCCCCCGCGACAGGACCCGCCCGCCTCGCGGATCGCCATTCGTGACCATGCCTATCGGATTGAGTCCGATTCCCTCTGGCGTCTCCGGACGGGCTCTGGAGGGTGTCGGGCCGTCAACCCGAGGAGAGCCTGAAAGCGGCCATTGGGGTCTTGCGACGGTTGAAGCGGAACACGAACTCTCGCAGATAGACGGGGAGGTTTTTCGGTCCAACGCCATGGTGGGTTCCGGCCAGCCAGGTCTTGAGGTTGGAAAAGCCCCGATGGATTCGGAGCAGGGTATTCCTTGGGTTGTGCGGGCCTCCCTGGATCTGGGGCTGATGGTCGTAGCCCATGGCTCCCGTCGCCTCGTAGCCGGAGAGCCCATCCGTAACGATGGTGCTTCCCTCGACGACATTGGCCTGGACAAATCGTGTCAGCCCCTCCCTGGAGGCTGTAGGGATCACGGTAAGCTGGACCCGTCCGGAGCCCTCTCCCCGGACTTCTACGGCACCCGCAACCAAGACCTTGTTGGCTGCCCCACGTCCTCCTTGTCCATGCTTGGGGCCACCGACGTAATGAAGAGGGCCTTGTCGCGCGTCGCGCCACCGAGCGTGAAACGCCGCACGCGGTCCCGCGACGCGCGAACAAGTCGCATTGAACAAACCGCCCTCCGGCTATGGGGATTGGTGGTGCGCGGGCAGTCTGGGACGCGGGGCGATGGAGACGGCACCGGGGGAAGGTGGCCGGCGATGGCGCTCCGGAGAACTTGGAAGGGCGATGCCGGATCGGCCCGGGGAAGCCGTCCCGGCCCTCGAAAGGCGAAGGACACAGCGGGGGGGGTGTGCCCGGCAGCTCGGGGGTCGCGACCCATGACCAAAGGGACGAAGGGCTGGATGGCTCATGGGCTGCGGGCTTGGAGGGACAGGGACAGCCGCTCCGCCGGCGCCGGCACCGCTGCGACGATGAGGACGCCCCCGGCCCCACAGTGGGGACAGCGGGTGACGTCCTTGCCCGTCAGCCGTAGCAACGGGGCCTTCCACGTTTCGGGCTCGACGGGCGGGGGCGAGGCGGCCACGGTCGCCGAGGGGCCACCTCGCGCCCCGCGGGCAGGAGCTGCTTGCGCGCGGAGGTGGCCAGCTCGCCGTCGTGTCGGATCCGCACGAAACGGTCGGGCAGGACGTGGAGCAGAACGCGGCGCAGAAAGGCCTCCGCCTCCAGGGGGGCGCAGCGGGGGGCGTTGCCGTGGGCGCGGTCTGTCCATCGGCAGGTGCCCTGACCTGCGTGGAGGGAGACCAACCGGTCGTTGGAGAGAGCGATGCGATGGGTGTAGCGCTGGGGGGTACGCAGGCTCCGGTGACCGAGCAGCGTCTCGATCACGCGGAGATTCGTCCCGCTCTCCAGCCTGTGGGGGGCGCAGGCGTGACGCAGCGAGGAGGGGGAGACGTGCGTGGTGATGTGCACGCGCCGGCGGGCCCGGTGGAAAAGGTCCAGCGCGCCACCGCCACCCGTCGTCTCCGTCAGGCCGCATGAAACCTAAGCCCGTTACAGATTCTGGGGTAGACCGGGTCTTTCAAGGGCGGGTCTCTAACACGAGCCGGGCATCGACGACGCTGAGCCCGTCCGGATAGGCCAGGACGGGGTTCAGGTCGAGTTCCCCAACGAGGGGACAGGTCGCGACGAGGTTGGACACCCGGAGCAGGAGCCGGACGAGGCTGCTCCGGTCCACGGGGGGGCCCCCCCGGAAGCCATCCAGCACCGCCGAGCCCCGGACCTCGTCGAGCATGTCCCGGGCATCCTGCTCGGCAAGCGGCGCCACCCGGAAGGCCACGTCCCTCAGCGCCTCCACCATGACACCGCCCAGCCCGAACATGACCACAGGGCCGAACTGGCGGTCGCGGACCGCGCCGACGATGACCTCCTGCCCGGCGGGCATCATCGGCGAGACGAGGACCCCCCGGATCTCCGCGTCCGGCCGCCAGCGGTGGGCGCCGTCGAGGATCCCGGCGAAGGCCGCGCGGACGGCGTCCTCGCCGGAGACGTTGAGCCTGACCCCGCCCGCTTCCGACTTATGCAGGATGTCGGGCGAGACGACTTTCATGGCCACGGGGGTGCCGAACGCCGACGCCGTCGCGACGGCGGCGTCGGCGCTGGGTGCCAGGACGAAGTCGGCCACCGCCACGCCGTGGCGGCGCAGCAGCAGCCGGACCTCGTGCTCCAGGAGGCGGTGCCGACCGAGGCGGAGGGCCTCGGCGATCTCGGCGGGCGTCTCCGGCGGCGTCTCCGGCAGCACGAAATCACCCCGTGCCTCGACCCGCTCCAGGTCGGCACCGCGGCGGGCGAGCACGGAGATCGCGGCCGCGGCGATCTCGAGGGACTCGTGGACCGGCACACCGTGCTGCCGCAGGATCTCGTGGGCCTCGGGCTTCAGCCCCGCATAGCAGCTCTGAACGACGAGGGGGAGACCGGTCTCCTTGACGAGCGCGCCGAGACGGTGGGCGGTGGCATCCTCGATCGGGCCGAGCGCCTCGGCGAAGCGGATCCTGTAGCCGCCGAACAGTCCCACCATCAGCAGCGCGTCCACGCCGGGGTCGGCCAGGCAGTGCGCTGCGCACGCGGCGAAGAGCCCGGGGTCGGCATCGGTGGCGCCGGCCACGTCCACGGGATTGTTCACGGTGGCCGCCGCGGGCAGGATCGAGCGGAGCTTCCGCTGCGTCTCCGCCGACAGCTCGGGGACGTCGAGACCGCCGGCGCTGAGCGCGTCGGCGGCCAGCGTGGCGTGGCCGCCGCCGTCGGCCAGCACGGCGACGCGATTGCCGCGCATCGCCGGCAGCCCGGCGAGCGCCTCGGCGGCCGGCAGCAGCTCGTCGGAGCGGCGCACGGTGATGACGCCGGCCTGCCTCAGGGCGGCCTCGGCCACCACCGTGCTGCCGGCGAGCGCGCCGGTGTGGGAGCCGGCGGACCGCTGGCCCACCTCCGAGCGGCCGCCCTTGAGGAGGAGCACGGGCTTCTGGCGGACCGTCTCGCGCGCGGCGCGCAGGAAAGCCCGGCCGTCCTTGAATCCCTCGACGTACATCAGGACGAGGTCGGTGTCGGCGTCCTCCCGGAAGTAGCGCAGGTACTCGTCCCAGCGGATGTCCGCCTCGTTGCCTACGCCGACGTAGGCGCTGAAGCCGAGACGGCCCCTGGTCGAGGCCTCCACCATCACGGCCAGGGCCATGTTCCCGCTCTGGCAGAGCAGCGCCAGCCGGCCGGGCCGGACGTTGCGGGCGCCGACCAGGTTCAGCCGATGGGGCAGGTTGAACAGGCCCGACGTGTTGGGGCCCACGAGCCGGATCCCGTGCCGATGCGCGCGCTCGACGATCTCCGCCTCGAGCGCGCGGCCCTCCCGGCCCGTCTCGGCGAAGCCGCCCGCGATCACGACCGCGCCCCGGACGCCCTTCCGCCCGCAGTCCTCCAGGACCTCGGGCACAGTCGGCGCCGGCGTGACGATCAGGGCGAGGTCCACGGGGCCCGGGATCGCCGAGACGCGCGGGTAGACCTGGAGCCCCAGGATCTCCGCCCGGCGGGGGTTGACGGGATAGATGGCACCCGGGAAGCGGTCCTCCTGGAGCGTGCGGATCGCCTGGAACCCCCGCTTGGTCTCGTCGTTCGAGGCCCCGACGATCGCGACCGACCGGGGGCGCAGGATCGCCTCGAGGTCGCTCTTCACGGCTCAGATCCCCCTGAAGGCAGGCGGGCGCTTCTCGGCGAAGGCCCGGACCCCCTCCTTCCAGTCCTCGGTGCTCATGCAGGCCACGAGGGCGTCCACCTCGGACGTCATGGCCGTCTTGGGATCGAGCCGGGGGTGGCAGTTCAGCTGCTCCTTGGCGAATCGCAGCGAAAGAGGGGCCTGGCCGGCGAGGGCAGTGGCCAGCGCCTCGGCCTCCACCTGGAGCTGTGCGAGCGGCACCGCCTTCATGACCAGGCCGAGGGTCGCCGCCTGCCGGCCGGTGAAGCGACCGCCGAGCATGATCAGCTCCCGGGCCTTGCCGAGCCCCACCAGCTTCGGCAGGAGGTAGGTCAGCCCCCCGCCGAGGAAGGTGCCGAGCCCGACCTCCGGGAACCCCATCTCTGCCTCCTCGGCCATGACGACGAAGTCGCAGCTCAACGCCATCTCGGCGCCAGCGCCGAGCGCGTAGCCGTTGACGGCTGCGACCACCGGCTTGGGGCAATCCTGGAGGCGCGCGCACGCGCGCTGGCCGGCCCATGCGTAGGCGCGCCTCTCCGCGGCCGTCCGCTCCCGCTCCCGATGGGCTTTGAGATCCGCGCCGACGCAGAAGGCCCGGCCCTCGCCGCCCACGACGATCGCTCGGACGCCGTCGTCCCGCTCCGCATCCGCCACGGCCGCCTCGAGGGCTTCGTAGAGCGGCTCCGAGACCGCGTTGAGCCGATGCGGACGGTTCAGGCGGATCCAGGCAATCCGCTCCCGCCTGTCGTAGAGGATGGGGCGCTCAGATTCGGGCACGTCGTGCCCTCCTTTTCGCTGCGCGTTGTCGCTCCACGACGCCGGCCATTCAGAGGTACAGGCGCACTTCCTTCCAGCGCCCCTCGAGCTCGGCCAGCCGCCGCATCGAGCGGCGGGGATTTCGCGACGCGATCAAGGTGACCAGGGCGTTCACCAGGCTGAGCGGCGCGACGTAGGACTCGATGATGGACTTGAGATCCGTGCGGGCCACGAGCGCGACGTCCCCCTGCTGGGCCAGCGGCGAGGTGGCCTTGTCGGTGATGACGACGGTGCGGGCCCCGCGGCCCTTGGCCTGCGTCAGGACCTCGTAGGTCTGACGGGTGTAGCGCGCGAAGCTGATGGCGACCAGGACGTCGCGCGAGTCCAGCTCGGCCGTCTGTTCCGGCAGATCCCCGATTCCGGGGACGAGGAGCCGGGACGTTCCCAGGGTCAGCTGCAGCCCGAAGTGGAGGAACACCGCCACCGCATGGGCGCTGCGCAGGCCCACGACGTAGACCTGCCGCGCGCCCCTGATCGCGTCCGCGGCCCGCGCCAGCGCATCCCGATCGACGTCCCCGTGCGTCCGGCGCAGGTTCTCCAGGTCGCTGGCGAAGACCTGCGCCACGACGTCTCGCCCGCCCCGCCGGCCCGCGGTCGCCTCTTCGAGCCGGCTCACCGTCGAGCGCTCGGCCCGGACCAGGTTCCGGAAGGCCTCCTGGAGCTCAGGGAAGCCCTCGTAGCCGAGGGCCCCGGCGAGCCGAGTGACCGTCGAGGTGCTGAGGCCGATCCGCTCGGCGATCTGTCCGGCGGTGAGGAAGACCGCCTCGTCGTAGTTCTGATAGAGATAGTCGGCCGCGCGGCGTTGCCCCTTCGACAGCCTCGCGTGCGCCGCCAGGATCTGCTGCAGGAGTCGCGGCCGCACTGATCGGACCTCCCCGTCGGGCGGGACCATAGCGGGTGCGCTCACGCGCGCGCGGGTCTCCTGAGCCGCGCCTGCTGTGTGAAGAACACGAGCGCGACGAGGGCCACCGCCGGCACGTAGACCCAGTGGGCCGATGGGCTGGGGGCCGGCACCTTCACGGCGGCGATGGTCCAGCCCTGCTCGAATCCGCTCTTCTTGGCCCGGCTGCCGAACCTCACGCCGGTGACGTCGGCCTGATCCCCCAGCACGGCTACCGTGAGACCCGCCTCGGCGAGGCGCTTGCGCCCCTCACCCGTCGCGCCTACCTGCACCGCCACGGTCTTCCTGACGCGTTCGCCTTCGACGTTCAGCCCCTCGATCACCAGCACCAGGCGGTCCTTCTCGGGCAGCCGCGTCGCCACCTCGAAGATCTGGGCGGCCGACACCTCCCCGTACGGCTCGTACAGCCGGTCGATGAAGAAGTCGGGGCGGAACAGCATGACGGTCGCCAGCAGCAGCGCCGCCGTCTCCCACCAGCGGCTGCGGGTCTGGAAGTAGTTGAGGGTCACAGCCGCGAAGGTCAGCGACGCCGCCGTCGCGGCGAGGGTGACCAGGAGCATCTCGCCCCAGCCGCGCACGTCGATGAGCAAGAGCATGGGGTTGAAGACGAAGATGAAGGGCAGGACCGCGGTGCGCAGCGCGTAGACCGAGCCCTGGATCCCCGTCCTGATGGGATCCTCGCCGGAGATCGCGGCGGCGGCGAAGGTCGCCAGCCCGACGGGCGGCGTGATGTCGCCCATGATGCCGTAGTAGAAGACGAACAGATGCACCGCGATCAGCGGAATGACGAGGCCCGCCTGGGCGCCCAGCTCGACGATCACCGGGGCGATCAGGGTCGCCACCAGGATGTAGTTGGCCGTGGTGGGCACCCCCATGCCCAGCACGAGGCACACGAACGCGGTGAACAGCAGCATGAGGACCACATTCCCCTGGGAGACTGCCTCCACGAAGTCGGTCATCCTCAGGCCGAGGCCAGTCAGGGTGATGGCCCCGACGATGATGCCCGCGCACGCCGTCGCGACCGCGATGCCCACCATGCTGCGCGCCCCATCGTCGAGGCCCCTCACGACCTCCTCCACGCCCTGGCGGAGGCCGGCGGCGACCCCGCCCTGGCGGCGGAACACGGCCAGGAGCGGCCGCTGCGTGATCATCAGCACGAGCAGCGTCGCCGTGGCCCAGAACGCCGAGAGCCCGGGGGACAGCTCCTCGATCATGAGGGACCAGATCAGCACGCCGATCGGGATGAGGAAATGCAGCCCCGCCTGCACGGTCGGCCAGGTCTCGGGGAGAATGAGACGATTGACGTCGATCTCCGTCGGCAGGTCCGGGCACCGGCTCGACGTGTAGAGCAGCGCGACGTACAGGGCGGCGAGCAACGGGCCGAGCGCCCAGGGCGCGGCCGGTCCCAGCAGCGCCCGCACGCCGGTGGCGGTGAGATAGACCAGACCGAGCACGGCGATCGTGCCCGACAGCCCCAGGCCCCACCTGAGCAGCTTCGCCCCGACCGGCCGCTCGCGCGCCCGCGCCATGGGCTCGATGCCGAGCTTGAGCGCCTCGAGATGCACGATGTAAAACAGCGCGACGTAGGAGATCGCCGCCGGCAGGAAGGCGTGCTTGATGATATCGGTGTAGGGGATGCCGACATACTCCACCATCAGGAACGCCGCCGCCCCCATCACGGGCGGCATGATCTGGCCATTGACCGAGGACGCCGTCTCGATGGCCCCCGCCTTGATCCCCCCGTACCCGGTCTTCTTCATGAGCGGGATCGTGAAGATGCCGCCTGACACGACGTTCGACACGGAGGACCCCGAGATCAGGCCGTTCAGGGCCGAGGACACCACGGCGACCTTCGCCGGCCCGCCCCGCAGGTGCCCCAGCATCGCGAAGGACACCTGCATCATGTAGTTGCCCGCGCCGGCGCGATCGAGGAGGGCGCCGAAGAGCACGTAGATGAAGATGTAGCCCACCGACACACCGAGGGCGATTCCGTACACGCCCTCGGTGGTCAGCCACATGTGAGACAGGAGTCGGGTGACGGAGGCCCCCTTGTGGGCGATGACATCCGGCAGGCGGGGACCGAGGAGAATGTAGCCGAGGAACATCACGGCGAGCGCCGCCATGGGGAGACCGACGCTGCGCCGCGTGGCCTCCAGGAGGATCAGCATCCCGGCCGTGCCCATCACGAGATCCATCGCGCTCGGCTGGCCGGGGCGCTGGGCGACGCTGTTGTAGAACAGGAACAGGTAGCCGCCGCTGAAGGCCCCGGCCAGCGCCAGGAGCCAGTCCTGGATCGGAATCCGGTCCCGCGGTGAGGACTTGAGGGCCGGGCAGGCGAGGAACGCGAGAAAGAGGCCCGTGGCCAGATGAATGGCACGGGCCTCGGTATCGTTGAGCACGCCGAAGCCGAGCGCGAACGGCAGCGGCGAGGCATACCAGAGCTGGAACAACGACCACAGGACGGCCACGCCGAACAGAATCCTGCCGGCGGAGCCGACCGTCTGGCGGCCGCCCGTATCGGCGTCGGCGACGAGCTGCTGGAGGTGTGCAGCCCGCATCGGCTCCATCGAGGTCACGGCTCCCGGCGAGTCGCGCAGTCCGGTTACTTGACCCAGCCCTTTTCGCGGTAATACCGCAGCGCGCCCTCGTGCAACGGCGCCGCCAGGCCATCCTTGATCATCTTCTCCGGCTTGAGCACGGCGAACGCCGGGTGCAGCTTCTTGAAGTCGTCGAAGTTGTCGAAGACGGCCTTGACGACCTGGTAGATCACGTTGGCGGGGACGCTGGCCGAGCTGACGAAGGTCGCCAGCACGCCGAACGTCTGCGTCTCCTGGGGGTTGTTCGGGTACATCCCGCCGGGGATGACGGCAGAGGCGTAATACGGCCGTGACTTCACCAGCGTGTCCACGGCGGGGCCGGTCAGCGACACGAGCTTCGCCCCGCACGTGGTCGTCGGATCCTGGATATTCGCTGACGGGTGGCCGACGCCGTAGAAGAACCCGTCGATCTTACCGTCGCAGAGCGCGGCCCCGTGCTCATCGGCCTTCAGCTCGGACGCCAGCGAGAAGTCGGACAGCTTCCAGCCCATGGCGGCGAGCATCTCTTCCATGGACGCCCGGGTGCCGGAGCCCGGGTTGCCCACGTTGAAGCGCTTCCCCTTGAAGTCCTCGAACGCCCTGATGTTCGCCTCCTTGCGCGCCACGACGGTGAACGGCTCGGGGTGAATCGAGAACACCGAGCGCAGGTCGCCGTAACCGCCCGCGTCCTTGAACTGGGCGAGGCCCTTCGCCGCGTTGTAGTGCACGTCGGACTGGGCCACCCCCATGTCCAGCTCGCCGGCGCGGATCGTGTTGATGTTGAACACGGAGCCGCCCGTGGACTCGACCGAGCAGCGGATGCCGTGCTTGGCGCGGTCCTTGTTGACCAGCCGGCAGATGGCGCCGCCCGCGGCGTAGTAGACGCCGGTGAC
>MGBT01000025.1:0-12939 GCA_001788395.1 Candidatus Rokubacteria bacterium GWA2_70_23
ACGGAGAGCGACTACTACAAGTATCTCAAGAAGTCGGCGCGGCCCGCGGGCGGCCGGTAAACCGGCCGGGACGGAGTGTCACGGTAATACCTGACGTGGGGACGCCTTCTGCTCTGCAGGGTGCAAGGCCACGTTCGACAAGGAGCCCGCGATGCAGATGCAGGGAATGATGCAGCAGATGGCCGAGATGATGGGGGCGGGATGTGGAAGTGGGACATCACAGCACCAGAGGGGGACCTGATCATGGAATGGCTCACGACGAACTGGATCTGGCTGGCCGTGGGACTCGGAATCGCCTGGTTCTTCTTCAGAGTGCTTCTGGGAGAAACCGTCGCCTGAGGCCGCGAACGCCTACCTGGCCGCTGGCTGCCTCTGGAACACGCTAGTGGTGGTGGCGAAGGCCCAGGCGCTGCTGCGAGCTGGTCAGGTGCAATTCCCCGAGGTCAGCGAGCGGGTCGCGCGGATCGCCCCCTTCGCCGGGACAGAGGAGGAAGCCTGGGCCATCCATCAGGCCTACGCCCTCATGCCCCGCGCGAACTTCTCTCGCGCGATCCTCGAGTCGTGCCCGGCCGCTCTGGCGGTGTCCGAGTTGCCGCCGCTGACCTGGTCCGACCTCAGGACGCCTCGCAGGGTGTTTGATCTCTTGACCCGGGTCCAGATCCGGCCGCCGTGGCTCCAGGCCTCGGATTTGCCCGCGTAGAGGAGGACGCCGGAATGCAGCACGACGTCATCGTGGTCGGGGCGGGGCCTGGCGGCGCGACCGCCGCCTACGAGCTCGCCCGCCGCGGCCTGCGGGTCGCGCTTTTCGAGCAGAAGGCGCTCCCGCGCTACAAGCCATGCGGCGGGTGCCTGTCGCTCAAGATCGACCGGATCCTGGATCTCGATTTCCGGCCGGTCGTGGAGCGGACGGTCTCTGGCGCGACGTTCACCTTCGAGGGGCTCGATGAAGTTCACGTGAGATCCGAGCGGCCGGTCGCGTACATGGTGATGCGTGACCGCTTCGACCACTTCCTGACGCAGCAGGCGCAGCAGGCCGGGGCCAAGGTCCACGAGGGGGTGCGCGTGCTCGATGTCACGGAGAGCGCGGAGGGCGTGCACGTCACCACGGACCGGGGCGTGCACGAGGCGCAGTACCTGGTGGGCGCGGACGGCGCTAACGGGATCGTGGCCCGCGCCGTGGGATTGGCCCCGCGGCGGCGCGTCGCGGTCTGCGTGGAGGCCGAGGTGGCGACCGCGGCCGAGGCGTCGACGACGCCCCGCGACGAGGTCCGGATCGAGTTCGGGGCCATCCCGTTCGGGTACGGGTGGGTCTTTCCGAAAGGGGATCACCTCTCCATCGGGGTGGGCGGGTTGCGCGACAAGATCGGGAACCCCCGCGCCCTCTATGACGAGTTCCTGGTGGATCAAGACCTCGTGGACGTGATCACGGAGGAGAAGCGCCGGGGATACATCATCCCGGTCTTCGCCGGAGGCCGGGACGCGATCGTGGGGCGGCGGACCCTCCTCGTCGGCGACGCGGCGGCGCTGGTCGATCCATTCCTTGGCGAGGGGATCTACTACGCCATCCGCAGCGGCCAACTTGCGGCGCTGGCGATTGGCGAGGCACTCGCGACCCGGCAGCCGGCGACCCTGGCCGGCTACGCGGAGCTGGTCGACGGGGAGATCTACCGCGAGTTCCGGCCGGCGCGGAACCTGTCTTTCTTCCTCTACGCGTTCCCCCGCGCGGGATACGAGATCCTGAGACGCCGGCGCGCCTTCGTCGAGCACTACTTCGAGGTGCTCCGGGGTGAGGCGAGCTATGCGGATCTCTGGCGCGACCTGCGCGGATTTTCGGCCGGAGACCTGCTGCGCTCCCTGTGGCCGAGCTCCACGGCGCCCCGGGATGTGGCCGCGCACTACGACCGGCTGGCGCGGCGGTACGACGCGGCTCTGCCGCTCTGGCGGAGCCTGGTGGCCGCGCCCGCCTGGCAGGCCGTAGGCGACCTCCTGGAGCGGCACGTGCAACCGGGCGCGACAGTGCTCGATGCCGGCACCGGGACGGGTGAGGCGGTCCGCCTGTTGCTCCAGCGCGCCAACCCGGGGCGGGTGGTCGGCGTCGATGTGTCCAAGGGCATGCTCCGCGCCGCCCGCAAGCGGATCGCGGATCGCCGGGTCCGCTGGGAGGTCGAGGACATCACGAAACTCCCGTACCCGGATCAGTCCTTCGATGTGGCGCTGTGCACCTGGACGCTGGAGACCCTCGCCGATCCACGCCAGGCCGTCCAGGATCTCCTGCGCGTGATCGCGGACGACGGGTTCGTTATCTACGCCTTCTCGAGCCGACCGGAGGGGGGCGTGAAACGCCTCTATAGCCGCCTTCTGGAAGACTGGGCGGCGGGGACGCTCCGAGGTCGGTTCCTCTCCGCGGCAGAGCGTCCGTACCATAGCTGCGAGCACTCGCGGCTCATGACATTCGCCGGGGGGCTGGCGACCGTTGTTGTGCTCCGCAAGTGCTGCCGTGTCGATCACCCGCAGGATCCCTGCCTGCCCGCGGCGCCCGTGTCCGCGACGCCTGGAGACTAGGACATGGAGCCCAAGCAGCAACACTTCTCGATCGGGTACTTCATCCTCGCGTTCGTGGGGCTCTTGCTGATCCAGTCCTTTCTCTTCGCCCCACACACGGAGAACCTGTCGTACAACGAGTTCAAGGCGCTGGTGAAACGGGGCAAAGTGACCGATCTCGTCCTGGACCGGCAGACCATCACGGGCACGCTGTCGCCGGAGGGCCTCGAGGGCATGCTGCCCAAGGACAAGATCGAGGAGCTGAAGCGTTACGGCAAGGGGACCCACCGGTTCGTCACGGCGCGGGTGGATGATCCGGGCCTCGTGCCCGAGCTCGAGGCCGCGAAGGTGCGCTTCTCGGGTCGGGTGGAGAACACCTGGTTCGCGCTCCTGCTGTCCTGGGTACTGCCGACGCTGATCTTCTTCGGGCTGTGGGCGTTCCTCGTGCGCCGGATGAACCCGCGGAGCGGGCTCATGAGCATCGGCAAGAGCCGCGCCAAGGTGTACGTGGAGCGGAGCACGGGGGTGAGCTTCGACGACGTGGCCGGGATCGACGAGGCGCGGGGAGAGCTGATGGAGATCGTGGACTTCCTCAAGCGTCCCGCGCGCTATCAGCGTCTCGGGGGAAAGATTCCCAAGGGGGTGCTGCTCGTCGGCGCGCCCGGCACCGGGAAGACGCTGCTCGCCAAGGCCGTGGCCGGGGAGGCGGCGGTGCCGTTCTTCAGCCTGAGCGGCTCCGACTTCGTCGAGATGTTCGTGGGGGTGGGCGCCGCCCGCGTGCGGGATCTCTTCGCCCAGGCGCAGGCCAAGGCGCCGAGCATCGTCTTCATCGACGAGCTGGACGCACTCGGCAAGGCGCGTGGCATCAGCCCCGTCATGGGCGGCCACGACGAGCGTGAGCAGACGCTCAACCAGCTCCTGGCCGAGCTGGACGGCTTCGACAGCCAGAAGGGCGTCATCATCATGGGGGCCACCAACCGGCCCGAGATCCTCGACCCGGCGCTGCTGCGGCCGGGCCGCTTCGACCGCAAGGTCGTCATCGACCGTCCGGACCTCAAGGGGCGGGAGAAGATCCTCCGGGTGCACGTCCGGGGGGTCAAGCTCGCCCCGGACCTCGACCTCTCGCAGGTCGCCGCGCGGACGCCGGGGTTCGTCGGGGCCGACCTCGCCAACCTCGTCAACGAGGCGGCGCTCGGGGCGGCGCGGGTGGAGAAGGACGCGGTGGAGATGGCCGACTTCGACGAGGCCATCGACCGGGTGGTCGCGGGGCTGGAGCGCAAGTCCCGGGTGATCAATCCCCGGGAGAAGGGCATCGTCGCCCACCACGAGGCGGGGCATGCCCTGGTCGCGGAGCTCCGGCCCCACGCCGACCGGGTGGCCAAGATCTCGATCATCCCGCGGGGTGTCGCGGCCCTCGGGTATACACAGCAGCAACCGACGGAGGATCGCTACCTGATGACGCGCGCCGAGCTCCTCGATCGGCTGGATGTGCTGCTCGGCGGGCGCGTGGCCGAGGAGATCGCCGTCGGCGACATCTCGACGGGGGCGGAGGACGATCTGCAGCGGGCGACGGATCTGGTGCGGCACATGATCACGCGCTACGGGATGAGCGAAGCGCTGGGGCTCGCCACGCTGGAGGAGCCGCGGCGGGCGCTGTTCCTGCAGATCCCCGGGGGCGGCCAGAAGGAGTACAGCGAGGAGACCGGCAAGCTGATCGACGCCGAGATCCGGCAGATGCTCGCCGCCGCCCACGCGCGCGTGCGGGAGACGCTCACGGCGAAGCGTCCCGTGCTGGAGCGCCTGGCGAAGCTCCTGATCGACAGGGAAGTGGTCGGTCGGGAGGCGCTGACGCAGCTCCTCGCCCGGGCGGACGAGGCCTAGCGATGTCGGCCCGTGGCAGGGGAGTCGGTCCGCCGATCCAGCGCATGGCGCTCGGGTTGATCACTGTCCTGATCTGGAGCGCCTGCTTCGTCGTCATCAAGGCGAGCCAGGGGTCTGCGCCGCCGCTCCTCTATGCCGCGCTGCGGGCCCTGGTGGCGGGGGTCCCCTTGCTCGTCGTCGCGGCGAGCAAGGGGAAGTTGCGACCCCCTGCTGGGAGCTGGGCGTGGATCGGAGCGCTGGGATTCACCAATACGACGCTGGGATTGGCCGGGATGTTCCTCAGCGTGGGAGCTGTTGGCGCCGCGATCCCTGGCGTGCTCGCGAATAGCCAGGCGCTTCTGGTGGCGCCGTTTGCGGCGCTCTTCTTCGGCGAGGTCCTTTCGCGGGGCAGGGTGCTCGGGCTGCTTGTCGGTCTGAGCGGCATCGCCGTGGTCCTGAGCGGCGACGGCGATGGCCTGGTGACCGTGAAGGGGGCGGCGTTCAGCCTGATGGCGGCCGGGGGGGTCGCGGCGGGCAATCTCGTGATGAAGCATATCGGTTGCCGGGTGGATGGGCTGACGGCGACCGCCTGGCAATACGTCCTGGGCGGCCTCCCGCTGCTGGGATGGGCGCTGGTGGTCGAGGAGCCAGCCGAGGTAGCATGGACGCGGACGTTCGTCGCGGGCCTCTTGTTTCTCGGCGTGGTCGGCTCTGCCGGGACCTCCTGGCTCTGGTATCACCTGGTGCGGGACGGAGAGCTGATCCCGCTCAACGCGTTGACCCTCTTCACCCCCGTCTTCGCCCTGGGATTGGCGCTGTTGATCTACCGGGAGCGCCTGAGCGCCCCAAGTCTGGGCGGCGTGGCCGCCACCGCCGCCGGCGTGATGTGGGTGAGCTGGCCTCGTGCGGAAGCCGTGGAAGCGCCGGGGCGGCGGCTCGGGGCGAGATAGGAGCGGAGGGTCCCATGGAGCGCGCGACCGGGATCGGGTTCTGGGAGCTCACGGTGCTGATGATCGTGATCGCGTCGTGGCTCCTCTACCGTTACGTTGCCCCCAGGAGCTGGCGGGAGTGGACACGGGCAGGCCTCATCCAGGCCTTCATCATCGCGCTCTACGCGGAGATGTACGGCTTTCCCCTCACGATCTACATCCTGAGCGGGTTGCTCGGCTGGGACATCCCCTGGTTGCACGAGAGCGGGCACCTGTGGGCCGCGCTGTTCGGATGGGGGGACGCCGCCGCGATGGTCGAGATGGTCATCGGCTATGCCTTCGTGTTCTTCGGCATCTTCTTGCTGATCGAGGGGTGGCGGGAGGTCTACCAGGCGAGCCGGGACGGGCGTCTGGCGGTGGGCCGGCTGTACAGGGTCGTCCGGCACCCGCAGTACACGGGGATCTTCGTCGCGCTCTTCGGCCAGCTCATCCACTGGCCGACCATCCCGACCGTGGTGCTGTTCCCCGTGATCGTGTGGGCGTATGTCCGCCTCGCTCGGCGGGAAGAGCGGGAGATGCTCGAGCGGTTCAGGGAAGAGTACGGAGAGTACCGGCGGCGGGTCCCCATGTTCTTCCCGCGCCGGGGGGAGTGGCGGCGGCTGCTGGACGAGACGCGGGCATCCAGCGGTGAGCGGCTTTGATGCATCTTCTACCGCTCGCGGAGGAGAAGACGAGATGAGTGCCATGGAAGGACGCAGACAGGGGCGCGGAACACGCGCGCCGCTGAAAGTCGGCGGCGGAGTCGTCTTGGCCGCCGTCCTCGGATACCTGGTCTACGCCGGAGGCCAGAATCTGCTTGGCACGGCCTCCGCGCCACCCCCGCCTCCGCCGGCCATTTCCGCGGTCGTCACCCCCGCGCGGCCGGACTCGTTCGTCGGCGTCGTGAACGCTGCCCGCGCCGCCGTGGTCAACATCAGCACCCTGCGCGGCCAGCGTCAGGGCGGGGTCGAGCCTTCCCGGGAATTTCTCGAGCGGTACTTCGGCGAGCGCATCCCGGAGGAGCCGACGCAGAGCCTTGGCTCGGGCGTGATCATCGACCCGACCGGGTTCGTCCTCACCAATAACCACGTGATCGAGGGCGCGCGGATGATCATGGTGCGGCTGGCCGACGAGCGCGAGCTCGAGGCGCAGGTGGTCGGACGGGACGCACGGACCGACGTGGCTCTGCTCCGGCTCCGGGAGCGGGGGCAGTTCCCGACGGCGCGCCTCGGCGACTCCGACGCCCTCCGGGTCGGGGAGTGGGTGGTCGCGATCGGGAATCCCTTCGGGCTGGAGCAGACCGTCACGGCGGGCATCGTGAGCGCGAAGGGCCGGGTGATCGGGGCGGGCCCCTACGACGACTTCATCCAGACGGACGCGGCGATCAACCCCGGCAACTCCGGAGGCCCCCTGTTCAACACGCGGGGGGAGATCGTCGGGATCAACAGCGCCATCTTCAGTCAATCCGGGGGGTCGGTGGGCATCGGCTTTGCGATCCCCATCAACCTCGTCAGGGAGCTGCTCCCCCAGCTCAAGGACAAGGGGCGCGTCTCCCGGGGATGGCTCGGCCTCGCGATCGCGCCGGTCACGTCGGACCTCGCGCGGAGACTCAATCGGCCGACGCGGGACGGAGCCGTGGTCGGCGAGGTTACGCCGGGCGGGCCCGCCGCGCGCGCGGGCGTGCGGACCGGCGATGTGATCGTGGCCTTCCAGGGCCGGGCGCTGCGGCGGGCCGACGAGCTTCCGCGACTCACGGCGAAGACGCCCATGGGCAGCGAGGTTGTGCTGACCTTGCTTCGTGGCGGGCAAGAGATGGCCGTGAAGGTCAGGCTCGGGGAACTCCCGGAGACGCCCCAGCGATGAGCGCTGCCCGGCAGGGAGGCGGAGGCCCGAATGGTGAAGGCAGACCGGTGACCCGCGCCGGACCGCGCGAGGAGAGGGGTTTCGTCTGCGTGTCGGCGCGCGAAGGGAGATCGATCAGTGAGCGAGTTTCTCGCCAGCTACGGCTTTTTCATCCTCGTCCTGGTGTTGTTTCTGGGTTGCCACCTGCTGCACTTCGGCGGCCACGGGGGGCATGGGGGCGACGCAGATCGCGACAAAGACAAGGGCTCCGCAACTGGGGCCCGCCAGCACTGATCGAGCCTCGCGGAGCGATCGCGGAGGGACGAATCCCATGAAGCTGACGATCGGCGTGATGGGAGCGAGCGGCGGCGACCTGAGCGAGGAGATCAAGCAGCGCGCCTACCGCCTGGGCGAGACGATCGCCGAGCGGGACGCGACCCTGATCACCGGCGGCTGCCCCGGGCTGCCGTACGAGGCCGTGCGGGGAGCCAAGGCCAAGGGCGGCCTCGTCATCGGCATCTCCCCGGGCCTGTCCGTCGGCGAGCACCAGGGGAAGTACCGCTCACCCGTCGAGGGCTTCGACGTGCTCATCTTCACGGGCAGCGGCCTCATGGGGCGCGAGATCACGAACATCCGTTCGTGCGACATCGTCGTCATCGCGGGGGGCCGAAGCGGTACTCTGGGCGAGCTGGCCATCGCCTACGACGAGGGGCGGTTGATCGGCATCCTGACGGGGACCGGTGGCATCACGGGGATGGTGGAAGAGATCATCCGTGTCTGCAAGAAGGACACGGGTGCCTGCGTGCTCTATGACGACGACCCGAGCCTGCTCATCGATCGGCTGATCGAGTACTATCGGACGAGCCACTATCGGAAGCCGTCCTGCTTCTGCGACGCCCGGGAAGAAGGCTGACCATGGCCCCCACGGTCGAGTTCCTCGGAGGTGCGGGGACGGTCACCGGGTCGAAGTTCCTGGTGGAGAGCGACGGGGGGAAGCTCCTGGTGGACTGCGGCCTCTACCAGGGGCTGAAGGCGCTCCGGCTTCGCAACTGGGAGCGGCTCCCGGTCGACCCCGCGTCCATCGACTGGGTCGTCCTCACGCATGGACACATCGACCACACCGGGTATCTGCCTCGTCTCGTCAAGGACGGGTTCAAGGGTCAGATCTACGCGACCCGAGCGACGGCCGACCTCCTGAAGATTCTGCTTCCTGACTCGGGGCATCTCCAGGAGGAAGAGGCCGCCTATCACAACAAGCGGGGAACCTCGAAACACAGACCAGCGCGTCCCCTCTACACCGCGGAGGAAGGCGTCGAAGCCGCCGGTCTCGTGAAGGGGATCGCGTACCGCGAGCGACTGGATCTGGCGCCGGGCCTCGGCGTCACGTTCAAGCGGGCGGGGCACATCCTGGGGTCGGCGACGGTGACGGTGGAGATCGGAACGGGGGGTGACCGCCGGCGTGTCGTCTTCTCCGGCGATCTCGGGCGCTACGGCGCGCCGATGCTGCCCGACCCGATGCCGATCGAAGACGCGGACTATGTGGTGGTGGAATCCACCTATGGGGACCGACGTCACGACCCCGACCCCATCCCGCAGCAGCTCGAGCGGGTGATCGCAGGGGCGATCGCGCGGGGCGGGGCGATCATCGTCCCCGCCTTCGCGATCGGCCGGACGCAGGAGCTGATGTACCACCTGAGCGGGCTGGAGAAGGCCGGGCGGCTCCCGCGGCTCCCCGCGTACGTGGACAGCCCCATGGCGATCGAGGCCACGGAGATCTACTGCGCCCACCCTGAGGACTTCGAGGGGGACATGCGGACCATGACGATGACCCGGAACTGCCCCCTGCACTGCGGGGAGTTCCGGCTGGCTCGGAGCCCGGACGAGTCCCGCGCGATCAACGAGGTCAAGGGGCCGGTCCTCATCATCTCGGCCAGCGGGATGGTCACCGGAGGCCGCGTCCTCCACCACCTGCGGCAGCGCCTCCCCGATCCACGCACGACGGTGCTGCTGGTCGGCTACCAGGCCATCGGCACCCGCGGGCGAAGCCTCCAGGAGGGGGCGAAGGCGGTGCGGATCTTCGGGGGGGAGGTCCCGGTGCGGGCCCACGTCGAGACGGTTCACGGGCTCTCCGCCCACGCCGACGCGGACGGCCTCCTGCGCTGGCTCGGCACGGCGGCTCGGCGGCCGGCGCGCGCGTTCGTGGTGCACGGCGACGCGGGTCCGGCGGAAGCGCTGGCCGGGAAGATCAGGGGAGCGCTCGGGTGGGAGGCCATCGTGCCCGCCTACCGGGATCGCGTCACGATTGACTGAGGGAGGACAGCCAATGGGATCTACGGAGATCGCGAGAAGCGCTCCTTCGGCGACCACGGGCGTTCGGGCTGGCACGTCCGGGGCTCGACGGGTGGGGCTGCCCGTGGCCGGCCTCACGTGCCACAACTGCGTCCAGGCGGTCGAGCGCGCCCTCCAGGCGGTGCCGGGGGTGACGGCGGCCACCGTCAACCTCGTGGAGGGGCGGGCCGTGGTGGAATACGATCCGGACCAGACGGGTCTGCCGGCGCTCCGCGAGGCCGTCAAGGCCGCCGGGTATCGGTCCGACACGGCCAGGGCGCGATTCACCATTCGGGGGATCACCTGCGCCTCCTGCGTCACCAAGATCGAGAAGGCGTTGCTCGGCACTCCCGGCGTGTTGAAGGCCAGCGTGAGCATGGGGACGGAGGAGGCGGACGTGGAGTACCTTCCCAGCGTCGCCGATCTCGGCGCGGTCAAAGCCGCGGTTGGCTCGGCTGGATACGAGGTGGCGGAGAGCCCCCCGCCGGCGAGCCCCGAGGCGGCGGATCGCGAGGCCGAGGCCCGCGAGGCGGAGTACGGGAGCCTCATGCGGAAGTGGTGGTTCGGGGCGGCCGTCGGGACCTTCACGATGATCATGAGCTACCCGTGGCTCTTCCCCGGACTCCGGGACTGGTTTCCGCGGGAGAGCCAGCGCCTCTGGTACGTGTGGGCCGGCATGGGGGTCGGCTCGCTCGCCGTGATCCTGTACAGCGGGAACCACTTCTTCACGGGCGCCTGGCAGGGGCTCAGGCATCGGTCCGCGAACATGCACACGCTGATTGCCCTCGGCACGGGGGTCGCGTGGATCTACTCGACCATCGCGCTCCTGTTCCCGCAGATCTTTCCCTCGTCGGAGCTCACCGACGTCTACTACGACGTGACCGTGGTCGTGATCGCGCTCGTGGATCTGGGGCTCGCGATGGAGCTCCGGGCCAAGGGGCGGACGTCGGAGGCCATCAAGAAGCTGATCGGGCTGCAGGCCAAGACCGCCCGGGTGCTGCGGGACGGGAACGAAATCGATATTTCCGTGGAGGAGGTGCTGGTGGGCGACATCGTGGTGGTCCGCCCCGGGGAGAAGATCCCCGTGGACGGGGCGATCGTCGAGGGCTCGTCGGCGGTCGACGAATCCATGGTGACCGGCGAATCCCTGCCCGTCGAGAAAAAGGTGGGCGAGGAGGTCATCGGGGCGACGCTCAACAAGACCGGCGCCTTCAAGTTCCGGGCGACGAAGGTGGGCAAGGACACGGCCCTGGCCAACATCATCCGGATGGTCCGGGACGCCCAGGGGTCGAAGGTCCCCGTCCAGCGGATCGTGGATGCCGTCTCCGGCTACTTCACCCCCTCGGTGGCGATCCTGGCGATCCTGGGGTTCATGACGTGGTACACGTTCGGGCCGCCGCCCGCGGTCGTCTTCGCCCTGATCGTCGCGGTGACGACGCTGATCATCGCCTGCCCCTGCGCCCTCGGGATGGCCACGCCGATGTCGCTGACGACGGGGGTCGGGCTCGGGGCGCTCAACGGGATCCTGATCCGGGGCGGGGAGTCTCTGCAGACCGCCCAGAAGCTTCAGACCATCATCCTGGACAAGACCGGCACCATCACCCACGGCAAGCCTGTCCTCACCGATGTGGTCGCCAGCGGCGGGTTCGACGAGACCACCCTGCTGCGCCTGGCCGGGGGGGTCGAGAAGTCCTCCGAGCATCCGCTGGCGGCGGCCATCGTGGAGGGCGCCAAGGGCCGCGGCCTCACCCTCCCGGACGCGGCGGGCTTCAACGCGATCCCCGGCCACGGGATCGAGGCGCGGATCGAGGGCCGCGCGCTGCTCCTGGGCAATCTCAAGTTCATGCGCGACCGGAAGATTCCCCTCGACGGCCTCGACGCCAGGGCCCTCGAGCTCGCCGATGGCGGGAAGACCCCGATGTTCGTGGCGATCGATGGCAAGCCGGCCGGGATCGTTGCCGTGGCCGACACGGTGAAGGAGGATTCGAAGGAGGCAATCCGGGCTCTGCGGGGGATGGGGCTGGAGGTGGTCATGATCACGGGCGACAACGAGCGGACCGCGAAGGCCATTGCCCGCCAGGTGGGACTCGAGCGCGTGCTGGCGGAGGTGCTGCCGCAGGACAAGGCCTTCAACGTCCAGAAGCTCCAGCTGGAGGGAAAGCAAGTTGCCATGGTCGGGGACGGGATCAACGACGCCCCGGCCCTGGCCCAGGCCGACGTGGGGTTCGCGATCGGCACGGGCACGGACGTGGCGATCGCCGCCTCGGACATCACGCTGATCAAGGGGAGCCTCCGGGGCGTGGTCCTGGCGATCCAGATCAGCCGGGCCACGATGCGGAACGTCTACCAGAACCTCATCGGGGCCTTCATCTACAACGTGCTCGGCCTGCCCATCGCCCTCGGGGTGCTCTATCCGTTCTTCGGCATCCTGCTGTCCCCGCTGCTGGCGGCGGTTGCCATGTCCTTCAGCTCGGTGACCGTGATCATGAACGCCAATCGGCTCAAGCGGTGGAAGCCGCGCACCGCGTCGGGAGGGACCGGCCCATGACCTGGGACAAGATCGTGGTGGACGTGGTGGGCCTCGGGCTGATCGGCTTCATCGTCTGGTTTTTCTGGCTCGTGAAAGCGAAAGGCGTGAAGGCGGCGCTCACGAGCGGCGGCTACCAGGAGCAGATGGTACTGGTGAAGGGGGGCTACACCCCCGACGTGATCGTGGTGGAGGCCGGCACGCCGGTCCGGCTGAACTTCGTTCGCCAGGAATCGGCCTCGTGCTCGGAGATGGTGCTGCTGCCCGCCTTCGACAAGAGCGCGAGCCTGCCGGAGGGGAAAACCGTCCCCGTGGAGTTCCTCCCCAAGGAGCCCGGCGAGTACGAGTTCGCCTGCCAGATGGGAATGTTCCGCGGCAAGGTCATCGTGGAGTAGGGCATGAACCGCACGTCGATCGGCCGGCACTGCTGCGCGCAGGCAACGCACCGCGATGCCTCCAAGGGCATCGTGGCACGGGCGCGTGGGCGGGGGCTGAGTGAACGACAGCACCACGGCGTAACTGGCGACACGGGGCCGCGGCGCGGTCAACGGCGTGAGTGGCCTGCACGGCGCGGTGAGCCGCCGGCTCTTCCAGGACGTCTTTCCCCGCTGGCCCGAGCCGGAGGTGCCGGTGGGACATGTATGGTATGTTGATTGCTGGAGGCTACGCCGGAACTTGATATGACCAGACGATCCTCGATGACGAGTTGGGCAGGGCGTTCAGTTCCGATCGCCATGGTCCTTGTTGCCCTGGCCCTGAGCCTCTGCCTCTTCCAGGTCGCCAGCACCGGCGCCCATCATGCCGGCATGTCGCCGGACATGTGCTCCGGGTTCTTCCTCGTGAGCTTCTTCGTGACCCTGCCCTATGTCGCCC
>MGBT01000025.1:13034-13970 GCA_001788395.1 Candidatus Rokubacteria bacterium GWA2_70_23
AGGCATGTCGAAGAATTCGTGGAGGTACCGCGCGGTCTTGCTCGGTGCGGTGGCGGTCGCCCTCGTGGGCGCGCCGGGAGGCCGCGGCGAGGCCCGGACTCACGTCGAAGGCCGGCCGGCGTTGTTCCGGCGGTCATGGCGCGCATCCTGCCCGCGGTCGTGAGCATCACGACGCGTGAGATCGAGCAGAACGAGGGGGGTGAGCCGGTGACGAGCTGTGGGCTCGGGTCGGGGATCATCGTCGACCGGCGCGGCTACATCCTGACGAACAGCCACGCGGGGTGCAGTGATCGGGCGGTGTGATCGCGGCGTTGACACGATGGCCGGGGAGGAAGTGCTCGACATCATAGGGCAAGGAGGGGTGTGATGAACGACCAATGGCGAGGGCCGGGCCGCGGCAATGATTGGGCCGATGACCTGAGGGCCGCAGCTGATCGCGCGCGGCAGCAGCTAAGGAGTTTCCGGCCGCGCGGGTTCCTGACCGCTCTGGCCGTCCTGGTGATTGTCATCCTGTTCTGGTCGAGCTGGTTCACGGTGCAGCCCGAGGAGACGGGCGTGGTCCAGCGGTTCGGGGCGGTGGTCCGGACGGTAGGGCCGGGCCTGCACTTCAAGGCCCCGTACGGGGTCGAGACGGTCCGCCTGGTTCCCACGGCCCGGGTCCTCAAGGAAGAATTCGGGTTCCGGACGGCCGCCACGGCTGCCGGCCAGCGAACGCAATACGCGGATAACAAGGTCTTCAAGGACGTGTCCCTCATGCTGACCGGGGACCTGAACGTGATCGACGTCCAGTGGATCGTCCAGTACCGGATCGAGGACCCGATCCTCTTCCTCTTCCGGGTCCGCGACACGCGGCAGACGATCCGCGACATCGCCGAGGCGGTGATGCGCCGGGTGGTCGGCAACCGGCTGGGGAGCGATGTCCTCACCGTCGGCCGC
>MGBT01000026.1 GCA_001788395.1 Candidatus Rokubacteria bacterium GWA2_70_23
GGGGCCCCGCTCGGGCCCGACACGTACCGCTTCTTCCGCTCCATCGGGGTCAACCTCAAACAGGTGTACGGCATCACCGAGGTGACGGGATTCGTCTCTCAGCAGCCGGACGCGGAGGCGGACCCGACGACGGCCGGGCGCCCGTACCCCGGGATCGAGATCAGGATCGCCGAGCGCGGCGAGGTCCTGATCCGCGGGGCCGGGGTCTTCAAGGGCTACTTCAAGGGCGAGGAGGCCACGCGCGAGGTGCTGGACGCCGAGGGCTGGTTCCACACTGGCGACGCGGGTTTCCTCGATCCGCGCGGCCACCTGGTGATCATCGACAGGGCGAAGGACGTGGGCGCCCTCGCCGACGGCACGCCCTTCGCGCCGCAATTCATCGAGAACAAGCTGAAGTTCAGCCCCTTCATCCGCGAGGCCGTGGCCTTCGGCCACGACCGGCCCTTCGTCGCCGCCATGGTCGCCATCGACCTCAGCACGGTGGGCAACTGGGCCGAGCGGCGCGGGCTGCCTTACACCTCCTACATGGATCTCTCCCAGAAGGCCGAGGCGCGCGAGCTGATCCGGGAGGAGATCGTCAAGTGCAACGCGACCCTACCGGAGGCGGCGAAGGTGCGGCGCTTCCTGCTCCTCACCAAGGATCTGGAGGCGGACGACGCCGAGATGACCCGCACCCGGAAGGTACGTCGGCGCCACGTGGCCGAGAAGTACGCCGCGGTCATCGACGCCTTCTACGGCGGGCTGGACGAGGTGGAGATGGCGACCACCATCACCTACGAGGACGGCCGCCAGGCGATCATCCAGTCGCGCGCCAGGATCGAGGACGTCGCGGCGAGGGGGCCGGCCCATGTTTGACTGGTACTTCTTTGGCCTGCTCATGTCCAACGGCATCCTGATCGGCCTGATGTACTCCCTGATCGCGCTGGGGTTCGTGCTGGTCTACAAGGCCACCGATGCCATCAACTTCGCCCAGGGCGAGTTCGTCATGATCGCGGGCTTCCTGGTGGCTGTGGCCCTCGGCCTGTACGGGGCCCCGCTGTGGCTCGCGGTGGGGGTCGGGCTGGCCGCCATGATCGGCTTCGGCTTCGGACTCGAGCGCGTGGTGCTGCGCCCGCTCATCGGCCGGCCGGTGGTGGCGGTGATCATGGCGACCATCGGGCTCTCCGCCGTGCTCCGCGGGTTCGGGCCGTTGGTGTGGGGGGCGGAGACGCGGCCGCTCCCGCTGCCGATCAGCGACGAGCCGATCGTCTGGGGGCCGCTGTTCGTGCCGCCCATCCAGATCCTCGGCGCGGTGGTCAGCCTGCTCTTCCTGGCCGCCTTCGGCTGGTTCTTCCTCAAGAGCCGCAAGGGCATCGCCATGCGGGCGGTGGCCGACAACCAGCAGGTGGCCATGGCCATGGGCATCAACGTCGAGCGCTACTTCGGCCTGGCCTGGGCCATGGCCGGCGTCGTGTCGGCCCTCGGGGGGATCGTCTGGGGGAGTCTTCTCGGGGTGGACGTGCATCTGGCGCTGGTGGGCTTCAAGGTCTTTCCGGTGGTGATCCTCGGCGGTCTCGACTCCATTCCCGGGGCCATCCTCGGCGGGCTCATCGTGGGGCTCGTGGAGAACGTGGCGGCCGGCTACATCGATCCCCACGTGGGCGGCGGGACCAAGGACTTCGCGCCCTACCTGCTGATGATCATCGCGCTGATGGTCCGGCCGTATGGCATTTTCGGCAAGCCGACCATCGAGAGGGTGTGAGGCCAATGAAAAGGGCCCATCTGCGGAGGTACGGCGCTGGTCGCGCCTCCCTGCGGCGTACAGGGAGTACGCCTCGGTCGTCGCATCCCTCGCCGCCTCGCATCTGGACCCTTTTGATCGGCCTCTGGGGACTGGAGGGAGGGGCGTGATCCACCGGGAGTCGGGGATCCTCAAGACGACCTACGAGGCCGACATGGCCCTCTACCCGCTGCCCATCGCGCGGTGGACGGTGGCGGCCATCGCGGCCTTCATGTTCCTGGTCCTTCCGCTGAGCGTCCACGAGTACTGGCTCTCCATCGTCAACATCGTCTCCATCGCGACCGTCGGCGCGCTGGGGCTCAACATCCTGGTCGGCTACACGGGCCAGATCTCCATCGGCCACGGGGCCTTCATGTCGGTGGGCGCCTACACCGCCGCCAACTTCGCCGTGCGGCTCGGCTTCCCCTTCTGGCTGTCGCTGCCGCTGGGCGGGCTCATGGCCGCGGCGGTGGGGGCGGTGGTCGGGATTCCCTCGCTCCGCATCAAGGGGCTCTACCTCGCGATCGCGACGCTCGCCGGGCAGCTCATCATCGAGTGGACCATCAATCACGTGACCTTCATCAGCGGCGGCGTCCAGGCCTCCATCGAGGTCCCGCGCCCGGAGCTGTTCGGCTACAAGATCGCCTCCCAGCGCCAGATGTACTTCTTCCTGCTGATCTTCGTCGTCCTGGCGCTGGTGGCCACCCTGAACCTCGTGCGGAGCCGGATCGGGCGCGCGTTCATCGCCATTCGCGACCACGACATCGCCGCCGAGATCATCGGCATCAACATCTTCCGCTACAAGCTCCTGGCCTTCGCCATCTCGTCCTTCTACGCCGGCGTGACCGGGGTGCTCTACACCTACTACCTCGGCATCGCCAACTACGAGCAGTACCAGATCACCACGTCCATCGACTACCTGGCGATGATCATCATCGGGGGGCTCGGCTCGGTGCTGGGCTCCGTCTTCGGCGCCATCTTCGTGACGCTGCTGCCGATCCTCATCCGCTTTGCGATGGAGGCCTTCGGCGGGCTCCTCTTCTCCGAGGCGGCGGTACGCAACATCATCCCGAACCTGCGGCTCATCCTGTTCGGGATGCTGATCATCTTCTTCCTCGTCGTTGAGCCAGAGGGGCTCAACCGGCTGTGGCGAAACATCCGCAGCTACTTCCGCGTCTGGCCTTTCGCGTACTGAGCGTGCGCGATGAAAGGAGAGGACCCATGAGAAAGTGCCTCGCGATCCTGATCGGACTGGCCGTCGCCTTCGGCGCGACGCTCGGGGCGATCCAGCCGGCCTGGGCGACCCACGACATCGTCCTCGGCCTCCAGTGCGACCGGACGGGCGCAACCCAGACGGTCGGCGTTCACCTCTGCCCCGGCTACCACGACTACATCGCCCTCGTGAACTCCAAGGGGGGCGTCGAGGGCCACAAGATCAAGGCCATCGAGATCGACCACGAGTACAAGGTGCCGCAGGGAATGGAGGCGTACGAGCGCCACAAGAAGGAGGGCGCCGTGCTCATCAGCCTCTACGGCACGCCGCACACCCAGGCGCTGACGGCCAAGCTCACGGAAGACCGGATCCCGGGGACCTCCCCGGGCTTCGGCACCGCCGCGGCTGCCGACGGCGCCAAGTACCCGTACGTCTTCCCCATCGCGGCCACGTACTGGTCGCAGATGACGGCGGCGGTGAAGTTCGCCAAGGACCAGCTCGGCGGCAGCCTCAAGGGCAAGAAGGTCGCGTACCTGTTTTTCGACAACCCGGCGGGACGCGAGCCCCTGCCGATCATCGAGGACCTGGCGGGCATCGAGGGCTTCACGCTTCAGACCTTCGCCGTGCCGCCGCCGGGCGTCGAGATGGGGGCGCAGACGCTCGACATCTCCCAGCGGTTCCGGGCCGACTTCGTGATCACCCACCTGTTCGGGCGGTCGCCGTCCGTCTCCATCAAGGAGCTGAAGCGGGTGGGGTACCCGCTGCGCAAGGTGGTCGGGCTCGTCTGGGGCGCCTCCGAGGCCGATATCGAAGCGGCCGGCGGCTTCGGCGCTGCCGAGGGCTACAACGCCATCCAGTTCGCCGGCGTCGGCTCGGACTACCCGGTGCTGAACGAGATCCGCGAGATGTACAAGAAGCAGGGCAAGGAGCCGCCGAAGGAGATGGCCTCCACGGTGTTCTACAACCGCGGCGTGCTGATCGCGGCGGTGCACGTCGAGGCCGTCCGCAACGCGCTCAAGGCCAGGCCGGACGGGAAGATCACCGGGGTCGACGTCAAGGCCGGCTTCGAGAAGATCAAGGGCTTCACCCTGGGCGGCCTGGTCCCGCCGCTCGAGATCACGGCCACCGACCACGAGGGGGGCGGCTGGGTGCAGATCTTCCAGGCCAAGGGCGGGAAGTTCGTGAAGGCCACCGAGTGGTTCAAGGCGTACCCGGAAGTACTGGCCAAACACATCAAGGCAGCGAAATAGCTCGATGGCCCGGCGCCGCGGGACCGAGGCTCCTCCGACCCGCGGCCGCCGGGCCACGTGCGATCACATATGCTGGCACTGAACAACATCGAGGTGATCTACGACGGGGTGATCCTCGTCCTCAAGGGCGTGTCGGTCACCGTCCGGGAGGGCGGCATCACCACCCTGCTCGGCGCCAACGGGGCCGGCAAGACGACGACGCTCAAGGCCATCTCGGGCTTGCTCCGGTCCGAGCGCGGCGAGGTGACCAAGGGCTCGGTGGAGTTTTCCGGCGAGCGCATCGACGGGCGCCCCCCCCACGAGATTGTCAAGCGCGGGATCGTCCAGATCTTCGAGGGGCGGCGGGTGTTCGAGCACCTGACGACCGAGGAGAACCTGATCGCGGGTGCCCACATCCAGACCTCCCGGCAGCGGGTGCAGGAAGGGATCGAGCGCGTCTACGCGTACTTCCCGCCGCTCAAGGAGCGCCGGACGGTGCAGGCGGGGTACCTGTCGGGCGGCGAGCAGCAGATGCTGGTCATCGGCCGGGCGCTCATGTCCCACCCCCGGGTCATGCTCCTGGACGAGCCGTCGCTGGGGCTCGCGCCCATGCTGGTGGAGGAGATCTTCGAGATCGTGCAGCGCCTGAACCGGGAGGAGCGACTCACGGTGCTCCTGGTCGAGCAGAACGCAACCCTGGCGCTCGCCATCGCCGACCATGGCTACGTGATGGAGAACGGACGCATCGTGCTCGACGGCACGGCCGACGCCCTCAAGGAGAACGCCGACATCAAGGAGTTCTATCTGGGGCTCACGGAGGTGGGCGCGCGGAAGTCGTACCGCGACGTCAAGCACTACAAGCGGAGGAAGCGGTGGCTGTCATGAGCGTGGACCGTCGGGCGGGCTACTGGGATCGCGAGAAGGAGACCATGAGCGAGGTGGCGCGGCGGCGCTACCAGGACGCCTGGGTGCGGGCCCTGGTCCGGCACGCCTGGGACAAGGCCCCGGGCGTGAGGCGCCGGATGGAGGCGGCGGGGCTCGGCCCCGGAGCGATCCGCGGCGTCGAGGACCTGGCCCGGCTGCCGGTGATGAAGAAGCACAACCTCCCCGATCTCCAGAAGGCCGATCCCCCCTTCGGGGGCTTCTGCACGGTGCCCATGGACAAGATCCGCCGCATCTTCGTTTCGCCCGGGCCGATCCTCGAGCCCCTGGGCCCCGAGTTCGGCGGCTTTCACGCCGAGACGGGGATGTACGCCGGCGGCTTCCGCCGGGGCGACATCGTGCTGAACACCTACGCCTACCACCTGACCCCGGCCGCGCACCTGATCGACGAGGCGCTGGCGCTCATCGGCTGCACCGTGGTGCCGACGGGCGTGGGCAACACCGACACCCAGGTGCTCATGGCGAGGACGCTGGGCGCGACGGGCTACGTGGGCACGCCGTCCTTCCTCATGACGATCCTCAAGCGCGCGGCCGAGATGGGCGGCGGCCGGCTGCCGATCCAGGTGGCGCAGGTGGGGGCCGAGCCCTTTCCGGAGTCCATGCGCCGGACCTTCCAGGAGGAGTACGGGATCATCGCCCGGCAGGGCTTCGGCACGGCCGACCTTGGCATGATCGCCTACGAGTGCGGCGAGGCCCGCGGCATGCACCTGGTGGAGGACGTCGTGCTCCAGGTGTGCGATCCGCAGAGCGGCGAGCCGCTGGCCGACGGGCAGCTGGGCGAGATGGTGGCCACCGTCCGCCACGAGACCTACCCCATGATCCGGTTCGGCACGGGGGATCTCACCGTGGTGGACGGAAGCCCGTGCCCGTGCGGCCGCACCTCGGCGCGCATGCTCGGCTGGCGCGGGCGGGCCGACGAGGTGACCAAGGTGCGCGGCATGTTCATCCACCCGCGCCAGGTGGACGAGACGGTGGCGCGCGCGGGGATCACGGCGAGCCGGGCGCAGGCCGTGGTCACGCGCGCCGGTCACGAGGACGAGCTGACCCTGCGGGTGGAGCTCCCCGCCGGCGCCGACACCGCCGCGGCCACCGCGGCGCTGGCGGGCGCGACACGCGACGTGATGAAGCTCCGGGTACGGGTCGAGGTGGTGCCGGCCGGCGCCATCCCGGAGGGCGCCAAGAAGGTCGACGACCAGAGGAAATGGGACTGAGCGTGAAGATCTTCAACGACCAGCACGAGATGTTCAGGCAGACGGTGCGCAGCTTCGTCGAGAAGGAGGTGGCGCCCCACATCGAGGAGTGGGAGGAGGCCGGGCAGATCCCCAAGAGCATCTGGCCCCGCATGGGCCAGCTGGGCTTCCTCGGCGTCGAGTACGACGAGAAGTACGGCGGCGGCGGGGCGGACTTCCTCACCACCGTGGTCCTCTGCGAGGAGATGGCACGGTCGCGTCTCGCCTCGCTCGCCATGGCGGTGGGCGTCCATACCGACATGGCCTCGCCCCATCTCTACTGGGCCGGCTCGGAGGCGCTGAAGGAGAAGTACCTGCCGGCCATCTGCCGGGGTGAGGCGCTGACCGCCATCGCCGTGACCGAGCCGGGCGGGGGATCGGATGTGGCCGCCATCAAGACGCGGGCGGTCCGCGACGGGGACCACTACATCATCAACGGCTCCAAGATGTTCATCACCAACGGGGTGATGGCGGACCTCCACTTCGTCGCCGCCCGCCTCGGAAGCGCCGGCGAGGGCCGCCGCCACCAGGGCATCTCCATGTTCCTCGTGGAGCGCGACACGCCCGGCTTCAGCGTGAGCCGCAAGCTCGACAAGATGGGCAATCGCGCCTCGGACACGGCCGAGCTGGCGTTCCAGGACATGCGGGTGCCGGCCGAGAACCTCCTGGGGCAGGAAGGGGAGGGCTTCTACGAGGTGATGCGTATCTTCCAGCGGGAGCGGCTGGTGGCGGGCATCCACACCGTCGCCGGCTGCGAGCGGGCGCTGGAGGACACCATCGCCTACGTCCAGCAGCGGCAGGCCTTCGCCGAGCCGCTCTCGAAGAAGCAGGTGGTGCGACACAAGATCGCCGACATGGCGACGCTCCTCGAGGCGGCCCGGTGCCTCACCTACGCAGCGTGCCTCAAGTTCCAGAACCGCGAGGAATCGGTCAAGGAGATCTCGATGGTGAAGCTCTTCTGCGGCGACATCGCCCAGAAGATCGCCTACGACTGCGTCCAGCTCCACGGCGGCTACGGCTACATGCGGGAATACTCCATCGAGCGCTTCTTCCGGGACATCCGGCTCCTGACCATCGGCGGCGGCACCTCCGAGATCATGAAGGAGATCATCGCCAAGCAGCTGGCTCTGTAGCGATGCGGGGCGCCAGCCGCGGGATTGCCCAGCTCGGGCTGGCCGGCCTCGCCCTGGGTCGCCGCGTCCCCGACGCCCATCACAGCTCCGACCGTGTCGGCCGCGAGGTGGTCGACCTGCCGAAACTCGGCAACGCGGCCACCTGCCGGCCGCGAGGGACCGGTATCCTCGGGCCCTTGCTGCCCACGGAGGAGCTGGCGGGAGGCCTGCGGAAGGGGGCCACGGCGGGGCAGAACTCCGCCGCCACCGACGCGGCGGGCAGGGAAGTCCCTGGCCAGCTCGACGCCCTGCTGCGGTGACGCGCTGAACGGCTCGGTTCCGGACTTCGTCACGGTCGGCCACGTGACGCTCGACCGAATCGCCGGGGCCATCCGCCCGGGGGGCGCCGCCTACTACGCCGCGCTGGCGGCCCACCGGCTCGGCCTCCGGGTCGGGCTCGTGACCTCCTGCGGCCCGGACTTTCCCGAGGCCGCTTTCCCCGACGACGTGGCCGTCGTGAAGGTGGACGCTGCGCGAACCACGATCTTCGAGCACTCCCGGTCGCCGGCGGGTCGAGTGCTTCGTCTGGTTGCGCGCGCGGGCGATCTGGATGCCGACGACTTGCCCGCTCCGTGGCGTCAGGCCCCCCTGGCGCTGCTCTGCCCAGTGGCGGGCGAGGTCGACCCGCTCCTGGCCGCCTGCTTTGCCGACGGCTCACTCGGCGTCCTGCCGCAGGGATGGATGCGCGAGCGTGAACCCGAGGGCACCATCGCGCCGCGGCTCTGGGAGGATGCCACCCTCGTGCTGCCCCATACCCAGCTGCTGGTGGTGAGCGAGGAGGACGTGGCGCCTTTCGGCGGGGCGGCGCTCGAATGGTTCCAGCGGGTGCCGGTGGCCGCCGTCACCCGCGGCGCGCGGGGCGGCACGCTCTTCGTCAACGGTGAGGCGTACGACGTCGCGCCGGACCCTGCCGTGGAGCGCGATGCGACCGGAGCGGGAGACGTCTTCGCCGCGGTGCTGCTCGTCGAGTACCACCGCTGGGCCGACCCGTGGGAGGCGGCGGCCGCTGCGGCATGCGCGGCCGCGGCCTCGGTAGAGGGGCTCGGCGCGACCACGCTCCCCGACCAGGGCGCCCTCGATGCCAGGCTCGCCGCCTACCGCGCCCGGCTCGGAGGCTGACGCGGCTTGCCTGGGTCCACCCCGCGAGGCTACACTGACGCCGGCCCATGACAGGACGACTCTGGGACCACGGTTCGAGTCGAGCGCGCCTGATGCCCTGCCGCGGCGAGGCGCGCCACGGGAGGAGCGCATGAAGATTTTCCTGGATACCGCCAATGTGAGCGAGCTGCGCGAGGGCGTGGCCATGGGGCTGGTGGACGGCTGCACCACGAACCCCTCGCTCATCGCGAAGGAGAAACGGCCGTTCCGGCCGCTCGTCGAGGAGATCTGCTCAATCGTCTCCGGCGACGTGAGCCTGGAAGTCGTGGCGACCGACGTCGAGGGCATGGTCAAGGAGGGCAAGGAGCTGGCCCAGGTGGCGCCCAACGTGGTCGTCAAGTGCCCGCTGACGCGGGACGGCCTCAAGGCGGTGAGGCGTCTCGGCGGCGAGGGCATCCGCGTCAACCAGACGCTCTGCTTCTCCGCCAGCCAGGCGCTCCTGTCCGCCAAGGCCGGGGCCACCTACATCAGCCCGTTTCTCGGGCGTCTCGACGACATCAGCGCGGTGGGCATGGACCTGATCCGGGACATCTGCTTGATCTACCGCAACTACGGCTTCACGACCCAGGTGCTGGCGGCCTCCATCCGCAATCCGCTGCACGTGGTCGACGCCGCCAAGGCGGGGGCGCACGTGGCGACCATGCCCTTCAACGTGCTCGACATGCTGATCAAGCATCCCCTCACGGACATCGGACTCAAGAAATTCCTGGACGACTGGGCCAAGTCCGGCGCCCAGCTCTGAGGGCCAGAGGGTTGGCGAGGAGGACGGCAATGGATCCTGATCGCCTCGACCGGATGCTGGCGGCGTATTTCCAGCCCGAGCCGCTT
>MGBT01000027.1:0-3543 GCA_001788395.1 Candidatus Rokubacteria bacterium GWA2_70_23
GGTGAAGGTGAAGGCGGAGACGGGCTCGGCCTGAGCCCGCTCGACCTCCACGTCCTCCAGCCACAGGTGGAAGCGAAGCAGCACCGGGCGCGTGTCGAAGGCCCACTGCGCGACGAGGTTGCGCTTGCCGATCTCGGTCATCGGAGCCCCTCGGGATTCCCGGAGTGAGTGTGGTCCTGCCAGCATTCTACGGGAATCGGCCATGGGCACGCCAGACCGTGCCCCTTGGCCTCGAGCCGGCCGCCCGAGCCGCGGCGGCCGAGCGGTACGGACCGAGGGCGACGGGTGGGCGTCGTGCTCCCCGTGGACCCCTTTCTCGGCGAGACCCATCGTGCGTACTTGGGGTCCCATTCTTGAGTGAATACTTTGGTGAGGGCACGGGAGTCCCGCTCGTGCCCGACCCAATCGGGAACGAAGTTCAGCCGCCGCCCTACACCAGCGTCCGCCGACGATTCCGCAGCGCGGAGGCCGAAGGCGCGAATTCGACCGCCGCCTGGCCGACTCCGCCGCGGGTGAGGGTGATGCGGGCGAGGGTCGAGAGCACGGTGGCCTTATCGTCGTCGAAATCGCCGTGATGCCGGGCGTGCGAGGCGTTGGCCGATTCCCCCTCGGGCAGCCCGTTCGGGCTGCGGACCCATTGGGCCGCCGGCACACCGAAGAGCGGGACCATCGGCGGGTTTGTCGTCTTGATCTCGGCCTCGGTGGGAACCTGGAACAGGTCCCGCTGGTCGATGATGAACCGCTCCAGGCCCAGCAACGGCTCACCGTCCGCAAAGAACAGCCCGGACTTGTCCTCGAGGGCGTTGGAGACGAGATAGAGCAACGACTTGTGATACGTGTTGGCGCAATCGTCATCCTGCTCCGCCGCGTCCTTGAGGGTGAAGAGAGAGAACCGCTTGACCGACTTGTTCTGGATCGAGGGCAGGTAGGCCTCGTCAAACAGGTCCATGGTGCAGGCCGGGGCCCAGAGCGTGAGCGAGGCAATCTTGCCGCCCAGCCCGGTGAGGCCTTTCGTGGGCCCGCTATCGATCGTCCCCTTGCCACACCAGAGTTGCACGAGGGGCGCCATGAAGATGCTCCCGGCGCTGTGGCCGGCCACATGAATGTCCCAGGCCGGGTCGGCCGCGAGCAACTTGGCCAGCTCGGTGAGGACGAGCCGGGCGCCGCCCTTGTCCTGTGTCGTGGCGCGCAGCGCGTTTTCCTTCATCTCGCTCCAGAGCGGCTTGCCCGCCACCCGGGCCAGCGGTTCGAGCGTGTCGTCGAGGCGGTCGAGCATGAAATCTTTCGCGGCGTCCAGTAGGCCCTCCGGGCGGCGGCGGGCCAGCGCGTCCTGCAGGATGTTTCGCAACGTGGTCAAGAAATCCGTCTTCCAGATAAAGGCCAGCGGATAGACCTGCGCCTCGAGCAGCGGTTTGCGATACTCTTCGACGCGCTGCAGCGCATCGTTCTCCCCCACCAGCCCGCCGTGCGCGTAGAGCAACAGCCGCTTCTTGGCCCAGCCCGACGTGATGCGGGGCAGATCCTGGGCGAAGAGCGTTTTCACGTCGGCCTCCGTGGTGCCGAACGTACCGTCAGGGCGGAGGAAGCCGTCATTGCCCACGCTGATGATGTGCGGCCGCAGACGGAACCTGCACGCACCGCCTGCGGCCAGCCGCCCGCTCCCCTGCCATGGGAGTCGCTCGATTCGCCCGAGGGTCTGCCCAAACAGGCCCCATGTCAAATGGAGACTCGGCAGGGACTGTGAGGCCCAGGTGAGCGAGGATGCGCCGCATGACGCGAGGATCGTGGACGGTGGCGATCAGGCCCATGCGGCTGCCACAGCGGGGACAGGCGAGCACGTCCTCACCCATGATTGCTATACTGCTGCGGTGATGGCCCTCAACGAGGCCGACACCCGCGCCAAGCTGATCGATCCGGCGCTCCACGCCCGAGGCTGGACCGAGGACCTGATCCGCCGCGAGGAGACGGCCGGGGCCGTGGAGCTCGTGGACGGGAAGCCTCGCCGGCGTGGCAGGGGGCGCGTTGACTACACGCTCAGGGTGAAGGTCAGCCCCACCGCGCAGCCCCTCGCCGTGGCGCTTCTCGAGGCCAAGGCCGAGCACCTGCCGCCGACTCACGGCCTCGAGCAGGCGAAGGTCTATGGCGCCTGCCGGCGCCTCAACGTGGCCATCGTCTTCTCCTGCAACGGCCACCTCTTCGTCGAGTACGACCGCGGGACGGGCCTGACCAGCCAGCCGCGCTCCGTCAGCGAGTTTCCGACGCCGGCGGCGCTGAGGGCGCGGTACGAGACCGCGATGGGGTTCAGCCTCGACGCCTCGCTCGCGCTGCCGCTGCTGACCCGCTACGCCGGTGGAGAGGAAGGGGCCCGGCGCTACTACCAGGACGCGGCGCTCCGGGCCGTCCTGGAGAAGCTCGCCCGGGGCGAGAAGCGAGCGCTCCTGTCGCTGGCTACCGGAGCGGGGAAGACCCGCATCGCGGTGAATCTCCTCAAGCGCATCGCGGACGCCGGCCTGCTGCGTCGCGCGCTCTTCGTCTGCGACCGGGACGAGCTGAGGACCCAGGGGCTCGGCGCTTTCCAGAACGTCTTCGGCGCCGACGCTGCGCCGGTCTCGGGCGGCAAGCCCCAGAAGAACGCGCGCATCCTGATCGCGACCTACCAGACCCTGGACGTGGCCACCGACGAGGCCACAGCGAGCTTCCTCACTGCTCATTATCCCGAGAACTACTTCAGCCACATCGTCATCGACGAGTGCCACCGCTCGGCCTGGGGCAAGTGGGCCCAGGTGCTGCTGCGGAACCCCGACGCCGTCCAGATCGGCCTGACGGCCACGCCGCGAAAGCTGGAGCTGACCGAGCGGACCCCGGAAAGCCAGGCCGACGCACAGGTCTCGGCCGACAACCTCCGCCATTTCGGCCCGCCCGTCTACGAGTACGACATGGCTCAAGGCATCGAGGACGGCTACCTGGCCGCCTGCGAGATCGTCCGGCGCGACATCTTCCTGGACGACAAGGCCCGCAACGAGCGCGAGACCGGGATCGAGCCGGCGGACCTCGAGGGCAAGACCATCTACGACGCCGCCACAGGAGAGGCGCTGGCGCTGGTGGAGACTCGCGCCCGGTACGAAGCGTCCAGCTTCGAGGACCGCCTGCTCCTCCCGGAGCGCGTCGCCGAGATGGCGCGCGATCTGTTCGCGCATCTCCTTGCCACCGGCGGGCCCGAGCAGAAGACCATCGTCTTCTGCGCCCGCGACCGCCACGCCGATGACGTCGCCAGCGCGCTGAACAACCTCTACGCCCTGTGGTGCGCCGCCCAGGGCCGGCTCCGGATCGAGCCCTACGCCTTCAAGTGCACGGCCTCCGTGGGCGGCGCTGGGTACCTGGGCGATCTCCGGGGCGCCTCGCGCCATCACTTCATCGCCACGACCGTGGACCTCCTCACCACGGGCGTGGACGTGCCCTGTGTGCGGAACATCGTCTTCTTCAAGTACGTGCGCTCCCCCATCGCCTTCTACCAGATGGTGGGCCGCGGGACGCGGATCGACC
>MGBT01000027.1:3596-4039 GCA_001788395.1 Candidatus Rokubacteria bacterium GWA2_70_23
CTCTTTGGCGAGGAGTTCAGGAGCCGCTTCACCCCGGCCCGCAAGCCTGCCGCGAGCACGGGGCCTGTGGAGCCGCCGACACCGCCCGAGCGGACGCTCCTCGTAGAGGGCTTCGACGTGCGGGTGACCGACGCCGGGCGCTACATCGTCACCCAGGTGGACGGCAAGGCCATGCCGGTGACGGTGGAGGAGTACAAGGAGCGGCTGGCAGCACGCCTTGTGGAGGAGGTCCCGACACTCGATGCCTTCCGCGCCCGCTGGATCAATCCCCCGAGGCGCCAGGAGCTGCTGGGCCGGCTGCCCGATGGCGGCCGCTCCGCGTTCCTCGTCCGGGCCCTCGAAGACATGGCCGACTACGACCTCTACGACGTGCTCGGCGAGCTGGGCTATGGGCTGGCTCCACGAACCCGCCCAGCGCGTGCCGGGGCATTCACCTACAAGCA
>MGBT01000027.1:4157-7045 GCA_001788395.1 Candidatus Rokubacteria bacterium GWA2_70_23
TACAACTTCGAGATCGTGATCGAGAAGGAGCCCGAGGATGAGGGGTACCTCGCCTACAGTCCGACCTTGCCCGGGTGCTTCAGCAATGGGAAGACCATCGAGGAGACCCGGAGCAACATCCGCGACGCCATCCAGCTCCACATCGCGTCCTTGCTCGCTCACGGTGAGCCCATTCCCCAGAACGAGAACCTGGTCCACGTCGAGGAGTTGACCGTCGGAGTTCCGTGATGCCGCGGATGCCGCAGGTGACGGCCCGCGAGTTGGTCCACTTCCTGAAGTCCCAGGGCTTCACCGAGGATCGGCAGTCCGGCAGCCATCTGACGCTAAAGCACCAAGGCCGCAAGGTGTCGGTGACCATTCCTGTTCACACCGGCGCCGATCTTGGACGCGCTCTCGCTATCCGGATTCTCAAGGATGCGGGATTCTCCGCCGAGGAGTACCTGCGGCTTCGATGAACGGGAGGCCGGTCTCCCAATGGATGTGGCGGGCTTGGGGCCGGTGGGGGTGTGTTCTCGTGGTGCGGCCCGCGCAGGATCGCGGGCGTCGTGGAGGGGGGTGATGCGGTGAGGCAAGTGATTATCTTCCGGGGGGAGGATGGCTACTGGGTGGTCGAGTGCCCGAGCCTGCCCGGCTGCGTGAGCCAGGGTCGGACCAAGGAGGAGGCAATCGCCAACATCACGGAGGCGATCAGAGGGTATGTCGCAGTGCTCGAAGAGGACCATCCTCCGGTGCCCGAGGAACGTTTCGAGGCATTGGTCGTAGCCGTATGACGAAGCTCCCGTCGGTGTCGGGCCGTCTCCTGCTCCACGCTGGGCTGGACGTGGCCGAGTTCATCGAGCGCCTTGGGTGAAGGGACACCATGTGGCGCGCTACGCGGTGGTCATCGAGAAGGCCGAGGCGAACTTCTCCGCGTACGTGCCCGACCTTCCTGGATGTGTCGCCACCGGCGGCACGAAGGAAGAGACCGAGCAGAACATCCGCGAGGCTATCCGGTTCCACGTGGACGGCCTCCGGGAGGACGGGCTCGCCATCCCCGAGCCGACCAGCGCCTGCGAGGATGTAGAGGCGTGACGGCGCATCGTCCGCTCGTGCTCGCCAGCCCGATCTACCAGCTCAAGATCACGCTCAAGGTCCTCCGCCCGCTGATCTGGCGGCGCTTCCAGGTTCCGGGGGATTACACGCTCGACCGGCTCCACCGGGTGATCCAGCGGGTGATGGGCTGGACCGACACCCACCTGCACGAGTTCATCGTGCGCCGGCGGCACCACGGGACCTCGTCTGACGAGTGGGAAGGCCCGCCGGTGGTGTCCGAGCGCAGCGCCCGGCTGTGCGACGTGGCGCCTCGCGAGAAGGCCCGCTTCGTGTACGTGTATGACTTCGGCGATAGCTGGGAGCACGACCTCCTCGTCGAGAAGATCGTCGAGCCTCAGCCCGGCCAGCGCTATCCGGTTTGCCTCGCCGGGCAGCACGCCTGCCCGCCCGAGGATTGCGGCGGATACCCCGGCTATAGCGACTTCGTCTCGGCCATCTCGAATCCGAAGCACCCCGAGCACGCGGAGATGCTGGAGTGGGTCGGCGGGGCCTTCGATCCCTGGGCCTTCGACCTTGACGGCGTCAACCGCGCCCTCAAGCGCTTCCGGCAAACGTGACAGATCGAGTCCTTCGGACCGCAGCGCCTTGTCCCCTGTCCAGGATCCGCCTTGGAGATTGCATCCAGGAGGTGAGTCGGGGCGTCGGTCCCTCGTGGGCCACCTACCGTGTGGTGGGCGCAACTCGCGCCGGACTCGCGGATGCGAAGGAAGGGGTGGGGAAGCAGCCTGAGCGGTACAAGCTGGTTGAACCCGGCACGATCTTCTACAACCCCATGCGCATTCTTCTCGGGTCCATCGCCTTCCTTGATGAAGGAGTGGTGCCTGGCATCACGAGCCCGGACTATGTCGTGTTCAAGACGAAGCCCGGGTTCCTTCATCCCCGCTGGTTCTACTACTGGCTCCGATCTGACGCCGGTGCGTCGTTCATCAAGACATTGGCGCGGGGAGCGGTTCGCGAGCGCATGCTGTTTCGGCGGTTGGCCGCGGCCGAGATCGATGTGCCGCCCTACGACGTGCAATGCGCGTTCGCGCGATGCATTCCGGCGGCGGAGCGGGCCTGGGCCGCCGCCGAGGCTCAGCTGATGGTGGCGAATGCTTTGCGCGCGGCCTATGTCCGAACTCTGTTCGACAGCGAGGACATGCGGCGGTGGCCAAGCGGGCAAATCGGCCAAGTGGCGAAAGTTCAATCCGGATACGCCTTCAAGAGTGAGTGGTTTGCTGCCGAGGGAATCAGGCTCCTCCGAAACGCGAACGTCTTTCAAGGCTATGTGGCATGGGATGAGGAGGTAAGGCTCCCGTCGGAGCGACGCTCCGCGTTCACACTGTATGAACTATCGGCCGGCGACATAGTCCTGTCTCTTGACCGCCCTGTAGTGAGCAGCGGGCTTAAGGTTGCTCGGCTGGAAGACAGTGACGTCCCGGCATTGCTGTTGCAGCGGGTCGGTCGGTTCCGAATCCACGGTCTTCTCGAACCCGACTACCTGTACGCGTTTCTCAACTCCACGGCCTTTCTTTCGAGAATCACAGGTCACGACCAAAGTCTCGGGGTCCCACACGTGTCGCCTTCCCAAGTCGAGGCCGTTGAGTTGCCCCTTCCACCGCCAAGCGAGCAGAAGCGCATGGCGGATGTCTTGGGCCGCCACACGATCAAGGCAGACTGCGTATGCGAGGCTGTGGAGAACGAGCTCGCCGCCATCAACGCGCTGCCGGCGGCGCTGCTGCGGCGGGCGTTCAGCGGGGCGCTTTGAAGGGCGGCCTCCACAGGTCGCGGTGCTATTATCGGATCGGCTGAATGGC
>MGBT01000028.1 GCA_001788395.1 Candidatus Rokubacteria bacterium GWA2_70_23
CTTGGCCTCGGTCGCCGCCGAGTCCACCGCCGTCCACTCGGGCGGGAGCTGCGCCCGCCGCTCGAAGCACCAGTCGCCGAAGGCCTTGGCGACGGTCTTCCGGATCTTCTCGCTCCCCAGGTCCCGGAAGAGCCGCCGCCGGACGACCTCGCTGATCTCGGTCTCGTCATTGGCGATCAGGTCCTTGGCGACGCGCCGCACGACCTTCGAGATCCGGTCCTGCCACCCCGTGTCCCAGTCGGTCATCTCGACCTGGCTGCGCGGCAGGCTGATCACCGCCGCGCCGTGCGTCGTGCCGGTGGTCGCGACGGTCAGGTTCTGGATGAAGGCGTGGAACGACTCGGCGCTCCCGCGGTGGCGGTTCAGGAAGTTGAGCACCTCGTCGAAGAGGAGGAGCACGGGCGCCCCGGCGGCCTGGAAGACCCACGCGATCGCCTCGGTGCCGGGCGGCGTGGTCTTCGCCGCGGGCCCGAGCGCCTCGACGCCCTGGTCGCCCGCGAGCTGGCGGGCGATGTCGATCCACGGCGTCTCGCGGCCCGGCTGCGGATCCCAGGCGTTGCCCACGAAGACGGCGACCCGTGCCTCCGGACCCGAGGAGAGCCCAGCCTCCCGCAGCAGGTCGGAGACGCCGCTGAACGCAGCGGCCTTGTCCCCGTTCTTCGCCAGGTGATAGAGCGCAGTCAGCGTGTGCGTCTTGCCGCCGCCGAACTGCGTGATGAGCGTGAGCACCGGCGCCGTGTTCTCGGTCTTGCCCGAGAGCCGGCGCAGGACCATCCCGGCATGTTCGCGCAGCGCCTGCGTGAAGCAGGTGCGCGCGAAGAACTGGGCCGGATCGCGATAGTCCTCCGGCGCCGTCCCGGCCACGACCTGCTCGAGGGCGATGGCGAACTCGTCCGGGTTGAACGACCGGCCTTCACGGACTTCCTTGCGCGGCGTGGCGACCTTGTACCAGGGCTCCAATGCGATCCTCCTACGGTCTCTGCATGCGGGCGAACAGGTCGGCCGCCGGTTGTTTCAGCCGCGCAAGGTTCGCGTAGGCCATGGGCTCAGCGTCCCCCGGGCCGATCAGCGCGACGCCGTGCTTCAGGAAGACCTCGGCATACGACCGCGACGTTGGGCCGCCCGAGATCTGCCACACCGCGCGACTCATCTCGCCCTATGTGCCTTGCGTGAGCGTTCTCAGCTTGCCTCGCAGATCGTCTACGAATGCCTTCAACGACCGCTCGTTCTTGCCTGCCCGATACAGGTCCATGCGCTCGACGAGTTCCGGCGCAAACTCGATTCCCCCCAGCGTAGCGGGATGACCGGCTTTGCGAACGGCGTTCGCGAGCGCGTTCTTGTAGTAGTTCCGCGCACACTTCTTCTTGGCAATCGTTGGCCGGTGACCGACGACCCCCTTGAACGACTCCGGATCCGCCACATACCAGCACTCCACGTGCGGATCCGGGGAGGCCACGACCAGCCGGTCGGAGAAGGGCGCATGAGTGGCGCCTTCAATGGCCTTTTTCGCCTTCGCGAAGGTCGAGCAGTTGCCGTCGATTCCAGCGAGCAGCAGGTCGGGAGGGACAAAGCCGGGCGTGCCCCTTTCGACGACCTGCTGGTACAGCTTCAGCTCGGCGATAGCCCGGCCGTGTCCTCCGCGCGCAGACCGTACCCGCGGCGAGACCACGAGATTCTCCTCCCGGGCGATCCGCTGCAGCATCGGGACGAGGAAAGCCTCGTGCGCGCGGTCCTCGACGAAGATGTCCACCGTGACGGGACTACTCATCGAGCATCCCTCTCAGGAGCAGGCTCTCGAAAAGGCCGTCCTCCGTTCCGGTCGTGAGCGCCTTGGCGATCTCGTGGTCCTTGAACAGGGGGCCCGTGACGTCGAAGGGCTGAACCACCGTCGCGTGCCCGTCCCGCCGCACGTTGAACAGCCCGATGTTCGATGGCCGCGAGTGGGCGCCTTTCAGCACGGCATCGCAGAACAGCGGCGAGTGCGTGGTGACGACGATCTGGCGCCCCTGCTCCAAGGCCATGGAGAGCAGGAGCTGGGCGATTAGCTCGAGCCGGCGCGGATGGACCCCGTTCTCGGGCTCCTCGAAGGCGAGTAGCGACCCGCCCCAGGGGTTCACCGCGATCGCGCAGAGCGCGAGCACCCGCAGCGTGCCTTCCGAGACGATGCGCGAGGAGTAGTCGACGCCACCCTGGCGGATGAGGATGTCAAGCGTGCCGCGGCGCCGGTCGAGGTCGACCGTGAGCTCCTCGACGCTCGGCACGATCGACCGGAGGGCTCGAGAGACTGCCTGGAAGTGCTTCGGGTGCTCGGCTTGCAGCCGATACAGGAACGGCGCGATCTCGCCGCCGAGCACGCCGATATCGCGCACGTCGGACGGCGGCTGTGCAGCCCGCATGGCGACGCGCGGGTCGAGGTAGTAAGTGCGCCAGTCCGAGAGCTCGGACCGCGCCGCTTCGATGGCAGGGTACAGTGGCCGCCCGAGCCTGGGATCGGAGAGGATCGCGTAGTTCTGGCGGAGGGGTTCGTAGCGCGGCTTGCCCGACTCGCTCTTGCGCCGTACCCGGATCTTCCCTTCGACGAGCTCGATGGCTGCAGTTCCCTTCGGGCTGCCGTCCGTCGCCAGGGCCGATAGGTACTCGTCGGCCACGGCGAGAGCGCCGGAGCCCGGAGCGATCTCCACGTTGACGCGATAGCGGTAGGCGTCTCCCTTCCGCGTGAGGTCCGCCTCGAGGGAGAACTGGGCGGACGACATGGAAAGCAACTCGGCGAGCCCACCGGAAGGGAAGGAGAACGCCTCGATCGGGTGCCCTCGGATCGGGTCGCCGAGGGCGTCGGCGAGCGTGCGCTGAGTGCCAATCCGCGAGACCGCCTGGATGGCGTCCAGGAGGTTGCTTTTGCCGGCCGCGTTGGGTCCGAAGAGAACCGCCATCCGCGGGAACGCGACCGTCACATCGTTCAGGGACTTGAAGTCGCGGACCGTGAGACTCTTGAGCATCGTCCCCTCCTATCTGGGCACCGCGAGCAGCATGGCGTCGAGCAGGCGCTTTTCCTCGCTGCCCTTCGGGTAGAGGGCCGAGAGGGCGTCGGCGAGGCGCAGGAAGTCTGGGCCGCGCTCCTGCTCGGCCTTGAGCAGCGCGCGGAGCGCGTTGGTGCGGCCGCCGGCCTGGAGGAGCATCGCCGCGTGGACGCGGTCGAGAGTCGTGGCCTCGCGGGCGGCGGCCAGGCTCTCGTCGGAAACGTCGACGTTACCTCGTGTCCCGCGGATCCGGCCTCGCCCGCGGATCGCGGGGGCAGCGCTGGGCCGCATGTCCGGGAAGAGCATCCCCTGAAGCGGGTTGGTGCCAACCGCCGCCTCCTGCTCGAGCCGTGCGGCCACGGCCTGAGCGCCGTCCTCGCCGAAGAGCTGCTTGGCGCGTTCGGCGATGGGCAGCAGGCGCACGACGCCCTTCTTTGTCTCGATGACGCGGCCTTCCCACTTGGGAAGCTCGATGCCGAGCGGCTGCGCGAAGCGGCGCACAACGTCGAAGACGAGCGTGAAGCCCTTGGCCTTGCCGCGGGAGGAGCCCTCTTCGTCGTCGTCTTCGTCGGACGGCTCGTCGCCCTCGTTGCTCGTGGTGTCCTCTGCCTCGCCGTTCGTGCTCTGGAGCGTCCAGAGGAAGAGCGCCGTGAGCCGCGCGTCCTCCTCGACCGCGCCGGCAGCGCCGTTGCGGGCCTTGGCCTCGGCGGTGCCGAGCACTTGCGCGAGGGCGCTCCGGCCCACGACCTCCCAGACCTTCTCCAGATACTCGGCGAGCGCGACCTCGCGCCCGCCGGCGGTCTCGACCTTCGCGTAGCGGCTGAAAACCTCGAGCGCCGGCCCGATGCAGGCGAAGACGAGGTCGGCGCCGCGGACGCCTTCGCCCTGCAGGCGCTCCATCCAGTCGCCGACGCGGTTCGGCAACTCGCGCAAGACATCGGCCCAGTCGCCCACGCCAGCATTCCCGGCGCGGGGGCGGCAGATGAGGTGGACGCTTCCCATCAGCGATGCTGTGCCTCGAGCATTTGTCCGCTGGGCCATTTCCGTCGCGATTGGCCATGATGCGCTGACGACGAATCCACCGGCGATCAGGCCTGTGAGCAATGCTTCCCAGCCATCGGTCGACTTGTGGGCGAAGACGACACATCCGACCCCGTCGTCGGCTAGCGTCCTTCGGCCAGTTGCAGCGGCTTCCGAGAACTTGCGTTCAAAGAAGGCGGGTGTCTTGGGACGGCCTTCATCGTCTGTCTGGCTCTGGTTCCAAACACATTCCTGGACTTTGGGACCCAGCGGATTTGCTGGCGTGTAGGGATCAACCAGTCGATGCTCCGGAAGAGTTCGCTTCAACCAAACGAGAAAGAAATCCGCGAGATCCGCATAAGGAACGGCGTCGTAGTACGGAGGATCGGTGAACCACACTGCGGCCGAGGCGTCTGGCAGCACGGCCTTAGCAGCGTCAGCCTGCTGCACCTGGCCAAGAGGCGCGAACGACGCCGACCTTTCCACGACTGCCGCGACCCACTCCACGGCTCCGTCCCAACCGCCTGTTGCGCCCGAGAACGGTGACGCTTCCGCAAAGCCCCATACCATGGGAATCTTCTGGCCATTGAACGCTCCCTCTATCTTCTCGCCGGATTGGTGCCAGCGGCAGAGAGAGGTCCACGCGTTCGCGGCGCGGCCGACCGCAAGGGCGAGAATCTCGTTGCCTCCTTCTGGCCTTGAATTCGAAACGTGTCGCGCGAAGCTGCACAGTGCTTGGAGCTGGCGGCGCGAGTACAGGTCGGCGAAGGTGGCCATTCCGAACCGTGTGACGGCGGAAAGCCCCCGGGCATTGGGCGATGGCCTGACGGGGTTGATGTCTTCTGTGGGAGAGTCGCCGTCTGGCATTTGCATCGCGCGAAAGCAACCTTGGTAGTCTCGCCCATCGGGGACCCGGTAGCTACGCCCGGCTGAATCGTCGGACGTCGCAACTACTGCGATCAGGATTGCCCCGCCGACGCGCTTCCCGCTCGCATCGAACCGCGGCGATGCGCCACGTCGTTCAACTGAGAGCTGGGCGCGAACACGCTGACCGCCGAGCACCGACGAACATGCAGGACACCGTGCTTTCCCTCCTGTAGCGAAGCCTTCTACTACGTCGGCTTCAGTCGCGGGGATGAAGACCTCGAACTCAACGCGCGGCGGCTCGCCCGCGGGCCGAACGACGCGATGCTTGAGCGCCCGCCTGCGATTCGCCTTCTTGCACAGCCAGAGCGAACGCGCGAGCGGGATCTCCGCGCCGCAGTTCGGCGACTCGCAGCGCACGGTCCGCGCCCAGAGGTAGGCGATGGGCGTCGCGCCGTCCGGGTCCTTCGGGTAGAGGTCGGCCAGCTCCTTCTCCGCCTGCCGCTTGATCTCCGCCCCGACGCGGCGCAGCTCCTCGGCGAGCTTCGGCCCGTGGCGCGGGATGTCCTCGAGCATCACCTTGAGGATGAGACAGGCGACGGGGTTCAGGTCGCTCGCGAACGTCTCGCACCCGAGCCGCAGCGCCTCGATCGGGATCGAGCCGCCCCCCGCGAACGGGTCCACAACCAGCGGCGGCTCCTCGCCGTGCGCCGCCTTCACCAGCGCCCGGCTCACGTCGAGGTAGCCGCGGTTCGCGGCGAGATCCCAGTTCGCGAAGCCGGCCACGAACTTGAGCAGCGCCTTGCGGAGATCCTCTTTCCTGGACCCGACCTTGCCCTGCACCTGCGGCAAGAGCTCCCGTGCCTTCGCCTTGAACTCATCCGGGCACAGCCGATCGCACGGGTCCGGCCACAGCAGCCCGAGCAGCACCGCCCGGCTCGACGCCAGCGGCCGCCGCGCCCACCACAGGTGCAGCGTGCTCGGATGCCCGTGCCGGATCGACTTCTCCCGCGCCGCGTGCCGCGACACCTCGGCGATCGGGAAGTCCACCTCGGCGAGCCGCTTGCAGTCCTTCGGGATCATGCCGCGCCTTTGATGAGTCGTTTCAGACAGCGCATTGCCCGCTTCAAGCTGTCAGCCCGGCCGGCAGCCACGTCCGGCCGCCAATCCGCCGAGGCAAACTCGATGAGCCGGGACGAGTAAGCAGGTCCGACCTGCCGGCCGCTTCCAGGCCGAGGCACCATGTCTTCCCGGATATCCCTGCGGCGCGAGGCTCGCGCCAGGTTGACCATCGTCGCCTTGGGGTCGCCCAAGCGTTCGGGATCGGGAGGAAGGCTGCTGCGCGCCACGCTAAGGAAGCCCGCAAGGCGCTCTGCGTCGGCCAGGAGGCAAGCCTCCACCTCGCGCACGGCGACCCGAAAGCACAGATGCGGCGCCGGCTGAGGCAGCCAAGCGCTGCGCAGCGGCGGCGCGCAGTCTTCGTCGCTATCCAGGTCCACGAGGACCAACCAGGGCGCATGTTGCGCTGCGTTGTTGTAGCCGGTGATCCGTTGCCGCAGCGAGGATTTGCCCTGCTTACCGTACACCTCTCCAAGGGCACCGCCTGCGCGGTCGACCAGCTTGCGTACCACGGCCTCGTCCACGATGCCCTCGACCGCCGCGCAAATCACGGTACCGCCCGCCATTCTCACGAGTCTCCGAACAAGATCAGTTGGTCTGCGCGCGCGGGGCGGGTTTTCGGTATGACGGCATCGGCGAGTGTCATCCCACCTTGAAGAAGGTCGCGGATCTCCTGGAAGGCACTGGCGGCCGTCACCTCGGTGCCTTCCCTTTCAGGACGCAGCAACAGGACCTCATCCAGCCCGATACCCTCGTCCCGCAGCAGATCAGGGGAATGCGTGCTCAAAATGATCTGGCTTCCCGTACGGCGCTGGACGCGGGCGAACATCTGTGGAAGGTACCGCACGATCTCGGGATGGAGCGAAAGCTCCGGCTCTTCGAGGAGCAGCGGGCCGCCGCCCTCCATCGCCACCCACAACAGTCCCATGAGGCGCAGGGTGCCGTCGGAAAACTGATCCTCGGTCTGCCACGCGCCTTGCGGGCGCCAGTGCTCGTATTTCCCCCGCAGGTGCGGGGTGCCGCGATCATCCCGTGCGAGCTCGATCTCCGCGAGCTGGGGAACGGCCACGCGCAGCGCATCGCGGATCCGCTTCAGGCGGGCGACACGCGTTCTTTCCTGGGTCTTGGCGATCTGCTCGAGAAAATCACCACCGAAGGGATCGTTCGAACGTCCGACCGAGCGGTCCAGCTCGCGAACGAGCTGCGGGACGATGTGCAGATACCGAACCGACTCGAAGAAGGACGCGAGCTCCCGAAAGGAACGGTTGACGTTGACCTGCTCGAGGTGCGTCTGCGTCAATTGCGCCGGGTCCTGCTTGTCATCGTCGTTCGGACGCATGAGCAGTACTTGGCCGTCTCGAACGGCCTTTTCCTTGCTGATGCGCGCGCGGCGCTGCGCGTCCTGCTTGAAGGCGAGTTCGTACTCCCAGCGCGTGTTCGCCTGCGACGGCTCGACGACGACGCGAAGCTCGATGTCGGGATAGCGGCGTGCGGCGAGACACCGGATGGCGCTCACACCACCGCGGCGGCGGATCGCCTCCTGGAAGCCACCGCCCGGCGAGGCCAGATCCCGCAGGAAGCGGAAGACGTCCAGCAAATTAGATTTCCCGACGGCGTTCGGTCCAACGAGGAAGACGCGGTTCTGGAGATCGACTTCGATCCGCGCGAAGTTCTTCCAGTTCTGCAGCCGGAGGCTTGAAAATCTTAGCGACTCGGTCTTTTCACTCATCGGGGCATTCCTTCCGCCGGTTGTTCTCCGTCTGCGGATCGGTACGCAGTAGATGCAGCGTGCGCGGATCCTCGTGCCGGATCGACTTCTCCCGCGCCGCGTGCCGCGACACCTCGGCGATCGGGAAGTCCACCTCGGCGAGGCGCTTGCAGTCCTTGGGGATCACGGTTGCGCCACTCCACCAGCTTGCTTGTCAACCTCAAGAAGGTCGGCCACTGCGGCGCGAACAACCTGCCAGCAGATGCGGCAGGTGTCCCCATCGGGACGATCCTTGGAAAGCCTCTGAACGTATGGATGGACAATGTTCCGGGACTCTCGCAACGCATGGCTGAACCGTTTGACATCGCCCTGAAGCCAACCGGCCTCATGCGCCACGTCAATCAGACTGGACAGGCTCCAATCCTGAATCGGCTTGACCGCTCCTGTCTTCTCCCTGGGCGCTGCCTTCGCCTGGTCGGCGGCCTTCATGTGGTGTTCGGCCTTGTGCGGCAGGACGCCCTCGATGATGCTGCCCATCATGACCACGGCGGATAGGTGAGCATCCGCTCGGAAGCACCTCTGCGCTTCAGCCCACCGAAAGACCAGGATGTCGGCAAGCGAGGCATCCGTCACCAAGCGTGCGAAATCCGGTGGCGTTTCCAAGGGCGTGTCTTTGGGTTTCGGCACACTCGCCGCAGCCTTGCGCTCCCGAATCTGTGGCTCGACACCGACGAGCGCGAGTTCGAGACCCTCGACCTGCAGTATCTGATTCAAATGGCCCGTTTACGGCCTGCGTGACCGCCGCGTCGCCTCGGTATTCCTTGGGCGAAGCGAGGCGCTTCAAGACGCTGTCGAGTTGAGGGGTTCGTTCGAGGAACGCCATCCCCTCGCGCACCATGGAGAAGGCGTTCATGTGCTCCTGCCGGTTGTCCACGATCTCGCCGGTGACTTCGGTGCCCCGGAATCGCCCCATCTTGAGAAGACATTGTGGTGGATGGAGACGTGGGCGGGCGGCTCGAAGCGGTCGGCGGCGTGGGCGACATCGCGGAGCGTCTGGTCGGAGACGGCCCGCCCCTCGATGGCGCCTTCCGGCCGGGCGCCGAAGAGCACCACGCCGCCGGAGCCGTTCAGGAAGGCGCAGAGCGTCTGCATCCCTTCCTTCAGCTCGCCCGTCGAGCGCTTGAACTCCAGAGCCGGACCTTCGCCTTCTTTCACGAGGGCGGCGAGCTGTTTCGCGTTCGCGGGAATCCCCACGGCCGTCATGGACGGGTTCCTCCGTAAGGCGGCGAGTCCTCGCGCACCTGCATGGGCTTCGTCATGGCGTTCACCGCCAGGTAGTAGTGCGCCACCTTCGTCACCTCGTTCCAGTCGAGGCGGGCCGGGTCACGGATCGGCTCCTGGAGTCGCGGAGCATCGTCGCAGTCGGTGACGACGTAGAGCCAGAAGCAGTCGCGGCGGTCCTCGGCGACGCGCCGTTCGTTTGGCGTGAGCAGGATCGTGCCGGTCGCTGCGCCGAGCCCCTTCACTTCGATAAGCCGCAGCTCGCCGGAGGCGAGGTCGAGGCTCGTGACGTCGTAGCCCAGGTTCTTCTCGGAGACGTCGTAGACCTGACGGCCCTGCGCCTGCTCGTGCTCCATGACCACGCGCATGGCGATGGCTTCGGTCTCGAAGTTCGGCCTGAGACGCCGCACCTCGGGCGCCTCGCGCTCGGGGTGTGGCAACACGAGGACGCTCGCGAGCCGCTCGACGGCCTGGAGCGTGAGCGCCCGCTGGCGATCGAGGTCGATCCTGCGGCGCTCGCGGCGGGCCAGCAGCTCCGCATGGCGGGTCTCGGCCTGGGCGAGCCGTCCCTCGGCGCCGGGGAGCTTCTGCTCCACGTCGGACGCCGCGCGGCCGATCTCCTCGTCCGCGCGCTGGAGCAGCTCGGTGAGCGACAGCTCGACGTGGGCGCTGCCCCCCTCGACCTCGGGAAGGCGATCCTTGCGTGTCTCTTCGAGG
>MGBT01000029.1:0-152 GCA_001788395.1 Candidatus Rokubacteria bacterium GWA2_70_23
AGGTCGACACGATCGTCATGGACAAGACCGGCACCCTGACGATCGGGCGGCCGGAGGTCACCGACGTCATCGCGCTCGACGGCGAGACCGACGTGGGGATCCTCGCGCTGGCCGGGACCCTCGAGCGGCGCTCCGAGCACCCGCTCGCCGGG
>MGBT01000029.1:163-9411 GCA_001788395.1 Candidatus Rokubacteria bacterium GWA2_70_23
GGCGGCCGAGCGCCGGAGCGTCCCGCTGGAGGAACCGAAGGACTTCGAGGTGCATCCCGGTGAGGGGGTGACCGGGACCGTCAACGGCGCCCGTGCCGGCTGCGGGACGGAGAGGCTCCTGGCCCGCGCCGGGATCGTCGTGGGGGAGTCGCTCGGAGGGCGCGTGCAGGGGCTCGCCGCCGAGGGGAAGTCGGTCGTCCTCGTGGCCACAGGGCTTCGGGTCGCAGGGCTGATCGCGCTGGCCGATACCCTGCGGCCCGAGGTGCCGCAGGCCCTGGACGCCTTGCGGGCGCTCGGCATCCGCCGGCTGCTTCTGCTGACTGGCGACCGCCAGCAGGTCGCCCGGGCGGTCGCCGGGCGGCTCGGCCTCGAGTTCGAGGCCGAGATGATGCCCCACGAGAAGATCCGCGTGATCGAGCGGCTGCAGCAGGAGGGGCGGGTCGTCGCCATGGTGGGCGACGGCATCAACGACGCGCCCGCGCTGGCCCAGGCCGACGTGGGCATCGCCATGGGGGCCGCCGGGACCGACGCCGCCATCGAGGCCGCCCACGTCGCGCTGATGCAGGACAACTGGCTCGTCGTCCCCGAGGCCATCGCGATCGGCCGGCGCGCCTTCCGGACGATCAAGCAGAACCTGTGGTTCACGGCCGGCTACAACGTGGTCGGCATGCTGCTGGCGGCCACGGGCTGGCTGCCGCCGATCGCCGCGGCCGCCGCGCAGTCGCTGCCCGATGTGGCCGTCATGCTGAACTCCTCTCGGCTGCTCCGGAGCGCGCGCGCGAGGGGTTGAAGCGGCGTCTCATCCGGGCAATAATCGCTGTGCCCGAGTCCCGGAAGGACCCGCAACGCATCCCGAGGGAGGCCGCGACATGCCGCAGGAGCAGAAGACCGAGTACACGCCGCGCGAGCGCGTCGTCGCGGCCTACAAGGGCGGGTTCGCGGACCGCGTCCCCGCCTACCCCATCGCTGGTGTCTTCGCCGGCTGTCTCGACGGGCTGACCATCGAGGAGTACTGCACCAACCCAGCGAAGGCCGCCCGGGCGATGCTCAACTTCTACGACCGCTACCAGCCCGACATCATGATCGCCTTCAACGATCTGGCCAAGGAGGCCGAGGCCACGGGCTGCCGCGTCAAGTACTCCGACTACGTGGTCCCCTCCATCGACCAGCACGTGCTGCAGGACGACAAGGGCAAGCTCGCGCGGATGGAGGTCCCCGACCCCAGGCGCGACGGGCGGCTGCCGGCCTTTCTCGAGCAGTGCACGGCGCTGGCCGCCGCGAAGCTCCCGAGCGCGCTGGGCTCCGTGAACGTGGGCCCCTGCACCATCGCCATGCTCATGCGCAACCCGGAGCTGTTCTGCCTCGACACCATCGACGATCCGGCATTCGTCCACGACCTCATGCGCTTCGCCACGGACTTCGCCAAGCGGGTCGGGGACGCGATCCTCGAGACGAAGATCGGGCTGTCCTACTCGGACCCGACCGCGTCCTGCTCGCTCATTGGCCCCGACACCTACCGCGAGTTCGTCAAGCCCTACCACACGGAGCTGGTGGACTACTTCAAGGCGAAGAAGGTGGGGACCACCGTGCACATCTGCGGGACAACGCACCAGATCCACGAGGACCTGATGGACGCGGGCTTCGTGGCCATCACCATCGACCTGGACCAGCAGGCCGACCCCGCGCTCAAGGTGGATCAGCTCGACCGCCTCGTGACGCTCGGCAACCAGCGCAGCGTGGTGGCCATCGGCAACGCGGACGCGACCCTCTTCGAGCGGGCCACGCGCGCCGAGATCGAGGGTGAGGTGAGGCGCTGCATCGACACGGTGGGGCGGCGCTCTCGCTTCGTCCTGTCCACCTCGTGCGAGCTGCCCCCGCGCGCCAACCCCGACTGCGTCCAGTGGTTCATGGACGCCGCCCGCGACTACGGTCGCTACGAGCGGATCCTCGACCGGTGACACGCCCCGCCGGCGCGTCGGGGATGCCGCTCTCGCCCAATCTGACACCCGCGCAGATCGACTTGGCGCTGCGCGCGCTCCGCTGAGGAGGACTCCCGTGTCGACACCTGCGCCTGCTCCCGACAACGCGCCCATCAGCCGCTTCCCCGTGGCCGACCCGGCCTCGCTGCCCGACGATATCCGCCAGGTCGTCGAGGCCAACGCCAAGAAGGCCGGCTTCATCCCCAACGTGTTCCTGGCGTACACCTGGAAGCCGGAACACTTCCGCGCCTTCTTCCACTACTACGACGTGCTCATGCGGGGAGAGTCCGGGCTGTCGCGAGCCGAGCGGGAGATGATCGTGGTGGCCGCCAGCGCCGTGAACGCGTGCACCTACTGAACGGTGGCTCACGGAGCGGCGCTCCGTGTCCTGAGCAAGAACCCCTATATCGCCGACCAGGTCAGCGCCAACTACCGCCACGCCGACCTCACCCCGCGCCAGCGGGCCATGCTCGACTTCGCCGTGAAGATCACCGTCGACTCGGCGGCCATCGCGGAGCCGGACCTCGAGGCGCTGCGCCGCCAGGGCTTCAGCGACTCGGACATCTGGGACATCGGCTCGATCGCGGCCTTCTTCAACTTCTCCAATCGCATGGCGAGTCTGTCCGCCATGCGGCCCAAGCGCGAGTTCTACACCATGGGCCGCGGCCAGTAGCGGCCGACCCCCGGGAGAGCCCATTGGACCATTCAGGAGCCGTGAGCGCCCTCGGCGAGGCCTTCTTCCTGCCCGACGGAGAGCGTTTCATCGCCACACCGCACACGCGCGGGCCGTGGAGCCCCGACCTCCAGCACGCCGGCCCGCCCTCGGCGCTGCTCGCCCGCGCCATCGAGCGCGCCGTCGCCGACGACCCGGCGCTCGCCGTCACGCGGCTCACGGTGGAGCTGCTCGCGCCCATCCCCATCGCCACGTTCGAGATCCAGATCAGCGTGCTGCGCGCGGGCCGCAAGGTGCGGCGGATCGACGCGATGCTGACCACCCAGGACCGTGCGATCGCGCGGGCCACCGGTCTCGCGATCCGCACGGGCGGCGGCGAGGTGCCACCGCCTCTCGCACCATCGGCCCGTCCGGGGGCCCCGGACCGCGGCGAATCCTACATGTTCCCGGTGGTGATCGCCTCGCCGGTCGGGTACGCGACAGCGGTGGAGGTGCGGCGAGTGGCCGGCGCCACCCAGGAGGGCGGCACCGCCGCCTGGCTCCGCACCCGCGTGGCGCTGGTCGCCGGCGAGGCGCCCTCGCCGCTGCAGCGGGTGATGATCGCCGCCGACTCCGGCAACGGCGTGGCCGTGCCGGTCGACCCCCGGCGCTTCACCTTCGTCAACGCCGACCTGACCGTCGCCCTCTACCGGGCGCTCGAGGGCGAGTGGGTGTGCCTGGACGCCGCCACGGCCCGCGACCCCTCGGGCATCGGCCTCACCGAGACGCGCCTGTGGGACCTCCGGGGTCCCATCGGGCGGGCGCTGCAGACCCTCGTGATCGAGCCGCGGAGCGCCTGACCCGCGAGAGCGGGGCGCCCACCCTCGCACCCGCGCAGATCGACTTCACGCTGCGCGCGCTCCGCCGAGGAGGACTCCCGTGACGACGCCCGCGCCTGCTCCCGACCCCGCCTCCGTCAGCCGCTTCCCCGTGCCGGATCCGGCCTCGCTGCCAGAGGACATCCGCAATCTCTCCAGCCCCATGGCGAGCCTATCCGCCATGCGGGCCAACCGCGAGTTCTCCGCCATGGGCCGCGGGCAGTAGCGGCCGGCTCGACACGCGTCGGCTGCTCGCCGACCGCCTCGGACGGGCGCGAGCCGCCGACACCGCGGCAGATCGGGACGACGTGAGGCCGCGCCCCCGCTCCGGCGGCCGCGACGCCGGCGACTCGCTGGTCGCGAACGAACGCGGCCTCACGCTCCGTCACGCGGTCGCCGTGGGCGCCTTCGCGAAGTGAGGGATGACCTTCTCGCCGAACAGCCTGATCGCCTCCATCACCTTCGCGTGCGGCGGGCCGCTCGGGTGTTGCAACCGGAGGACGATGTACTCGGCCCCGAGCTGGCGCTCGTACTTCTCGATCTCGCGGATGCAGTCCTCGGGCGAGCCCAGGATGAAGCGGTCCTGGCGGACCTTGTCCAGCGTGAACTCCGCCGGCGACTTCAGGTCGTTCAGCCAGGGATCGACCGCGGGGTTGTAGCCGCCGACTCGGTGGTAGAACGTGTGGGAATCCATCAGCGGCCCGCCGTACTCGGCGTCGGCCTGCGCGGTCGTCGGCGCGCAGTAGCCGTCGCGGAACACGGCGATGTGCCCGGGCTTGCCCCGAGCCTGGCAGACCCGGTGGTACTCCTGCGCCCAGGCCGCGAGGGTCTGGACGCGGTTGATCAGGTCGCAATACCAGAAGTCGCCCATCCGGGCGGCCCGCTTGATGCCCGCAGTCGTCCAGCCGCCGAGCCAGATCGGCGGGCGCGGCCTCTGGACGGGCTTGGGCGTGATCGTCATGTTCTGGAGGCGATAGCGCTGGCCGTAGAACGACCAGTTGTCCTCGGTCCAGGCCCGCTGGATGATCTCGACCCCCTCCTCCATCAGCGTCGGCAGGTGACTCTTGGGAATGCCGAAGGCGGCGTAGTCCTCCCCGACGTAGCCGGCGCCCATGGCGAGGATCAGCCGGCCCTTGGACACGATGTCGACGACGGCGGCGTCCTCGGCGACGCGGACGGCGTGATAGAGAGGAAGAAGCAGCACCGACGAGCCGACCTTGATCCGGCTGGTCTTGGCCGCGATCGCGGCAGCCATGGTCAGGGGGGAGGGAAGGTAGCCATCCGGCTGCTGGTGGTGCTCGGTCAAGAGAAAGGAGTCGAAGCCGTGGCGCTCGGCCTGCTGCGCCTGTTCGATGATCTGGTCGACGAGCCGGTCCATGTGCTCGCCGGCCGGTGGACTCTGGGTGCAGGGGGAGATTCCGAATTTCATCACCGCTACCTCCTTTTCGACAGTGGAACTACCGCTCGGGACCCCGTCGCAGCGACGTGTTCAGGCTACAGACGAGACCTCCTTTCGTGCGGCTGGCGCGGTCGTGCCCCGCGATGGTGCGGACATCGCTCTTCCTCCGCCGCACCCGATCCTGCCACAGCGGAAGGGAGCGGGTCAAAGGGATGCCTGACTCGGGGAGACCCAGCCGGCGCACGGCTCTCCCCTGGGCGCCGCCCGGGCTGCGGGCGCCGACGGCTCGCTGGGCTGCGACGCTGGAGCCGGACAGCGTTCAGCGGGCGGGCCGGACCCAGATGCCGCGGTCGTGCATCAGGCGGATCTGCCGCTTGATGACCTTCTCGCGGTATTCCTTGTGCTTCATGGGCGCGCGCTTGAGGTAGAGGTTCTTCGGGTAGATCGGCTTCTCGTACAGGAGCTGGTAGAGCTCGGTCCGGAGGTCCTTCATCCAGTTGTCCCACTGGGCGCGCGCCCGGTGATCGCGGAGCGCCTCGATGTCGACCACGCCGCCCACGTAGGTCGAGCCCCCGCCGTAGTCCTGCCGGCCGACGATCTGGCCCTTGTAGTTGATGATGAAGGACCGCCCGCCGAAGGTGTCGATGGGGGTCGTCTCTTCCGGAAAGAGATAGTAGGTGCCCATGTTGGGCGCCACGACGTACAGGTTGTTGTCCAGCGCCCGCGCCCGGCTCTGGATCTCGAACATCTCGTTGCCCGTGGCCGGGTGCGGGTAGGAGGCGCGGTAGACGACCTCGGCGCCGTTCAGCGCCAGCGCGCGGGCGTTCTCCGGGTAGGAGCCCTCGTTGGCCATCATGATGCCGAGCCGGCCGATCTCGGTGTCCACCACCGGCCAGAAGGCCTGGAGATTCCGCCCGTACTTCTCGACCCACCAGTCGTAGACGTCGTGGGGGCAGACGGAGTGCTCCACCGGGAAGAGGGGCGAGACCTTGTAGTGCTGCAGGATCACCTTGCCGCGCGGATTGATGATGAACCCCACGTTGAAGAAGCGGTCCTTGAGGTCCGGGTGGCGCGCCTTGGCCTGCGCGATCACGAAGGCGCCGTACTCCTTCGCGATCGTGCCGAGGAACTCCGTCTCCTCGCCGGGGATGTCGATGGCCCCCTCGCGCGCGAAGGTCGCGTGGTCGAGGTCCAGCACCTCGTCGTTGAAGCCCTGGAGCGCCCCCTCGGGGAACGCGATGAGGCGCACCGGCAAGTCCAGGCTCGACAGCCAGGAGGCGGCCTTCACGAGATGCGAGAGGTGCTCCAGGTTGATCTGGATGTCCTTCCGCTTGCGGATGCCGCGGACGGTGGGGATGAGGCCGACGGCGCTGTAGGGCTTGATCATCGGATGTCTCCTTGCTGTTTGTGGACCTCTTCCATGATCATCGTGTTGAGGTCGCCTTGAGCGCCAGCCCGAACCCCACCTTCATCCCCGCCACCAGGTAGGGCAGCGTCGAGGGGATCACGATGGACGTGAACTTCTCCCGGCTGCCGAGCCGGTAGACGTCACCCATCTCGAGGAGCCGCCGGTCCACGCTCGCCACACCCTCCACCAGGTTCGAGGCCACCACGGGGAGCGTGATCATGAAGGTCGTGAAGATCGGCGCCCAGTGGCTGAGCCCGAACCAGATGAGCGAGATGACGATCCAGACGAACACCGACGTCGAGTTGAGGACGGCGAGAAGATCGTGCACCACCCCGCGGGCCAGCCGGGACACGAAAGCCGCCAGCGCCAGGAACACCGCCACGAGGACGGCGCCGCCGAAGCCCACCAGGATCCTGGAGAGCGACGCGGCGGTGTGCGTCCAGATCTCGCCGCTCCTGAGGATCTCGACGAAGCCGGAGACAATGGCGCTCGGGGCCGGCAGGACATAGGCGCCGTAGCGCCAGGAGAGCAGCGACCAGACGACGAGGACGGCGGGCGCCACGCCGACGGTCGGCAGATGCAGGCGGCCCGCCCAGTCCCTCGTCTGACCGCTCACGCGCGCCGGACCCCGTCAGGCCCGGTGGAAGAACTCCCGGCGGATCCGCTCCGGGTTGTCCCAGATGTCGGACTTGAGGAAGCCGAACTCCTTGTTGAGCTTGAGCTGCACGTTGTACCCGCTGTGAACCGCGCTGTGAGCCGGCGCCCGGGCGCCGGGAATTACCCCTGGATCTGCGGCAGGTCCCGCAGCGCCTCCTCCACCTTCTCGGCCGGATACTCGTAGTCCTGGAGCGTGCCGGCGAGGTACGCCTCGTAGGCGCCGAGGTCGAAGGCGCCGTGCCCCGAGAGGTTGAACAGGATGGTCTCGCCCCGGCCGGCCTGCTTGCAGCGGAGCGCCTCGTCGATGGCCACGCGGATGGCGTGCGCCGACTCGGGCGCGGGGATGATGCCCTCGCTCCGCGCAAACCGGATGGCGGCCTCGAAGGTCGCGAGCTGGGGCACGGCCACCGCCTCGATGTACTTCTCGTCGTAGAGCTTGCAGACCATGGGCGCCATGCCGTGGTAGCGCAGGCCGCCGGCGTGCAGCGGCGCCGGGATGAAGGTGTGGCCGAGCGTGTGCATCTTCACGAGCGGCGTCATGCCCACCGTGTCGCCGAAATCGTAGACGTACTTGCCCTTCGTGAGGCTCGGGCAGGCGGTCGGCTCGACGGCGATGATGCGCGTCTGCTTGTTGGAGGTCAGCTTGTCGGCCACGAACGGGAAGGAGAGCCCGGCGAAGTTGGAGCCGCCCCCCGCGCAGCCGATGACGATGTCGGCCTCGTCGTCGGCCTTCTCGAGCTGCTTCTTGGCCTCGAGCCCGATGATGCTCTGGTGCGTGAGCACGTGGTTGAGCACGCTGCCCAGCGAGTACTTGGTGTCCTCGCGCATCGCCGCATCTTCCACGGCCTCGCTGATGGCGATCCCGAGGCTGCCAGGCGAGTTGGGGTCCTGCTCGAGCATCTTCTTCCCGGCCTGGGTGTCCGGGCTCGGGCTCGGCACGACCTGGGCGCCCCAGGTCTCCATCATCACGCGGCGATAGGGCTTCTGCTGATAGGACACCTTCACCATGTAGACCTTGCACTGCAGCCCGAAGAACTGGCAGGCCATGGCGAGCGCCGAGCCCCATTGCCCGGCGCCGGTCTCGGTCGCGATGCGCGTGACGCCTTCCTGCTTGTTGTAGTAGGCCTGGGCGACGGCAGTGTTGGGCTTGTGGCTGCCCGCCGGGCTCACCCCCTCGTACTTGTAGTAGATGCGCGCCGGGGTGTCGAGGGCCTTCTCGAGCCGCCGCGCGCGGTAGAGGGGGCTCGGCCGCCACAGCCGGAGGATGTCCCGCACCTCGTCGGGGATCTCGATCCAGCGCTCCTGGCTGACCTCCTGCTTGATGATCTCCATGGGGAAGAGCGGCGCCAAGTCCTGGGGCCCGATGGGCTGCCCGGTGCCGGGGTGCATCACCGGCGGGGGCGGCGTCTTGAGGTCCGCCGCGATGTTGTACCACCGCGTCGGCATCTCCTGCTCGCTCAGGACGTACTTCGTGGTCGCGTCATCCGTCTGCTTGGCCATCGCTGCCTCCTCCTGGATACGACTTGCGGGTGGGTCTGGGGGAAAAGTGTGCCTGACAGTACAGCGGGTCGGTCGCCGCTGTCAACGGCCCCCGGAGAGCCCTGATCCGGCGGCAGGGTTCTTGCGGTGGCCGCCCGGGCGCACCCGACTGACTGTGGAAGGCTCCTGGCGCTGGTGCCGACAGCCCGGACCTCCTGCAGAGCGTGAGCGGGCGGACGAGGGCAGGGCTCGAGCGGGCGACGGCGGGACCCATTCAGGACGCGAGCGACACTTCCGCGAGGACGCCAACGGCGTCGGGGTGAAGCGGGGGACGCGAACGGCCTCAGCCCGAGGCGATGCCGGGGCGCAGCGCGCCCAGCCGCGTGCGGGCCGCCACCAGCCCCGCGAGGCGCTCGGCCTCCGCACTGACGCGCAGCACCACACGACCTGCATGCGTGAGAATCCGCCCCGCGAGCGTGAAGAGCGCGAAGCGGAGCCGCTTGGGCCGCGCCGCGCGCAGGGACGCCGGCAGCGCCAAGGACTTCAGCGCGCTCAGCACGTTGTAGGTCAGCAGGCTCAACCGGTACCACGCCGCGTTGGCCCCAAAGCGCCCGCACGGCGGCACCGCCGCGCCCAGCTCGTTCTTCGTCACGTCGTGCACCAGCTCGATCGTCCCCGCCTTCTGCCAGTGCCAGCGGATCAGCTCGGCGAGCTCCCCCGTCCGATTGGTCACCACCGCCAGGTACTTCGTGTCGTAGCCCGCCGCGAACAGCCGCCCCTGCGTCTTGCGAATCCG
>MGBT01000030.1:0-7668 GCA_001788395.1 Candidatus Rokubacteria bacterium GWA2_70_23
CACGCCGCTCCCGCCCCCTGCCCCGGCTCCGCGCGAGCCGCGCTCTCGCCGATCGGCCTCGCCGCCTCGGTCCACCGAGACCCCGAGTCAGCCCGCGGAGCAGGCCGCTCCGGATCCGCGCCCGCTTGATCTCAACCAGGCCAGCGTGGACCAGATCGCCCGGCTGCCGGGGATCGGTCCGGCGCTGGCCCGGCGCATCCTCGAGGAGCGCGAGCGCCGCGGCCGCTTTGACTCCCCCGAGAGGCTGCGCCAGATCCTCGGCCTCGGCCCGAAGAAGCTTGCCGCCCTGCGCGACCTGATCACCGTGGGCGAATAGGATGGGAGTCGCCGCGGCGCCACTGGTTCCGCTGGCGCTCGCCTGGGCGGGCGGCATCGCGGCCGGCGCGTGGCTGTCCATCCCCACCCCGTGGCTGATCGCCTGCGGGACGAGCCTGCTGGTGGTCGCGGCCATGACACTCGCGCTGCGCCAGGAACGACTGGCCTCGGCCGCGCTCCTCCTCGCCGTCTGCACCATTGCACTGCTGCGCGTCCACCCCCAGCCGCCGCCGCCCGAGCACATCGCTGCCGTCGCAGGAGAGGGCCCGATCACGGTGGAGGGCACGCTCGCCGAGGAACCCTTGCGCTGGGCTCCGGATCGCATGCGCCTCCTGCTCGATGTGGAGGCGATCTGGGACGACGAGGTGCGCCGGCCTGCGACGGGGCCGCTCCTGCTGACCATCTACGGGGAGACCGCCGAGGCCCTGGGAGAAGGCCAGCGCCTCTGGGCTCAACTGCGCCTCCACCCGCCCGTCGGTTTCAGGAATCCGGGGGCCTTCGATTACCCGGCGCATCTGCGCCGCGAGGGTATCCTCCTGGTCGGAACCGGCCGGGGCGACCGCCTCGGAGCGCTCACGAGAGACGCTCCGCCGTGGCCCGTACGCGTCAGGCGCTGGGCCGTGGCGGCGATGCGAGCGAGGCTCCCGGAAGGCTCGGCGGCCCTGCTCGCCGGGCTCGTGCTGGGCGAGCGGAGCGCCATGCCGAGGGAAACCGGCGAGGCCTTCCGCCGGGCGGGCGTCTATCACGTGCTCGCGGTCTCCGGGTCCAACGTCGCGCTGCTCGCCACCTCGGTGTTCGTGTCGCTGTCGCTCCTCGGTCTCCCCCGGCGTCTCACGGCGCTCATCGCCGGCGCGGTCCTCGCCGGCTTCGCCCTCGTCGTGGGCAGCCAGGCCTCAGTCCTGCGGGCAACCGTGATGGGGCTCCTGATCCTGCTCGCCATGCTGCTCGAGCGCGAGTCCCAGGTGGCAAATGCGCTGGGACTGGCGGCGCTCTTGCTGCTCGTCTGGCGTCCCGCCGATCTCTGGGATCCTGGCTTCCAGCTCTCCTTCGCGGCGACCGCGGGCATTGTCTACGCGACTCCAACCGTGCGCGAAGCGCTCGAGGCCCATGGCTGGCCGCCGTGGCTCGCCGTGCCCATCGCCGTGAGCCTCACCGCCCAGTGCGCCGTCACGCCGATCATGGCCGCCCACTTCAACCAGCTCTCGCTCGTCGGCGTCGTGGCGAACCTCCTGGTCGTGCCGCTCGCCGGAGCGGCGACCACGCTCGGGCTCCTCGCAACGCTCGGCTGGGGGCTGAGCGAAGTGCTCGGCGGCCTCCTCTTCGAGGCGCTCTGGGCTCTGCTGCTCCTGCTGCGCCTCGCGGTGTGGGCGGCAGCCTCGGTGCCAGCGGCCATGGTGTACGTGCCGGCGCCGGGCTGGGCCGCCATCCTCGTCTGGTACGGCGCCCTGCTCCTCCTGCCCCATGCGGGCGCAAGACCCTGGGCCCGGCGCGCCGCGGTCAGCCTCCTCGTCGCCGCTGCCGCGCTGTCGGCATGGCCGTGGCTCCGCCCGGGCGACGGCAGGCTCCGGGTGGTCTTCCTCGATGTGGGCCAGGGGGATGCGATCGTGATCCAGTTGCCCGAGGGGCAGCGGATGCTGGTGGACGGGGGCACGGGAGGAGCGGGGCGCTTCGATGCGGGGGAACGCGTGGTAGCGCCCTTCCTGTGGAATCTCCCGGCACGGCGGCTCGACGTGGTGGCCGCCACTCACTCCGACGCCGATCATGCAGGCGGCCTCGCCGCCATCATGCGCGGATTCCACGTCGGCGAGGTCTGGGAGAACGGACGGTGGGGCCCGGGCAGCGAGGAGACCGTGCGCGCGGTGGAACGCGCGAGGGCACCGCGGCGCATCCTGACGGCAGGCCAGCGCATCTGGATCGGGTCGGCGCTGATCACCGTTCTCAATCCTGCGGCCGGGCCGCCGGGGGAGGTCATCAGCGGGGCCGGGCCGTCCGGCAGCGACAACGATCATTCGCTGGTCCTGAGGCTCGACTGGCGCGGTGTCTCCCTGCTTCTCACGGGGGACCTGAGCCTCGACGGCGAGGCAACCCTCCTCGAGCGCGGGCCCCCGCTCCGGAGCCTCGTGCTCAAGGTCGCCCACCACGGCAGCCGCTTCGGGACGGGGCGCCCGTTCCTCGAGGCCGCCCGGCCGTCTGTCGCCGTCGTCTCGGTGGGGGCGCGCAACCCCTTCCGTCACCCGACGGGAGAGACGCTGTGGCGCCTGGCGGCCGCCCGGGCGCGCCTCTACCGCACCGATCGCGACGGCGCCATCATCCTGGACACCGACGGGCGGCACCTCTGGATCACCCGCTGGGCCCGCGGGATCACCGAGCGGCTCGATCTGGATCCGGAAGCGCCCCCTGAGAACACGACGGCCCCCGGCGAGAGGCCGGAGGCCGTGGTGGGACGCGCGGGAGCGGGAGAGAGAGCTAGCCCTCGAAGGCGCGCTCGTACAACGCGCGCAGCCGCTCCAGCTCTTCGGGATCAAGGCGGATACCAAGGGAGAGCCCCATCTCTCCCAGGATCGTCTTGATCTCGTTGAGGGACTTCTTCCCGAAGTTCTTGGTCTTCAGCAGCTCCGACTCGGTTTTCTGGACCAGGTCGGCGATCGTCCGGATATTCGCGGTCTTGAGACAGTTGGAGGCGCGGACCGAGAGCTCCAGCTCGTCCACGTTGCGGAAGAGGTGCTCGTTGAGCTCCACCCGGGCGGGCGGCTCGGCCCCCTCCTCCCCACGCTGCTCTTCCTCAGGCTGGGCATGCGGGAAATCCACGAGGAGGGAGAACTGGTCCTGCAGGATCCGCGAGGCCTCGGCCACAGCGGCCTCGGGCGTCACGCTGCCGTTGGTCCAGATGTCCATCACCAGCCGCTCCTCGGTCCCGCCGGGCACCGCCTCCGTGTGGAAGTTGACGCGCTTGACCGGGGAAAAGTCGGAATCGACGAGCATGGCGTTGATGGGCAGCGCCTCCATCTCGCGCCGCTCGGCGGCCTGGTACCCGCGGCCGCGCTCCACGCACAGCTCCATCTCGAGGCTGCCGTCCTTGTCCAGCGTCGCCAGCCTCACGTCCGGCGTCAGGACATCCACGTCGGCGTCGGGCTCGAAGTGCCCCGCCGTCACCGTCCGGGGCCCCTGGGCCTTGAGCCGCAGGATCTTCGGCCGGTTCACGTGCAGGGCGAAAACCACCTTCCGCAGGTTCAGGATGATGTCGAGGATGTCCTCGTTCACGCCCTGGAGGTAGGAGAACTCGTGGAGCACACCCTCGATCTTGGCCCACGTGGGCACCGCGCCGTGGATCGAGGAGAGGAGCACCCGACGGTAGGCCGTGCCCACCGTCAGCGCGAAACCCGGCTCGAACGGCTCGATGACCAGCTTGCCGTAGCCGCGCTCGTGGGTGAGCCACTCGTGACGGACCGGAACCATCAGCTGCAGCATGGGGATTCCTCCTGGAAAGGTCGGGCGCCGGCGCCCCAGATGGGCAGTATACCAGAAAGCCTCGAAAATCGAGCCCACGGCAAACGACAGCCCCCGCTTCGTTGACTCGGCCCTGAAGTCCAGGCAAGATAAAGCGAAATCATGATGGAGCGAGCGTGGTTCGTCATGACCCGGGCCGGGGCGTCCCAGCGCCCCGCCAGCATCCGCAGGCTCGGCCTCGGGATCGCCGCGGCGATGGCCCTCCTGTTCGTCGGCCTTCAGGGGTGGTGGGTGTCCACCGCGGCCCCGGGACTTGCCGTCGGCCCCCGGGTGGTCGAGATCCCGCCGCAGATGGGCCTCGTGGCCATGGCCCGGAGGCTCGACGAGGCCCGGGTGATCCGGAGCCCCGTCGGCTTCGTGCTCCTGGCCATCACCCGCGGGAGCGCCGGGACCCTCAAGGCGGGCGAGTACGAGTTCCCCCAGGGCGCCAGCACCTTCGCCGTGCTCACGCTGCTGGAAGGCGGACGGGTCCTCCAGCACACGGTGCTCCTCCGCGAGGGTGAGACCCTGGCCGAGCTGGCCCGGCGGCTGGAGGCGGAGCGCCTCGCCTCGGCGCAGGACGTGCTGCGGGTGGCCCATGACCGCGTGTTCCTGCGGACGCTCGACATCGATGCGCAGAGCGTTGAGGGCTACCTCTTCCCGGATACCTACCAGTTCGTGAAGGGGATGACGCCCGAGGAGATCCTGGCGCGCATGGCGGCGCGGATGCGGGACCTGATCACCCCGGAGCTCCGCGAGAAGGCCCGCGCGCGCGCGCTGTCCGTCCATCAGTTACTGACGCTCGCGTCCATCATCGAGAAGGAGGCGGTGGAGCGAACGGAGATGCCGCTCATCTCGGCCGTGTTCTGGAACCGGCTCAAGCGCGACATGCCGCTGCAGGCCGACCCGACGGTCCAGTACGCGCTCGGCAAGAACGGCCGCGCCCTCACCCGTGAGGATCTGCAGGTCGAGTCTGCGTTCAACACGTACCGGCGCGTCGGTCTGCCGCCGGGGCCCATCGCCAACCCCGGGCGCGCGGCCATCGAGGCCGCGATCAGTCCCGCCCGGGTGGATTATCTCTACTTCGTGTCCGTGGACGACCGCCGCCACTATTTCTCGAGCAGCCTGGCCGACCACAATACGGCCGTGGCGCGGTACCGCCTGGCGAAGACCCGATGAAGGGACGCGCCCGGGGCGTCCTTGTCTGAGCCGACGACGAGTGCTATAAACGACCGGGTCATGACGCCAGCTGAGGACCAGAGCCTGCTGTCCCTCCTGCCGCGGCCAGCGGCTCTGCCCGCGCCTCGCCCCGCCCCCGAGCACTTCCCGCTCCTGTACCGGCTCGTTCGGGCCGGCTGCGCCCCGCTGCTGCGCTCGTGGTTCGATCTGGAGGTGGAGGGCGCAGAGCACCTCCCCGCCTCGGGGCCCTTCATCCTGGCGGCGAACCATCACAACTACCTGGACGGCGTGGTGCTGGGCGTGGCCCTGCCGCGTCCGGTGTCCTTCCTCGTCATGCCGCGCGTGTACCGGGCCAGCCCGTTCCACCCGGCCTTCCATCGCCACATCCGCTCCATCCCCATCAACCTCCAGCGGCCCGACCCCGGCGCGATCAAGCGCGCGCTCCGCGTCCTGGAGGACGGCGGCGTGGTGGGGATCTTTCCAGAGGGCCCGTTCAGCCGCGAGGGGCAGCTCGTGCCCGGCCAGCCCGGCGTGGCCACCATCGCGCTCCGCTCGGGGGCGCCCGTGGTGCCGGCGGCGATCCGGGGCACCTTCGAGGCGCTCGTGGGCCAGCGGTTCCACGTGCCGAGGAGACACCCGCTGGCGGTCCGCTTCGGACCGCCGCTCCACGTGGACAGCCCGCGGCTCGCGCGCGCGACCCGCGGCGATCGGGAAGAGATCACCCGGCGCATCATGGGCCAGATCGCCTCGCTGCTCGACGGCCGCGCCAACCGCATGAGCGAGGCGCGGGCGTGGCGCTGACCATCTCGGCCGGTTGCGGCGCTGGGTGCCGCGCGTGAGCACCGGCACCGGTAAGCCCTGGGGCGGGCGCTTCTCCCAGGGGCAGGACCCCGAGGCCGAAGCGTTCACGGCCTCGCTCGGCTTCGACCGCCGGCTCTGGCCCTACGACATCGAGGGGAGCGCCGCGTGGGCGCGCGCGCTGGCCCGGGCGGGGCTCATCAGCCAGGGCGAGCTCACCGCGCTCCTGGACGGGCTCGAGGCCGTGCGCGCGGAGCTGGCCGAGGGGCGCTTCCCGTTCCGCCGCGAGCTCGAAGATATCCACATGAACATCGAGCGCCGGCTCATCGAGCTGGCCGGCCCCGTCGGGGGCAAGCTCCACACGGGCCGGTCGCGCAACGACCAGATCGCGCTCGATGAGCGTCTCTACCTCCGAGACGTCATCGCGGCAGTCGACGGCGCGGTGCGGGAGGTCCAGGCGGCGCTGCTCGACCGCGCCGAGGAGCATCTGGGCGCGGCCATGCCGGGCTACACCCATCTCCAGCGGGCCCAGCCGGTCCTCCTCTCCCACCACCTGCTGGCCTACGTCTGCATGCTGGAGCGCGACCGCGCGCGCCTGCGCGACGGCTCGGCCCGCGTCAATGTGCTGCCGCTGGGGGCCGCGGCGCTCGCCGGCGCGGCCTTCCCGATCGACCGCGAGGTGCTGGCCCGGGACCTCCGTTTCGCCGCGCCGAGCCCGAACAGCATGGACGCCGTGAGCGACCGCGACTTCATCCTGGAGTTCCTCTCGCAGGCCGCCATCCTCGGCATGCACCTCTCACGGCTCGCTGCGGATCTGACGCTCTGGGCCACCAGCGAGTTCGGCTTCGTGGAATTCTCCGACGCCTTCGCCACGGGCTCGTCCATCATGCCGCAGAAGAAGAACCCGGACGTGGCGGAGCTGATCCGCGGCAAGTCGGGTCGGCTCTACGGCAACCTCCTGGCGGTGCTCACGACGATGAAGGGGCTCCCGCTCACCTACAACTCCGACATGCAGGAAGACAAGGAGCCGCTCTTCGACACGGTGGACACGCTGCGCGCCATCCTGACCGTGGCGCCGCCGATGCTCCGGAGCCTCACCTTCAAGGTCGAGCGCATGCGCGCGGCGGCCGGGGCCCACTCCTCCACGGCCACGGACCTGGCGGACTACCTCGTCCGCAAGGGGCTGCCCTTCCGAGAGGCGCATGAGGTGGTCGGGCGCACGGTGCGCCATGCTCTCGCCCACGGCAAGGAGCTCGCGGACCTCACGCTCGAAGAGCTCACCCAGTTCTCGCCGCTCATCGAGGCCGACGTGCACCACGCCCTCACGGTGGAGGCCTCCCTCCAGGCCCGCGCGGTCGTGGGCGGCACGGCCCCGGACGCAGTGAAGCGCGCGCTGGCGGCCGCCCGGAACCTGGTGGAGCAGGACTCCCGCTGATGAGGCGTCGCGCCTTCACCCTGGCCGCGCTCGCGCTCCTGGGCATGGGCCTCGCGGCTTGCGGCAAGAAGGGCCCGCCGGTGGCGCCGGAGCGGCGGCTTCCCGCCGCGGCCTCGGGGCTCCGGGCCTCGGTCGACGGCGATGCCGTCGTGCTGAGCTGGATCAACCCCAAGTCACGGGTGGACGGCACGCGGCTCAGGGACCTCACGACGATCAGGCTCCATCGACGAGACGAGGCCGAGGGCATGCCACCCAAGTCGGCCATGGTCTCCTGGGGCCAGGTGGTGGGCTACGACGAGATCGCGTCCATCGGCCTCGAGGCGCCTGGACAGGCGGTGGTGCGGGGCGAGAACGTCCAGTGGGTGGATCGCAAAGGGCTCAGCTTCGGCCGCCGCTACGTCTACGTCGTGACCGCGCTGGATTCCACGGGGCGCTCCAGTACCCCGTCGGAGCGG
>MGBT01000030.1:7680-14512 GCA_001788395.1 Candidatus Rokubacteria bacterium GWA2_70_23
TACCTCGCCGCTCCGGGCGCGCCGCGCAACCCGGCGGCGGCTCCCGGCGAGGGGCAGGTGCGACTGCGCTGGGACCCGCCCTCGAGCCTCATCGACGGGAACGCGCTGCGAGGCGACGTCCGCTACGAGATCCTGCGGGCCACGGGCGCGGACGCGGCCCTGTCGCCGGTCACGCCCCAGCCCGTCGCCGCGACCTCCTTCACCGACACGGGTCTGGAGAACGAGACCACCTACCGGTACGCCATCCGCGCCGTGCGCAGCGAGGGTGGGGGCGTCGCGCGCGGGGAGGCCTCGACCCCGGTCGCCGTCACCCCGGTGGACATGACCCCGCCGGGGCCGCCAGCCAACCTCGTCGTGATCCCCTCTGCGACGGCCGTGCGGCTGTCCTGGCGCCCCAGCCCGGATGCGGACGTGGCGGTGTACGCCGTCTACCGCGCGACGGGCACGGGCGGCGTGTTGCGCATCGGCACCACGGCCGCCGTCACCACGGTGTTCATCGATCGGGACGTGACCCAGGGCACCCGCTACCGCTATGCCGTGACGGCCCTCGACCGCGCACGGACCCCGAACGAGAGCGCCCGCTCCAACGAGGTCACCGTCCAGGTCCCGTAGTCAGTCGACCTCGTTCTGCCAGATCTGCTCCAGGGTCTGTCGACGGCGGAGGAGGCGCAGCGTCCCGTCAGGCGCCAGCATCACCTCGGGCGCCTGGGGATAGGAGTTGTAGTTGATGGTCGCCATGGCCGCGCAGTACGCCCCGGCCCCCCCCACCACGACGAGGTCGCCGATCTGCGGGCGCGGCACCCATCGAGGCGCCAGGGCCTCGGGATCGCCGGGCGCCGGCGTGAGGATGTCGCCGGACTCACAGCATGGGCCCACGAAGACCACGGCCGCCGTCTCCCGGCCCGTGGCGAGGACGTCGATGGGGTGCTGGGCGCCATAGAGCGAGGGCCGCGCGATCTCGGGCATACCGGCATCCAGCTTGGCGAAGAGATAGCCCTCGCGCCCCGTGTCCACCACGTCCATGCAGGTGGCCACCACAGCCCCGGCCAGCGCCACCAGGTAGGTGCCGGGCTCGATCTCCAGCCCGAGCACGCGGCCATGCCGCCGGCGGAATTCCTCCAGCTCGCCGCGGACATGGGCGCCGACATCGGCCAGATCCACCGAGGGCTCCTCCGGCATGCGGCCCACCTTGAACCCGCCGCCGAGGTTGACAGTCCCGACGTCGGGGAGCTCGGCCACGAGGCTCAGGGTCATCAGGGCGCAGCGGTTCCACACCTCGGGGTCGGTTCCCGAGCCCACATGCGTGTGCAGCCGCGTGATCCTGAGCCCGTGGCGCGCAGCGATCGCCTTCACCTCGCCGAGGTGCTCGTGCCAGATCCCGAAGCTCGAGGCGGGCCCGCCCGTATTGGTCCGCTTCGTCGACCCGGTCCCGAGGCCCGGGTTCATGCGGACGGACACCTCGTGGCCGGGGGCGATGCGGCCGAACTCGGCCAGCTGGTGCAGCGAGCAGGCGTTGAACCGGACGCCGCGGGCCACGTGCTCGGCGAGGCGCCGGGACGGCATCTGGGACGTGAGCTGGATGGCGCCGGGACTGAACCCCGCGCGCAGCGCCCGCTCGACCTCGAAGTCGCTCGAGGCGTCGACGTGCAACCCGAGGTCCCGGAAGAGCGCGAGGATGCCGCGGCTGGGATTGGCCTTCATCGCGTAGCGAACCGTGATCCCGAACGGCGCCGGCATGGCCAGCGCCTCGCGCGCGGCCGTCTCGAGCGTGGCGCGATCGTAGACGTAGCACGGTGTGCCGAAGCGGCGGCGCACCTCGGCGGCCCGCTTGGCGGTGAGGAACGGGCGCGGGCCGAGCGTGGTCGTGGGCGACATGCGGGCCATGATACCCCAGGTGGCGGCGGGACGGCCACGGGATGGCGGCCCGCTTGAAGTGCCGCGGGATGTGGTGCTACATTCGGGACCGTTCCTCGACACCGAACGCTTGTCGGGCACGCGCATCACGGAGGGCTTGGCTATGCGACCCACATTCCAGGGCTCGATCGTCGCGATGGTGACTCCGTTCCGCAATGGGGCGGTGGACGAGGCCAAGATCCGCGAGCTCGTGCAGTGGCACGTGACGAGCGGCACGGACGCCATCGTCCCCTGCGGGACGACGGGGGAGTCCCCCACCCTCTCCCACGCCGAGCACAAGCGCGTCGTGGAGATCGTCGTCGATGCCGCGCGCGGCCGCATCCCGGTCATCGCGGGCACCGGCTCCAACTCGACGGCCGAGGCCATCGACCTCACCAGCCACGCGAAGACAGCCGGGGCGCGCGCCGCGCTCGTGGTGAACCCGTACTACAACCGGCCGACCCAGGAGGGGCTGTACCGGCATTTCCGCGCCGTGGCGGAGGCGGTGGACATCCCGATCCTCGTCTACAATATCCAGAGCCGCACGGCGGTCAACGTGGAGACCGACACGCTCCAGCGGCTGGCCAAGGACTGCCCCAACATCGTGGGCGTGAAAGAGGCCTCGGGGTCCCTCGACCAGATGACCCAGGTGATCCTCGCCTGCGGCCCCGACTTCTCGGTGGTCTCGGGTGACGACAACCTGACGCTGCCGCTCATGTCCGTGGGGGGCCGCGGGGTCATCTCGGTGATCGCCAACATCGTCCCGCGGGAAACCGCGGAGATGACCCATGCGGCGCTCAGCGGGGACTGGAAACTCGCCCGGGAGCTCCACCTGCGGCTCTTCCCGCTCTGCCGCGCCGTGTTCATCGAGACCAACCCCATCCCGGTCAAGGAGGCCATGGCCATGATGGGCATGATCGAGCCCGAGTTCCGCCTCCCGCTCTGCCGGATGGGGGACGCCAACCGGGAGCGCCTCCGGGCCATCCTCACGCAGCACGGCCTGCTCAAGGGCTGAGCCCGCGACCGCCATGCCAGACGTGGTCATCGCCGGCGCGGCCGGCCGCATGGGGAGCCGTCTCGTCGCCCTGCTTCAGGAGGAGCGGGGGCTCCGTCTGGTGGGCGCCCTCGAGGCCCCGGGCCACCCGGCCCTCCAGAAGGACGCGGGCGAGGTGGCCGGCATCGGGCGCGTGAACGTGCCCATCACGGGCGATCCCGACGGCGTCCTCGGCCCCGACCGCGTCCTCATCGAGTTCTCCGTGCCGGAGGCGAGCCTCGCCCACCTTCGGGCCGTGGCGCGCCAGCGCGGGCGCGCGGTGATCGGGACCACCGGATTCTCCGCCGCCCAGCGCCAGGAGATCGAGGGCCTGGCGCAGGAGGCGGCCGTCCTCCTCTCCCCCAACATGAGCGTCGGGGTCAACGTGGCCTTCCGGGTGCTCCGCGAGATGGCACGGCTGCTCGGCGACGACTACGACGTGGAGATCGCGGAGGTCCACCACCGCTTCAAGAAGGACGCCCCCAGCGGCACGGCGCTCCGCATGGCGGAGGTCGTGGCGCAGGCCCTCGGGCGCGATCTCACCAGGACGGCCATCTACGGGCGCCACGGCATGCCCGGGGAGCGGACGCGGAGCGAGATCGGAATCCTCTCCCAGCGCTCCGGCGACGTGGTGGGCGAGCACACGGTGTCCTTCGGGGCCCTCGGCGAGCGGCTCGAGCTGACCCACCGCGCCCACAGTCGCGACACCTTCGCCCGGGGCGCGCTCCGCGCCGCCCGGTTCATCGCGGAGGCGGAGCCCGGCCTCTACTCGATGCAGGACGTCCTGGGGCTCGCATGAATCCCGTGATCAAGCTCTAGGAGGACGCGCGTGGCACAAGGATCCAGCATCCCGGAGCCGGCGGAGCGGCTGAAGCGGCTGCCGCCCTATCTCTTCGCCGAGATCGACAAGAAGAAGCGGGAGGCGCGGGCGCGGGGCGCCGACCTCATCGACATGGGCATCGGCGATCCCGACCTGCCGACGCCGCCGCACGTCATCGAGGCGCTCAAGCGCGGCGCCGACAACCCGCAGCATCACCGCTACCCCTCCTACGAGGGCATGATCGAGTTCCGCACCGCCGCGGCCGACTGGTATCGGCGGCGCTTCGGCGTGGTGCTGGACCCGGAGACGGAGGTGCTGGCGCTCGTCGGCTCCAAGGAGGGCACGGCGCATATGCCGCTGGCCTTCGTCAATCCCGGCGACGTGGTGCTGGTGCCCGACCCGGGGTACCCCGTGTACGCGGCCGGCACCTGGTTCGCAGGCGGCGAGGTCCACTTCATGCCGCTCCTGCGGAAGAACGGCTTCATGCCCGATCTCGACGCGGTTCCCCCCGACCTCGCCCGCCGGGCCAAGCTCATGTACCTGAACTACCCGAACAACCCCACGGCCGGCACGGCGACCCGGGAGTTCTTCGCCCGCGCCGTGGACTTCGCCCGGACCCACGGCCTCCTCGTGTGCCACGACGCGATGTACTCCGAGCTCCGGTTCGACGACTACCGCCCGCCGTCCTTCCTCGAGACGCCCGGCGCCCGAGAGGTCGGCGTCGAGTTCCACTCCCTGTCGAAGACCTACTCCATGACCGGCTGGCGCGTGGGCTTCATCGTGGGCAACGCCCACGCCGTGGCGGGGCTCGGCAAGGTCAAGACCAACGTGGACTCGGGCGTGTTCCAGGCGATCCAGGAGGCGGCCATCGCCGCGCTCAGCGGGCCCCAGGACGTGGCGGAGCAGTACCGGCGCATCTACCAGGAGCGGCGCGACGTCGTGGTCGCGGGGCTGCGGTCGCTGGGCTGGGAGGTGGACATCCCGCGGGCCGCGTTCTTCGTGTGGGCGCCCACGCCGGGAGGCCTCGACTCACGGAGCTTCGCCGCGCGCCTCCTGGAGGAGAGCGGTTGCGTCGTGACCCCGGGCGTCGGCTTCGGGCCGTCCGGCGAGGGCTTCTACCGCATCGCTCTCACCATCGAGGCCAAGCGCCTGGCCGAGGCCATGGAGCGCCTGAAGAGGCTCAAGCTCTGACGTCTGATAAGGTGTTCCTCGAGGACGTCCGGTTCTACGGCCACCACGGCGTCACGAAGGCCCAGCAGACCGTGGGCGCCTGGTTTTCGGTGGACGTGGAGCTTGACGTGGACCTGGGGCCTGCGGCCGTCTCCGACGACCTGCGGACCACGGTGGACTACGGCGTGGTGGCGGCCCGGATCGTAGACGTCTGCACGAAGGAGCGCGTCAACCTGCTGGAACGACTCGCGGGGAGCTTGGCCCAGATGCTGCTCGGGGAGTTCCCCTGCCGGCAGGTGCGGGTGCGAGTGCGGAAGCTGACACCGCCCATGGAGGGGCTGCATGCGACTCCCGGGGTGGAAGTGACGCGCAGACGCTGACCATGGCGAGGGTGTTCCTGAGTGTGGGCTCCAACCTGGGCGACCGGCTGGAACTCCTGCGCCAGTCGGTGGAGCGGCTCTGGAAGCTTCACGACGTGGAGTTCCTGGAGGCCTCCCCCGTGTACAAGACGGAACCCTGGGAGGAGCACCCCGGCCGCGTGGCGGATCCCGACGAATGGTTCTTCAACTGCGTGGTCGCCATCGAGACATCGCTCCCGCCGAAAACCCTGCTCGCGGAGCTCCAGGGCATCGAGCGCGGGCTAGGGCGGGAGCGGGGTGCCGGCACGCCGGAGGATCGCCGCTACCAGCGCCGGCCGCTCGACATCGACATCCTCTGCTACGGCGAGACGGTCGTCAGCGCCACCGAGCAGCTCAACATCCCGCACCTCCTCATGCACGAGCGCGCCTTCGTCCTGAGACCTCTGGCCGACCTGGCGCCGGACTGGGAGCACCCCACCCTGCACCAGACGGTCCAGGAGCTCCTGGCCGACCTGGACGACGACCATGAAGTGCGGATGACCGAGCTCCCACGCCGGTGGTACGAGCGGTGACGTCCGGGGAGGAGGAGTTCCGCCGGGAAGCGATCCAGCACCTGGACGCGCTCCACAACCTCGCGGTCTATCTGACCCGGAACGGCTCCGAGGCCCAGGATCTGGTCCAGGAGACCTATGTCCGGGCCATGCGTTTCTCCCATCGCTTCGAGCCGGGAACCCACCTGCGGGCCTGGCTGTTTCAAATCCTGAGGAACACCTTCCTGACCTTTTACCGGCTCCGGGAGCGCGAGCCCGCGCTCTCCGAGGACGGGGTGCCGGCGGGTCGGGCGCCCATGTTCCACGATGCACCGGATTGGGACGGCGAGAGCACCGAGGCCCACACCGACCTCGAGCGGGCCCTGGCCCGGCTCCCGGAAGAGTTCAAGACCCCACTGCTGCTGGCCGAGGTCGAAGGCTTCCCCCTGGAGGACGTGGCTCGCATCATGGACTGCCCGGTGGGCACGGTGAAGTCGCGGATCTTCCGCGCCAAGGAGCGGATGCGCGAGTACCTGAAGGATTACCGAAGAGAGCCGAAGGCCCGAGACGATGTGCGCTGAACCCGACGACGTGTACGGCGACGACCCGGAGATGGGCCGCTGGCTGAGGGAGCGGCTGCCGCGCCACCCTGCTCCGCCCCAGCTGCGGGCGGCGGTGGTGCGGACGCTCAACCCCGAGGTCCGCCGGCCGCGCTGGGGCTTCGCGTGGCTCGGCCCGTCGGTGGCCGCACTCGCAACCGCCATGGTAATGGTCATGTGGATGGCAACCGGGCTGCCGACGACCCGGTCCGCCGACCCGATCCAGCAGATTTCACGCGCGGTGGTGACCGAGCACGCGCGCACGCTGAGCTGGGCGCAGCTTGAGCCCGACGTGGCGCCCGCGACCCTCTCCCGCGTGATGGAGGAGAGCGGGGTCATCCTGAACTGGGTCTTCACCGGGGATGAGGAGATCCGCCTGGTGAGCGCCCAGCCGACGTATGTGGAAGGCCACCGCGGGATGTCCCTCA
>MGBT01000031.1 GCA_001788395.1 Candidatus Rokubacteria bacterium GWA2_70_23
CACGTCGCGCCGGTAGTACAGGAGGCCCGACTCGGTGAAGCGCGGCAGTGCCCACAGCCTCCCGCCCCAGGCCGCCGAGGCCAGCGGCGCCCGCAGGAAGGCCGCCCGCTCCCCGGCGGTGAGCTCGGCGCCGGCCGGCCTGATCCATCCGGCCGCGGCGAACTCCGCCGTCCAGATCTGGTCGATCTGGTAGACGTCCACCCCGGAATCCCGCGCCGCGAGCCACGTGACGAACTGCTGGTGCTGGACGTCAGAGGCATTGGGGAGCGTCCGCTGGCGCACCCGGACCCCGGTGCGCGCGGTGAAGGTCGCCAGGAGCTGAGCCTCGCTGGCGGGGTCCCGAGGCTTGAACTGGGCGAGCGTCACCGTCTCGGCATCCGCCGGCATCCAGCCGGCGATCCCGAGCGCCAGGGTCAGGAGCGCCAGCGGCGGTTTCCTGGCCCGGCCGCCGGTCCTCACTCGCAGAAGCAGGGCGGTCCCCGCGATCCCCGCCAGGAGTCCCACGGCGAGGGGCGCCCTCCAGTCGACCTGCTCGAAGATGCTGGGGTGGCGGCTCAGCAAATAGACGTTCAGAAGCCGCTCGGCGCTCACCGCGAGAAGTAGCCACCCCAGGATGGTGCGCCGCATCCGCCTACAGATGCGTCAGCGTCTCGTGGGAGTGTGGCTCCCGGTCCCGTCTCAGGCGGCGCTCGAGGATCTCGCGGGCCAGGTGGCGCCCCCCCAGCCCGAAGGCCAGGGCCGCGGCCAGCACCAGCCCGCCGAAGGTGAGCCCGAAGGCGAGGAGCACGATCTCCTTCGCCAGGCCCAGGTGGGTGACGGCCATGGCCACGGCGAAGAGCAGCAGGCCCCAGCGCACCCCGCGCGCGAGGAGGCGCGCCTCCGGCAGCCCCGCGTTGACGGCGGCGATCAGGACGCCCTGGGCCAGGAAGTGGGCGAGGAGCCAGCCGATGAGCAGGATGAGAAGCGCTCCGAGCGCCGTGGGCAGCCAGACGAAGACGAAGGCCGTGACCCGCTCGGTGCCCGGCACCGCCATGGCGTCCACGGCCAGCGTGGCGAAGAGGAGGAAGATCCCCCAGAAGATGACAAGCCCGAACAGTTGCGACGGGGGGCGCGAGATGCCTTCCCGCCTGAGGAGGGACGTTCCGAGCCCCCAGGTCTCGGCGCGGCGGTCAAGGTCCACGGCGCGGGCCAGCCTCTGGCAGAGCCTGGCGCCGGCCCACGCGAGCAGGAGGCCGACCCCTACCAGGACGATGAGGGCGAGCACGGCGGGCACGATGCCGAGCAGCCGCTCGCCCACCGTGCCCAGCGTCCTCAGCGCGGCGTCGCTCCACCCCGCGTTCATGGCCGGGCTCCCGCTTCGGGCGCCGCGACCCCGGGCCTCGGGAGCCGGCTCCTGTGAGTGGGTGGCCCGCCGCTGGAGGGGGTTGGTCTCGGGCGGGGCGGCCGGACGACGAGGCCGCGACCGGCCCGCCCGTCCCGAGCATCGAGCGTGGCGCGGTCGAGGGCGCTGGCGACAGCCGGGTCCAGCAGCAGGATGGCCAGGCCCCCGTGGGTAACCGCGCTATCGCCAGGGTTGGGGACTCCGGGAAGCAGGCCCAGGCGGCCGGGTGGTCCCAGGACCATCCGGAGGGCCATGTCGGGATGGGAGAGGTTCGCCTCATTCCGGAGCGCGAGCAGGTAGTCTCGAGCCTCTGGCGTGACGTTCATCATCGGTGTGTCCTCCGTGCGCATGTGCGATGTCGCCTCCACGGTGCCACGACTCGGGAGCGCAAGTCATGCTCACTCATCGCGTGTTTTCGGGCCGGTCCAGTCAGCCTGCTGCAGGACCACCGTACGCACCGGGTAGGGGATCTCGATGCCCTCGGCCCGGAACCGCGCCAGGATGCGCTTCCGCAGCTCGTGCTGCGCCAGGTACTGGTCCACGAACGAAGCGACCTGGCAGATGAGGGTGAAGTCCAGGGAGTGGTCGCCGAAGCCAGGGATGAAGCGGACGAAGGGGCGCGGCTCGTCGAGGAGGCCCGGGACCTCAGCGGCGGCCTTCATCGCCTCCTCGACCAGGACGCGCTCCACCTGATCGGGGTCCGCCTGATAGCTGACGCTGACGGGCACCAGCAGCGACATCCGGGGCTCGGGCAGGTTGAAGTTGGTGATGATGGCCTTGGCCATCGTCTGATTGGGGATCACCACCACGTTGTTGGGCAGCGTGCGGATATGCGTCGAGCGCCACCCGATGTCCAGGACATAGCCCTCCACGCCGGAATCGAGCTTGACGTAGTCGCCGACGGCGATCGGGCGATCGGCCAGGAGGTGGATCCCGGCGAAGAAGTTGGCCAGCGAGTCCTGGAGCGCGAGGGCCACGGCGAGGCCGCCCACGCCGAGGGCGGTGAGAATCGGAGTGACGGTCAAGCCAAGCGTGGAGAGTACGACCAGCGTTCCGACGGCGATGGTGGCGAAGCGGACGATGGTCTGCCCGAGCCCCGTGACAGGCGCCGTCAGGCCCAGGCGCCCGCCCTGATGGGCGGTGACGAGCGCGAGGGCGGCCGCCAGGCTGAGCGTGACCGAGGCGATCAGCAGGGCCTCGATCCACAGCTCGAAACGGGCCGCGGCCCGCACCGGAAGATCGGCGACTTGGAGCGCACCGTATCCTCCGAGCACGAAACACCACAGGAGGGACGGCAGCCGCGCCGGCCGGACCAGCTGCTGCGCGGTCTCCCGCCGCGACAGTGCCCGCAGAAGCACCCAGCGGGCCAGGAGCGCCACGATGATGATGGCGGTGCCCGTGAGGATCGGCGTCATGAGGGCCGGCGACCAGCGGATCATGAATCGTCCCGCGTCCCCGGGGCGCAGGCCACCCGGCCGAGCGGCAGGAGTCGGCGCACCTGCTGCAGCAGCGCGTCCGTGCTGAACGGCTTCTCGATGTACGCCACGGCGCCCAGCCGGAGCGCCTCGTCCCGCACCGCCGAGCCGCCGAAGGCCGTGATCAGGATGACCGGCAGTCCGCGATGTCGCCTGGCGATGTAGGAGAGCAGGTCGAGCCCGCTCGGCCCCGGCATCTCCTTGTCCATCACGATGAGATCCGGCACCTCCTTTTCGAGCGCCTCGACCAGCAACTCGCCGCTGGCCTCCTCGCGGACATCGAGCCTGTCGAGGGTCAGCATGTCACGCAGGAGAGCGCGCATGTCGGCGTCGTCGTCAACGACCATCACGACCATGCTGGCCCTCCAGCTTCAGGAGCCGGCCTTCCAGCTCCTGCAACCTCCCCAGGGCCTGATCGACCTTCCCCGGCATCACTCTGCGCGGCATGGGTCTCGTCCTCCTCTTCAGGGCGTCGGCTCCGCACCCGGTCGCGACCCGGGTTGCCTTCTGGCTCAGCCCAGGTTCCCAGACGCGGCATGGATCCTGACGACCGGCGGCGTCCACCTCTCCCTGCCGGAGATGTCGGGGCCGCGGCCTGACAGGACGCCCCGCAGAGGCCGTGACGGCCGCCGCCGCGCGACGCCGCCCATACGCGCGAGCCACGGAGTCGGGAGCGCCAGCCGGCGGGCCAGCCGCAGGACGCGGCGTGGCGTTCCCAGATCCGACCAGGTGAGCGCGGGCATCTGGGCCACCATCAGCTCCGGCGGGCACCGCTCGAGCACCGCCCGCGAGAAATTGGCGGCCGGCGCCGGCGCATAGGCTTGCCGGATCGCCCAGCGCTCATGCTCCGTGTCGAAGAAGGCCGACAGCGGGGCCAGTCGCGCGTGCAGCAAGGGCAGGTAGCGCTGGCCGAGCTCCACCAGGGTCCGGGCCGTGGCCACGAGCACGAAGGTATTCCAGAGGCAGCCGCGGCGGAGGCACCCGACGGCCTGCGCCGGCGAGGGCTTCTCCCAGAACCGCTTCGCCCGCCAGATGGGCCCCGCGCCGGTCGCGCCGACCTGGGCGCCCGGCTCGATCCAGCCGTACTGGGTGTCGGGCGTGTCGGCAAGCGCGCCGAGGAGCACCACCCAGGTGGGGTGGGCCCGGGCCGCTGCGGCCACGTCTTCGACATGGGCCATGAATCGCTCGGCATCGTCGATGAAGTGATCCGAGGGCAGCACCACGACGATGGCCTCCGGATCCTGCCGGCAGACCCAGTGCACCGGGAGGAGGACACCCGCGGCGGTCCCTCGGTCGGCGGGCTGCTCCAGCGCGCGCGGCATCGGCCCCTGCTCGATTTCGCGCATGACATAGCCTGCGTGCTCGGCCAGGGTGACTGCCACGGTTCGCCCGAGCGGAACAGCTCCGGCCGCGCGGTCCAGCGTCTGCCGAAGAAGCGAGCGTGCGCCCAGGACTGCGGCGAACTGCTTCGGGCGCGCCTCTCCATGGATCCGCTTGGTCAGGGGGCGCAAGCGCATCCCCTGGCCGCCAGCCAGCACCACGGCCCAGAGCCGCGCGTCCTCACCGATCCAGCCGGGCGATTCCTGGACTGCCTCCCGCGTCCGATCGAGATCCTGCTCAGCCATGATCACACCCTCCTGACGATCGCAGGCCGGCGCCGGCCATCGTCAGGGACTGGTATCGCAAGGATCTTGCCCGTTCCGCCGCTCGGGAAATACGCCGAGTCCATCATGGGTTACGGGCGCTGACGCCGGCTCGACGTGGCGTCTTCGGCCGACAACTTGGCGTCCCGGCGACAACTTGACGCCCGGGGCGGCGAGGGCAGTCAGAGATCCTGGGCCCGGCGCTGGAGCGTCCGGACGGAGACGCCTAGGATGCGCGCCGCCGCCTGCTTGTCGCCGCCGGCTTCCTCGAGCACCCGGCGGACGTACTGGCGCTCGAGCTCGCCCAGGGTGGGCCGTATGGAGGGCAGGCCCGGGTCCATCGAGAACTCCGTACCGAGGTCGGCGAGATGGACGAGGGGGCCCTTCGCAAGCACGGCGGCCCGCTCGACGACGTTCTCGAGCTCGCGCACATTGCCTGGCCACCTGTGCGCGGCCATCCAGGCGGCCGCCTCCTCGGACAACCCCGTGAGGGTCTTGCCGAGGCGCCGGGCGGCGCGCTGGAGGAAGTGGGCGGCGAGCAGCGGGATGTCCTCGGGCCGCTCGCGGAGAGCGGGCAGCCTCACGGGGATCACGGCGAGCCGGTAGTAGAGGTCCTCGCGGAAGCGACCCTCCCGGAGCATCACGGCCAGGTCGCGATTGGTGGCGCTGACGAGCCGCACGTCGAGCTGGACAACGGTGGTGCTCCCGACGGGCCGCACGGCGCGATCCTGGACCGCGCGCAGGAGCTTGGCCTGCAGCGGGGGGGACAGCTCCGCTATCTCGTCCAGGAACAGGGTGCCGCGATTGGCCGCCACGAAGAGCCCCGGGCGCTTGCGATCGGCTCCCGTGAAGGCCCCCTTCTCGTGGCCGAACAGCTCGGCCTCGAGCAGGTGCTCGGGGATGGCGCCGCAGTCCACGGGGACGAAGGCCTCGCCGAAGCGCGCGCTGCCCCAGTGCAGCGCCCGGGCCGCGAGCTCCTTGCCGGTGCCGCTCTCGCCCAGCAGCAGCACCGGCGCATCGCTGTCGGCAACAGCGCGGATCTGGTCGAGCACCGCGCGGAGCTGCGCCGACTGGCCCAGGATCCGCCCGATGCCCTGCTCCTTCTCGACGTGGGCTCGCAGGCGCTGATTCTCCCGGCGGAGCCGGCTGTCCTCGAGGGCGCGGTTCACCGTGAGCGTGACCTCGGCGAGCTTGAACGGCTTGGTGAGGTAGTCATAGGCCCCGTGGCGCATGGCCTCGATGGCCGTCTCGAGGCTGCCGAAGGCGGTCATGAGGATCACGCGCGCGTTCGGGCGCTGGCGCTGGGCGGCGGCGAGTATCTCCATGCCCCCGCCGTCGTCCATGACGAGATCCGTGAAGATCACGTCGCACTCCTCGCGCTCCAGCATGGCCACGCCCTCGCGCCCGCCGGCCGCGGTAAGGACCATGAAGCCCTCGCCCTCGAGGTGCCCGCGCAGCATGGCGAGCATCTCGGGATCGTCGTCCACGATGAGCACGCGGGCCGGGCTCATCGAGCCTCCTCCGCCGCCGGCAGCCACACCTCGAAGGTCGTGCCCCGACCCTCCTGGCTCTGCACGTCGATGGTGCCGCCATGGTCGCGGACGATGTCGCGGCAGATGGCGAGCCCGAGCCCCGTACCCTGGCCCGCGGGCTTGGTCGTGACGAAGGGATCGAAGATGCGCCCCAGGATCTCCGCCGGAATGCCCGCGCCGCTGTCCGACACCGTCACGGCGACGCCCGCCCGCCCGTCGATCTGCCGGCTCTCGCGTGCCTCGATCCTGACGCGGCCGCCTGCCGGGGTCGCATCGAGGGCGTTGGTCAGGAGGTTCAGGAGCACCTGCTGGAGCTGGCCCGGGTCGGCCAGCAGGGGGGGCAGGTCCCCCGGGGGGGGCGCCTCCAGCACGATGCGCCGCCGCCTCGCCTCGTGGCCCATGAGGCCGCCGAGCTGCGGGAGCAGGCGTGGCAGCTCCACGCGCTGCATCTCCGGCTTGTGCCCGCGCACGCTGTCGAGCACGGAGCGGATGGTGCTCGCGATGCGCTCGGCCTGGGCGGCAATCACCGTAAGCTCCCCGCGGGCGGGATGGTCGGGCGGCAGCGCGCGCAGCGCGATCTCGGCCCGCCCCGAGATGATGTTGAGCGGCGTGCCGACCTCGTGGGCCAGCGCCGAGGTGAGCTTGCCGGCCACGGCCAGGGTCTCGACGCGCCGCAGCTGCTTCTCCAGCTCCAGCGCGCGCTCCGTCTCGTCCACGAGCCCCGCCCGCGCAGCCTGCAGCTGGTCGACCATCCGGTTGAACGACCGGGCCACTATCCCCAGCTCGTCGCGTCGCGACGCCGGAAGGGGCGGTCCGGGACGTCCCTCGCCCACGGCCTGGATCGAGGCCGTCAGTCGGCCCAGGGGCCGGATCAGATCCAGGTGGATTGCCAGAAGCGTCAGCGCCGTCACGAAGAGCACGATCACCGCGATGCGGGGGCCCACGTCCCAGATCGTGCGGATGAGGCTCTCCTCGGGCAAGGAGGTCGTGAAGGCGATCTCCACCGCCCCAAGGACGCCACCCCGCGGCGCCCGGAGCGGTAGCGCGTACCGGGTGATGTTGGGCTGCTCGACGTCGTGGCGGACCTGGCCGGTGGCGAGAACCTCCCGGAGGCGGTCCAGCCGCGGAGCGGTCTGGGGCGGCTGGGCGGCCAGCGGTCTCAGCGCGCGGTCCACGACCAGAATGCGCTCGATCTGCGCGTGGCTCATCACCAGCTCGGAGACGAGGCTCTGAATGTCGGCGATCTGGCGGTCTCGCAGGTCGTGCTCGATGGCGATCTGCACGGCCCGGGCGGTCACGGCGCTCTGGCGCCGCTCGGCCTCGGCGGCCTGCCGGGTCTCCACGCGAATCCGCATGACGCCGTAGCTCCCGAGGACCAGGGCCGTCGGGAGGATGACGAGCAGGAAGAGCCGGAAGCGCAGACCCATGGGGAAGCCTCTGACTCGTCCATGGTAGTCGGTGCCGGACCCGCGGGCAAGGGCCCGCATCGACTCAAAATATCCGTTACCGAAGGGGGGCGTCCATCTCGTGGAGGTAGGACTCTCGGCGCGACGCCACGAAGGTTGACCGCCGGGTGCAGCGACTCGATCGCGACGACGACGCCTTCGCCTCCTGCCTCCTCGTGTACGTCAAAGCCCTCCCGTGCAAGGAAGTCTCGGAGCACCGCGCGCATCTCTCCGTCATCGTCGATGACCATGACGACGGGCGCAGGCTGGGGATCCCGGCGCTCTTCGCGCGGCCAACCTTCGTGGGACATCGTGTAATGCGTGGGCGAGCGCCGGGCCGGGTATGTGGCCAGTTCGGATGGGCGCGCAGGTGTGGGAAGTGGAGCTGTTGGAAGGTTTCGCGCGAGGAATAGGCGCTCTCCGGCGAAGGTGGCGCACGACAACATGTCGCTCGGGCGACACTCTGTCGGCGGACCCCGCGACCCTGGGCCGGGAAGGAAGGCCGACGGCGAATTACTGCGTGAGCTGAATCAAGAGAGGTAGTCCCGGAGGCGCTGGCTAATGAGATCGTTGTGCCGGAATGGTGTGGCGGGCCTCGCCCATCCTCCGATCGAGCTGCGGGCTTGGCACGATTACGCGCCCCACGCACAGGGACGAGATCGGAGAGCGCCACACATGGTCTTTTTCTTGCACGTCGTCTGATCTCCGAGAGTGAACTCAAGACGGAAAGGCCACCCACGCTACGCGGCTAGCCACGGCTGGCCGGGGAGAATGACCATGTCAGCTTATGACCCGGAGAACCCCGGCGGGACCCGCTGGCCACCGCCCGATCTCGAACGCACCCTCAGGGAGCTGCGGGATCGCTTCCGCGGGTTCCGGGGTGGGCAGATTACCGCAGGCGTGGGTATCGTGCTCGTGATGATCCTGCTCTGGTCAAGCTGGTTCACGGTGCAGCCCGAGGAGACGGGCGTGGTCCAGCGGTTCGGAGCGGTGGTCCGGACGGTAGGGCCCGGCCTGCACTTCAAGGCCCCGTACGGGGTCGAGACGGTTCGCCTGGTTCCCACGGCCCGGGTCCTCAAGGAGGAATTCGGGTTCCTGACGGCCGCCACGGCTGCCGGCCGGCGCACGCAATACGCGGATAACAAGGTCTTCAAGGATGTGTCCCTCATGCTGACCGGAGACCTGAACGTGATCGACGTCCAGTGGATCGTCCAGTACCGGATCGAGGACCCGATTCATTACGTTTTCCGCGTCCGGGACACCCGGCAGACGATCCGCGACATCGCCGAGGCGGTGAT
>MGBT01000032.1:0-221 GCA_001788395.1 Candidatus Rokubacteria bacterium GWA2_70_23
CGGCGACGATGGTGTCCAGCGCCTGCTTGTGCTGCATCCGGAGGGTGTTCGTCGAGAAATCGGGATGGTCGACCAGCTCCGGATGCGTGATGGCCTCGCAGAAGCGTTCCCACAGCTCGCGCGCACCGGACCCGGCGGCGAGGATGACCGCGCGACCGTCCTTCGCGACGTAGGGCCCGTAGGGGGTCATGGTGTGGTGATGGAGCCCCACGCGCTCGGGA
>MGBT01000032.1:456-11013 GCA_001788395.1 Candidatus Rokubacteria bacterium GWA2_70_23
TGAGGTCGAGGGCGGCGCGGTCGTGGTACGGCCCATCCTGGCCGAAGCCCGAGACGCGGCAGAAGATCAGGCGCGGGCTCGCCTCACGGAAGCGCTCCCAGCCGAGGCCCCAGCGCTCGAGCGTCCCTGGCACGAAGTTCTCGATCACCACATCGGCGCGGCTGACGAGCGCCATGAGCAGGTCGCGACCGCGCTCACTCTTGAGGTCGAGGGCAACGCTCTCCTTGCCGGGGTTCACCCAGGCGTGGCCCGAGCACATGCCGCCCACGATCGTGTCCCAGTGCCGGATCAGGTCACCCGTCCCGGGGCGCTCGACCTTGATGATGCGAGCCCCCATCTGGCTGAGGAGTCGCGTCGCGAAGGGGCCGGCCACGCCCTGGGTGAGGTCGACGATGGTGATGCCGTCGAGCCCGGCCGCCATCACGCGCCTCCGTTCCCGTCGGCCGCCGCCCAGTACGCGCGCTTCTTCACCAGGATCGTCCGCTCGCCCTCGACGACGGGCGTCCCGCCGTCCTTCCATCCCGTGAACCGGTAGCGGACGATCCCGGCGTCAGGACGCTCCTCGCTCCCGCGCACCTCGAGCACGTCGCTCCGCGCGTAGAGCGTGTCGCCCGCGAAGACCGGGTTCGGCAGGCCGATCCCAGTCATGCCGAGGTCCATGAACGCGTTCTCGCTCATGTCCTCGCTGGTGAGGCCGACCACGATCGCGATCGTGCACGGCCCCACCACCAGGCGCTCGACGAAGGCCCCGCCCATCATCTGCTGGGCGTACGGGAGATTGAAGTGAGCCTGGGCGGTGTTCATGGTCATGTGGGTGACCAGGTAGTTATCCATGTTCGTCACCGTGCGCCCGCGCACGTGCTCGAACGCGTCGCCCACCTGGAAGTCCTCGAAGTAGTTCCCGGTCCCGGTGATGCCCATCTCAGCGCTCCTGCAGGATGCGGCGCGCGATGATCTCCCGCTGGATCTCGCTTGTCCCCTCGCCGATCGGCAGGAGCCCCGAGTCGCGCCAGTAGCGGTTCACGGAGTACTCGCGCGTGTAGCCGTAGCCCCCGTGGATCTGCACCGCGTTCCAGCACTGGCGGTGGGCCATCTCGGAGGCGAAGAGCTTCGCCATGCCCGCCTCGACGTCTGCGCGCTCGCCGCGGTCGAACTTCTCGGCGGCCAAGTACCCGAGCTGGCGCGCCGCCTCGATCTCGGTTGCCATGTCGGCGAGCTTGAAGCGCACGGCCTGGAACGTCGCGATGGGTTTCCCGAACTGGACGCGCTGCTGGCTGTAGGCGAGGGCCGCCTCGTAGGCGGCCTGGGCGAGGCCGATGCACCGGAACGCGAACTGGATGCGCGCCACCTCGTAGCCGTGCATGAGCTGCTTGAAGCCGCGGCCCTCGACGCCGCCGACCAGGTTGCCCTCCGGCACCTCGAGGCCGTCGAAGAAGAGGGCGTACGTGTTCATCCCGTGGTAGCCCACCGTGCGGATGCGGGTGCCCGTGAGATGCGGCGGCGCGAATTGCTCGCCCGGCTCCTTCTCGATGAGGAAGAGGCTGATCCCGCCCGCCTTCTTCTCCGCCGAGGTGCGGACGTAGGTGAACAGCACGTGGGCCTGGTTGGCGAACGTGCAGAACATCTTCGAGCCGTTCACGACGTAGTGGCCGTCGCGTCGGCGCCCGGTGGTCTTGATGTTGGAGGCGTCCGAACCCGCCTCGGGCTCGGTCCCCGCCGACGCCGTCTGGCGCATCCCCGTGGCCATGCCAGGGAGGAAGCGCCGCCGCTGTTCCTCCGTGCCTGCCTTGTACAGGATGTGGCCGCAGAGCACGTTCCGCGCGATCACGCTCCCCACGGAGAGCCAGCCGCGCGCGAGCTCCTCGGTGACGACGCAGAGGCTCAGGGTGTCGAGGCCGAGCCCGCCGTAGTCCTTCGGGACGAGCAGGCCGAAGAAGCCCATCTCGGCCATCTTCTCGAGGAGCGGGGTGGGGATCTCGGCCTCCTCGCGGTCGAGGGCATCCGCGATCGGCACGACCTCCTTGTTGGTGAAGTGGCGGGTCAGGCGCTTCAGGTCCTCGTGCTCGGGTTTGAGAAATCCCATGTCAACGGCCCTCGCTCTTCGTGGGTTCGCGTTTCCTCGACAGGTTGCGGCGGCGGTACTCGAGCACCAGCTCGCCCCGCTGGTTCACGGCGCGGGTGCGCCACTCGACGATCCCCCATCCCGGGCGCGACCGCGACTCGCGCCGGCTCAGCACCTCCGAGCGCGCGGAGACGGTGTCCCCCGCGTAGACGGGCCGGTGGTATCGCAGGTCGTCCACGCCCAGGAACGGCCCCCCCGCCTCCGAGAGGTCCTCGACGGTGAGGCCGAGCACGGTGGTGAACACCAGGAGCGGGTTCACCACCATCCCCTCGTAGCCGAGCCGCCGGGCGTACTCGGCGTTGAAGTAGATGGGGTTGTAGTGCATGGTCAGGTTGTTGAAGAGCAGGCTGTCCTCGACGGTGAGCGTCCGGCCCCAGTGGTGCTCGAACACCCGCCCCTCGGCGAAGTCCTCGTAGAAGCAGCCGCGCGGAACCCGTTTCACCGCCATCGCCGTCTTCCTCAGTCCCGGGCGACGCACTCGGCGACGAGCGCGCCGACGGCCGGGAGCGTCTCGATGTTCCACACCATCTCGGTGATCCGCTTGGCCTGGACGTCGGGAATCGCCCGCGTGGCGTTCAGGAAGAACTTCGCCTCGATCTCGGCCGGCGTGAGTGGTCGCTCCGGCGCGCCGCGGCTCACCGGCTCGCGCCGGACGAGCCGGCGACCGTCCCTGAGCGTGATCCGCACCTCGCCCGGGAAGTGCTTCGGGTAGTCGCTCTCGGGGTCCGGCGGGCAGAAGGTCTTCGCGGCGAGAGCCAGGACACGCGGGTCGTCGAGCGGCTCGTCGTAGAGCGCGGCGACGTCCACGCGGCCCTTGACGAGCGCCAGCGCGACCACGTACGGGACGCTGAAGAGCGCGTCGTAGAGCGTCGGCGGCTTGATGCGACGGTCGCGCGGCTCGGCGACCAGCGGCTGGAGCCGGTCCGTCAGCGGGCAATCGATGCGCTCGATGGCCTCGACGCGAACCCCGGTCTCCCGGAGCCCGAGGGCCGCGTCCACGAACGCGTGGATGAAGTGGCAGCACGGGTAGGGCTTGAGCGCGATGCCGCGGCTCGCCCATGTCGTCCCGAGATCGCGCACGGGCGACCGCTCGCCTTCCGGCACGCTGCCGAGGTGCGAGGCGAAGAAGCCCTGCGGCCCCTCGAAGACGGTCGCGGGCCCGCGGAAGCCGTGGCGCCCGAGCGCGGCGGCGACCAACCCGCTGTGCGCCGCCCAGCCCGGGTGCAGGCGCTTGAGCCACGACTCCCTGAGCTCCAGGATCCCCGCCGCCTGGCTCCCGCAGAGCCCGAGCGCGTTGACGAGCGCCCCCTCCGGGTCTCCCGCCAGACGCGCCGCCACCGCCGCGCAGGCGAACGTCCCGCAGAGCGCGGTCGGATGGAAGCCGCGGTCGTGGAAGGCGCCCGGCGCGGCGCCGGCCAGGCGGCAACCCAGCTCCAGGCCCACGACGAGCGCGAGCAGCATGGAACGCCCGTCGGCGCCCGCGGCCTCGCCGGCCGCGAGCGCCGCCGCCAGCGCGGGCGCGCTCGCGTGGTACACGGCCTCGACGTGCGTGTCGTCGAAGTCGAGGCCGTGGGCGAGGGTGCCGTTCACGAGCGCGGCGGAGGCGGCGGGGAGCCGCGTGCCGAACCCGAGCGCGGTGCTCTCCTGGCCGGCGCCGAGCGCGCACCCCGCCCGGTGAATGGCGGCGCCGAAGTCCGTCCGGGACGACGCGAGCGCGATGCCCAGGGTGTCGAGAAAGTGCCCCCGGGCCAGCTCCAGGACGTCGTCCGGAACGTCTCGCCACTCGAGGCGGAGGGCGAACGTGGCCAGCGCTTCGGACATCGTCGTCATCGGCGTCTCCTCCGGCGCGCGGGGCTCAGCGGACGGGCTCCCGCCTCTCGAGGGTGGAGGTTCGGCGCAACCCATCCTGCACGGCGGCGATCACCATGTCCCTGGTCCGCACGAGGTGCGCCTCGAGCTCCCGGACCGCCCGCTCCGGATCCCGGTCGAGCAGCGCGAGCAGGAACGCCTCGTGATCCTCGGCGACCTGCCGCACGCGCGGGACGCTCACGCTGCCGCCGGGGTTCCGGTAGAGCGTGCTCGCGATATAGACCTGCTCGCGGAGCTGGTGCGTGAGGTCGATGAGCCGCCGGTTACCGGCCGCCTCCAGCACGACCATGTGGACCTCGATCGAGAGCTGCTCGATCTCCTGATACGACGCGCTCTCGATCCGCTCCTGCTGCTCGCGCACTCGATCGAGCAGGCGCCGGAGCACGTCCTCGTCGAGCTTGGGGAACGCGCGCCGGAGCGCCAGCGTCTCGATCGCAATGCGGATGTCGAAGCGCTCCTCGACGTCTCGCGGGGAGGGCCAGCGGATGAACGCGCCGCGATGCGGAACGATCTCCACGAGGCCGTCTCGTTGGAGGCTCCCGAGCGCCTCCCGCACCGGCGTCCGGCTCACGCCGAGCCGCTCAGCGAGCGCTTCCTCGCCGAGGAACTCCCCGGACACGAACTCCCCGGTCAGGATCCACTCCTTCGCCTGGTCGTAGACGAGGTCCCGGAGGAGGCCTGGCCCCCGCAGGCGGGCGGGGCGGCGCGACCGTCGTGGCGCGCGGCGCTTCATCGTCGCGCGGCTTGCTGGATGCTCTTGCGGCATTCGCCTGTATACAGTGTACACGGCGATGCTGTCAAGCCTCAATTCGTGCCGTGAATCGCTGGCGCCGTGCCGAGGATCAGTCTCGATTCCTTCATGAAGCGGGGCGTCCGGGTCGCCGCCAAACCCGTCGACCCGGACGCGTTTGCTCGGGCGAGCATCGACTGCTACAACCGCCCCCGCGAGCTGACCAGGGAGCTGGACCCGCCCCGCAAGGCCGACCCGCCGCTCATCTCGGGGGCCGATTGGCTCGAGGCCTGTTCTCGGTCGTGGGGCGGGCCGGCCGGGCGGTCGGCCGGGCGCGAGCCCGGTGCCGACAAGGGGCTTGATGTCGCCTATTCTCTTGCAGCGCCGCCATCTCCCATAGTAGAGTCAGCCGCCATTCGTGCCCGGCAGCCGGGCACGTTGCCGGGCGAAATCGAGCCTGGCGAGGGGGAAGCAATGAGATTGACGCGCCGCTCCGCAGTGGCCGCGACCCTGATGCTGCTCGGCGTCTCCGTTCTGCCGCTGGGCCCGGCCGCCGCCGGGGAGCTGGTCCTCGCGCCGGGTCTCACGCCTCCCCAGCGGTCCATGGCTGCCGCCATCGACGTCGTCTGCCCCAAGCTGCTGGCCGCGGGCTTCGCCACCCAGGACTCGGCCACCGGTGACCTGACGAGGCGCTGCCGCGAGATGCGCCAGACGGCCAACGCGCTCCAGGGCGTGGGGCCGACCGCGTTCTCGCTCGGCCTCACCAACGACCAGCTCGCGAACACGCTCGGGCTCCTCACGCCGGAGCAAGCAGCCGCGCAGGGAGGGTCGGCGTTCAACGTCGAGGTCAACCCCTCCCGGGCCATCGCCGGGCGCCTCAGCGCGTTGCGCCAGGGTGCACGGGGCATCACCGCGGGCGACCTGCGGCTCGACATAGACGGCAAGGCCGTCGCCAGCTCCCGGCCCCTCGGGCTCGACGGCAGAGGAGGCGGCGCCAGCGCCGATGCAGCGGGCACCGCCGGGGGGCTCGGGGCGTTCGTCAACGGATCGTTTGGCTTCGGCGACAAGGACGGGACCGCGCGCGAAAGCGGCTTCGACTTCGAGGCCGGTCTGGTGACGGCGGGCGTGGATTACCGGTTCACGGACAGCCTCGCGGCGGGAGTGGCGGCGAGCTACTCCAGGACCACCACCGACTTCGAGGCGGGCCTCGGCGACACCGACACTCAGCGCTACGGCCTCTCGCTGTACGCCACCAACTATTGGGGCGCCCTCTACGTCGATTCGCTGGCCGGCTTCGCCTGGAACACCTACGACATGACCCGACGGATCTCCTACGGCGCTGGCCCCGCGGCGGTGGACCGGACGGCCCAGGCCAACACGGACGGCCCGCAGTACACCATGAACGTCGGGACGGGCTACGAGTTCCGCCCGGCCGGCTTCACCGTGACGCCGTTCCTCCGGCTGGAGTTCGTCGGCCTCCACATCGGCGGTTACACGGAGAGCGGGGCGTCGGGGTTCAACCTCACGGTCAAGAGCCAGGACGCCTTCTCGCTCCAGCAGGCGCTCGGGGGGCAGATCGCGCGGCCCCTCAGCACCCCCATCGCCGTGCTCGTGCCGTCCGTGCGCGTGGAATGGCGCCACGAGTTCCTGGACAACAAGCGGCGGATCACCGCCAAGTTCGCCGACGATCCCTTCGACACGTTCTTCTCGGTCCCCACGGACGACCCGGATCGGGACTTCTTCGCCCTCGCGGCCGGCCTCTCCGCCCAGCTCAGGCACGGGATCGCGGCCTTCTTCAATTACGACACCGTGCTCGGCCTCCGGGGGGTGACCTCCCACAGCTTCACCGGCGGGGTCCGCGTCGAGTTCTGATCAGTCTCCCGACACTGCGCCCCACCCGCCCGGGCGCGTCCTCCACGTCTCCCTGGACGGCGACGGGCCGCGGCGGCCGTGCGGGCTGGCGTTCTCCCCAGGGGGTTGCCGCCCGAGACAGGTCCGCCCCAGGCAGCAGCTACGCGCCAGGGAAGGCCATCTGGACGCCTCGAGAAGAGGAGTCAACCTGGCACACCAGCGCGCCGGGCTGAGCTTTCCCCGCTTGACTTCCGGCGGATCGGCAACTATTGTTAGCACTCGAAGTGGTTGAGTGCTAAGGCCCCGTAGATCGCGGGATCAGCCACCAGGTCCAACATCTGACAATCGGGAGGCGGATTGACCATGAAGATTCGTCCGTTGCATGACCGGATCCTCGTCAAGCGCGAGGAAGAGAAGGACGCCAAGAAGGGCCGCATCATCATTCCCGACACGGCGAAGGAGAAGCCCCAGGAGGGCAAGGTCATCGCGGTGGGCAACGGGAGGGTGAACGAGGACGGCAAGAAGATCCCCCTGGACGTGAGGGCCCACGATCGCATCCTCTTCGGCAAGTACTCGGGCTCCGAGGTGAAGGTCGACGGCGAGGAGTACCTGATCATGAAGGAAGAGGACGTGCTGGCCATCATCGAGTAGCCGAGCCGAGCGCGCTCAGCCAACCCGACCGGACCTCACGTCCGGTCAATTCCATCGAGTGATCGAGGAGGAGAACGAGCATGCCAAAGCAAGTCCTATTCAGTGACGAGGCCCGCGCCGCCCTGCTCCGCGGGATCAACATCATGGCGTCCGCCGTCAAGGCCACCATGGGCCCCAAGGGGCGCAACGTGGTCATCGACAAGAAGTTCGGCAGCCCGACCATCACCAAGGACGGGGTGACGGTCGCCAAGGAGATCGAGCTCAAGGACCACTACGAGAACATGGGGGCCCAGATGATCAAGGAGGTGGCCTCCAAGACCTCCGATATCGCCGGCGACGGGACCACCACGGCGACCGTGCTGGCCCAGGCCATCGTCCGCGAAGGGCTCAAGAACGTCACGGCCGGCGCCAACCCCATGGGGCTCAAGCGCGGCATCGACAAGGCCGTGGATGCGGTGGTCGACGAGCTGAAGAAGATGTCCAAGTCCACCAAGGACAAGAAGGAGATTGCCCAGGTCGCCTCCATCGCCTCGAACAACGACAAGACGATCGGGAGCCTGATCGCCGAGGCCATGGAGAAGGTGGGCAAGGACGGGGTCATCACCGTGGAAGAGTCCAAGTCCGCCGAGACCGCGCTGGACGTGGTCGAGGGCATGCAGTTCGACCGCGGCTACCTGTCGCCGTACTTCGTGACCGACGCGGAGCGCATGGAGGTCGTGTTCGAGGACGCGCTCGTCCTCATCCACGAGAAGAAGCTGAGCGTGATGAAGGACATGCTGCCGCTGCTCGAGCAGGTCGCCCGGGTGGGCAAGCCCTTCCTCATCATTGCCGAGGACTTGGAGGGGGAGGCCCTGGCCACGCTCGTGGTCAACAAGCTCCGCGGCACGCTGCAGTGCGCCGCGGTGAAGGCGCCCGGATTCGGCGACCGGCGCAAGGCCATGCTGGAGGACATCGCCATCCTGACCGGCGGCAAGGCCATCACCGAGGACCTGGGGATCAAGCTGGAGAACCTCAAGCTGGAGGACCTGGGCAAGACCAAGAAGGTGGTGGTGGACAAGGACAACACCACCCTCGTCGAGGGGGCCGGCACGACGGCGACCATCGAGGGGCGCATCAAGCAGATCCGGGCCCAGATCGAGGAGACCACCTCCGACTACGACCGCGAGAAGCTGCAAGAGCGCCTGGCCAAGCTGGCCGGCGGCGTGGCGGTGATCAAGGTGGGGGCGGCGACCGAGACGGCCATGAAGGAGAAGAAGGCCCGTGTCGAGGACGCGCTCAATGCGACGCGCGCGGCCGTGGAGGAAGGCATCGTGGCGGGCGGCGGCGTCGCGCTGCTGCGAGCCTCGACGGTCATCGAGAGCCTGAAGCTGGAGGGCGACGAGAAGGTCGGTGCCATGATCGTCAAGCGCGCGCTCGAGGAGCCCATCCGCCGGATCGTGGAGAACGCCGGGCTCGAGGGCAGCGTGATCGTGGAGAAGGTCAAGGCCGAGAAGGTGGCGACCCGCGGCTTCGATGCGGAGTCGCTGCAGTTCGTGGACATGATCCAGGCCGGCATCATCGACCCGACCAAGGTGGAGCGCGTGGCGCTGCAGAACGCGGCGTCGGTGGCGTCCCTCCTGTTGACCACCGAGGCGCTGGTCACCGACCTGCCCGAGGAGAAGCCGGTGGCGGGACCGCCGATGCCTCAAGGGGACTTCTAGCAGGCTGCTGAAAAAGGCCCATCTGCGGAGGCACGGCGCCCTCGGCCGCACGCTCAACGTGGCTCGCTCACGCTCGCCCGGATCTCCGGATGCGCTCACCTCGCCTCCGGCTCGGCTCGCCAAGCGGAGTACGCCTCGCGTGCGGCCGTCGGGCGCCGCCTCGCATCTGGACCTTTTTGAGCAGCCCGCAGGGTTTCCCCGCATCCTGCGAGGTCCGGGCAACCGGGCGCCCCCGCACCCCCACCGACCGATCAGGGGGACGGGCGCGGTCTCGTCACGCTCACGACGGCATGGCGGGACAGCACGGCCCATCTCCTCTTCGGGCCCATCGAATTCGTGGAGACGCGCGCGGCCCTCACGGCTCGCCATGGAAGGCGCCGATCTCCTCACGATCAAGGAGCTGGGCGGCTGGAAGACCCTGAGCATGGTGCAGCGATACGCGCACCGCGCGCCGGGCCACCGGCAGGAGGCTGTCGAGCGGCGCGTCGCACGGCAGATGGAGCCGACGAAGGCCCGGGAGACCGGAACGGAGTAGCCCCGTGATGAGCACCTGCCCCAATCGACCAGAGCGGCGAGGGCTCGCAAGTGCGCGAGAGGAATGGAGCCGGGGGCGGGAGTCGGACCCGCGACCTATCGATTACGAATCGATTGCTCTGCCACTGAGCTACCCCGGCTGGTCAGTGACCTGCGCCCGCGGCGACCGCCAGTATAACACCGAGGAAAGCCCGCTTCACTCCTGCGGATCCGCCAGCGGCGGGCCCTCGAGGAGCTGGAACCGCTGGTACTCCGACCAGGACGGCGGCAGATGGGCGAGCATCAGGCTCCGGAACTCCGCCACGAGCTCCGGCTGCAGCTCGGGGTGTCCCATCGCGAACTCCGCCAGCCCCTCCGGGTCGTCGTAGGCGCGGCGGCTGACGGCGGCGACGTGCCGGAAGAAGCGCCGCACCCGCTTGTCCACCTGCGCCTCGGAGAAGCTCTGGGAGACGCGGGCCAGCACCTCGGTGAAGGTCGAGTCGAGCTTGAGAAAGCCCGAGATCCTCATCGCGCAGTAGGTGACGCCGTCGGGCCCCTCCACGTGCTCGCTGTCGAGGAGGATCACCAGCCGTCCGGACAGCGACGGCAGGAGCGGCGGGTCGTAGCGGCCGTGCAGGTAGAAGAGGCGGCGCCCGGGCGCCGCGAAGACCGGCTTGAGCCACCCGCGGGCCCCACGACCGTCGTCGGCCTCGTAGGCATCGCCCACGCGCCGGAGTCGGTACTTCCCCTCGCGCAAGAGCCGCGCCACGTCGGCGGCGAAATCGGGGTGGTCGAGGAGGAACTCGAAGACCTCCCGGCGGCTCCGGAAGGCGATGTCGCGCACCTCCCGCTCCACCAGAGCGCCGGCGACGACGGCGCGCACGAGGTCATAGGCCCGCCCGTCGAGGCGCTCCCACGGGATGCCCTCGTGCCGGCTCGCCTGGTCGAGCACCAGATCGAAGGACGGGGTGCCCGACTCCTCGCCCGGGGCCATCGGCGACGCGCTCCCGCGCGAGTGCTCGCGGGTGCGGGCCTCGTCGTCGAGGTCGGCGTCCCGGGCCCACGCGGGCGACGAGGCGCCCACGAGGACGCAGAGCGCGGCGCTCAGGAGGACCGCGGCT
>MGBT01000033.1:0-5491 GCA_001788395.1 Candidatus Rokubacteria bacterium GWA2_70_23
GACGAGCCCATCCTGCCGGGATGGGACATCCGCATCGCCAGCTACTTCACCCACCCGGGTGCCGCGGCCAAGTACGAGTACGACTTCGGAGACGGCTGGGAGCACGAGATCACTCTCGAGGCGACCGTGCCGCGCCAGAAGGGCATGCGGTATCCGTGCTGCCTCGGGGGCGAGCGGGCGTGTCCGCCCGAGGACTGCGGGGGCGTCGGGGGGTACGAGGACCTCATGGCCGTGATGCGCGACCCCACACACGAGGAATACGAGAGCACCCTTCGCTGGCTTGGCGGCCGGTTCGATCCGGAGCGGTTCAACCCGAAGATGGTGAAGTTCGACCATCCAGGCAAGCGCTGGGATGTGGCATTCGGGAAGCCCGTGCAGAGCCGACGCCGTGGTGGTCGTCGCACTTCCAGTAGGGGTGGCGGGCCGTAGCCTGCCATGCCCTGGGAGCGTTGACATATGGCCGATTGAGTGTCATTTTACCCGTACGGTAAAAATGGCTAATACGGTAAACGTCTCTGAACCACTGGGCCTGAAGAGCCGCGTCCTCGATGCCCTCAGGATGCTCCTCCCGGGCTTCCGGCTCACCAGCGAGCCCGCCCCGCCGCCAGGCACCTGGGCGGTCCGGGCAACGGGGCCGGGAGGGCGGCCCGTCCTCCGGCTCCTCCTCACCTTCCGATCCTTGGGCGAGCCCCGCTACCTCGCCCAGGCTATCACCGTGCTTTCGCTCGCGGCCAGACGCGCGCCGCGCCGCTACCCGGTCGTGGCGGCTCCCTACATCGCGCCAGAGGGCCAGCGCCTGTGCCGCGAGGCGCAGGTCGGCTATCTCGACCTGGCCGGCAACACCTTTCTCCGCTTCGGCGGGATCCTCGTCGACCGCCGCACAGGGGATCGCCCGCGGACCCAGCGGGCGCGCCTGCGCCGCCTGTTCTCTCCCAAGTCCTCGCGGATCACCCGCGCCCTCCTCGAGCAGCCGGCCGCCAGCTGGACCCTCGCCGGGCTCGCGCAAGAAGTCGGGGTCAGCCTGCGGACGGCCCACCTGGTCGTCAATGCTCTGGAGGAGAAGGCCTTCGTCGAGAAGCCGCGTGGGGCGATCCGGCTGCGTCAGCCCGGCCATCTCCTCGATCTCTGGGCCGGGGAGTACAGCCTGGACCAGCACGAGCGGCGCACCTTCTACAGCTTCGTGCGCAACCCCCGGGAACTGGCCCGGCTCCTGGCCGCCCGTGCCGCCGCACGGAATGAACGCGTCGCGCTCACGCTGCACGCCGGGGCGCAACTCGTCGCCCCCTTCGTGCGCTCAGCCGATGTCCATGCCTATGTCTTGGGGGACGTGGAGGGCCTGGCGCGCGAGGTCGACCTCCGGCCCGCCGAGGCAGGCGCCGGCGTCCACCTCCTCATCCCAAACGATGAGGGCGTCCTGTACCGGACCCAGACCGTGGACGGCCTCCCGGTCGTGTGCAACACGCAGCTCTATCTGGACCTGGTCAAGTTCCCGGGCCGGGGGCGAGAGCAGGCCGACGAGCTGCGCCGGCAGCGACTGGGTTTCTGATCTCAGCATGGCCAAGCCCCGCCTCGCCGCCGACTACGACGACATCGCCGCCGCGTCTCGCAGCGCCTTGGCCGAGGTGATGATCACGCTCGGCGCCTACCGCGACGCCCTGGTCTTGATCGGCGGCTGGGCGCCCTACCTGATCCTGGAACGCTTCGGGGAGCCCGGGGGCTTCCAGGGGGAGACCTTCCAGGTCGATGCCTCTCAGGCCGGCCCTGTGCACGTCGGCTCCATTGACATCGACCTCGTGGTGGATCCCGATGTCGTGGACGCCGAGCACTACGCCACGATCGTCGAGCGGCTGCTGGAGCGCGGCTGGGCACGGGCGCTCGAGTCACGTTTCCAGTTCCAGAAAGGAGACGCTGTCCCCTCGGTCAGGCCGGCCGCATCTGATCCGGATCGACCTCCTCACCCCGAAGCCGCTGCCTCGGCAGGGCCGCGAGCGTCGGCACCGGCCGGTGCAGCGCGACCTCGAAGCGCGCGCCCTGGAGGGGGCCGAGGTCGCCCTGGGCCACTGGTTCTGGTACGAGATCGAGGCGCCACTCGCTGATGGGGCAGTGGCCCGGGCTGCAGTGAAGGTCGCCGATGTGGTGGCCATGCTTGCCCTCAAGGGGTTCGCCATCGGCGAGCGCTACGCGGAGAAGGACGCGTACGACATCTACATGCTGTGCGCCCATCATGCGGGCGGGCCCCGCGCCGTCGCCGAGCGCCTGCGGCCGGCCCGTGACGAGGCCCCTGTGCGGCGCGGGCTCGCCGCCATCGCGGAGAAGTTCCGGGCGGAGGAGGCCGAGGGCCCGACCTGGGTGGCGCGCTTCTTCTCCCCGGCCGGTGCCCACGAGTTCGAGCGTCTCCGTCTCGACGCGTTCATGACGATCCAGGAGGTCTTGCGGCTCAGCGGGTAACCCCGGGCGGCCCCGGTGGTCGGGGCCGAGCCGTGCGCCTCACCCTGCACGGCGAAGGCCACGCCGGCGAGCGACGGGCCAGGCCACGCGCCCACCCCACCGCGCGGGTGACCGCGGCCGAGGCGCGCGCTGCACCCTGCGCGCCGAAGGCCACGCCGCACAGCAAGCATCGACGGCACGAGGCCGTCAGTCGCGGCGCGGGCGCGCCGCCACCGCCTCGCCTGCGAACTCCCGCCGGGCGATCAGGATAATCTGCAGGCCGTCGGGGGCGGGCGGCGGCCCGCTCAGCAGGACGAGAAGTTCGTGCGCCGTCCAGACGTGTTCCCTGCTGACGCCTTCGTGCCAGAGCGCCTCGGCGTCCTGGACCTCAGGCACGAAGAACAGCGTCTCGGGCCACCACGCCACCCGTACCTCCAGCGCGCAGTCCGCCTCGGCGAAGTCCCTCACCGACATGGACAGCAAGTCGGCCAAGGCAGCCTCCGCGGCCACGACCCGCGAGGGCCGAGGAAGACCCCGGGACCGGGCGGCGGCCTGCCTGGCGAGCGCCAGGTAGTTCTCCGTCTCCTCCCCGGCCGCGAAAGAAGCGAACAAAGCGAAGCAAGCGCGCCCCGTGGACCTGAGATTCGGAGTAGGTCCGCGGGCGAGGCCACCGGGCTAGGCGCCAGGCAGCAAGAAAGGGCTGGACACAAGAGCGGGCGGCCTGTCGTGTGGCGGCGTGCCTCGCAAGATCGCCAGCAAGGAGGATGTGCGGACCCGGTTGGCCGAGCTGTCTGGGTGGCAGACGGCGACGCGCAACGACGGGGCCGTCGCGAAGACACTGCAGGACACGCGGGCGATGGACCAGATCTACCCGCTCAGCGAGGCGGCGTTCTTCGACGAGCTGTTCCACGACATCCGGGAGATCGGGGCCTGGGATCTGCAGGAGGCCCTGGATCCGAAGGATCGGGCAGGGGCGTCGTACCCGTTCATCCAGTTCGTGCTGTGTCCGATCATGCGCTGTGTGGGGGGAGTCCAGAGCATGCTCGCCACGCAGGAGGTGCTGGCGACGGACGAAGCCCTGATGGGGGTGCTCGGGTTCAATGCGGCGCAGGTCCAGCACGGCAGCAACGATCGGGGCGTGAGCCGTCGGACGAAACCCGTGGAGATCCGCGGGGCGTTGTCGTTCGAGACGGTCGCGGACAACCTCGTCACGATCGGCCCGGCCCGGCTGGCGGAACTGTTCAACGGAGCGATCCGCTGCGTGGCGAAGCAGGGGATGTTTCCGAAACGGATCGACGCCGTGCTGGACGCGACCGACGACGAGGCGACGCCGACGTACACGACGGACGCCGCCGACGGGGAGGTGCCCCGCGTCTCGCGGGCGAAGCGTCCGGACGTGCGCGCCAACACGCACGCCAAGAAGATCACGGGGACCGTCTTCGGGTGGAAGGTGTGGATCGTCTTTGACCCCGTGTCGAAGATCCCTCTGGCCCTGGCCATCGATGGGATCAATGTGTCGGACAACGAGCACGCCGACGCGGTGTTCGATCAGGCGCGGCGGAACGTCGAGGGGGACGCCGTCATCCGCTCGGTGGCGCTTGATCGGGGTGTTCTGGACGGCGACCTCCTCTCGCGGATCGACCAGGACGCCGTCGTCTCCATCCCGGCCAAGTCCAACATGACGATCACGGTGGACGCGCGGGAGATCGCCCGCCGGGCGGAGGCACTGGCCGCGCAGGGGAACGCGCTGGACGGCTGCACGGACAAAGAGCGGATCGACCGGGTGACCCACGGCTCCGGGAAGACAACCACGGTGGAGGAGCGAAACACCACCGTGGTGCGGATTCGGGATCTGCCGTGCGACTGGTGGAGGCCGGGGGGCTCGACCTCGGCGGCCAACGCGAAGCACTTCGAGCCGAAGCAGGTCAACGCCACCGTGGTGCTGCGCTGGGACGGGGCGCCCACAGATGCGGACAAGGAAGTCGTCCTCCTGGACACCGATCCGGCGGCCGGCCCCTTCGTCGGGTTCGACGCGTACGACGAGCGCAGCCTGATCGAGAACACGTGCAACCGCGAAGCGAAGGAGAGCTGGTTTCTCGAACACCATCCGAAGCGGAGCGAGGCCGGCGTCCGGGTCCACGCCTCCGTCGTCTTCCTGGGCATGGCGGTGGTCACCGCCTTCCGCCTGTATCAGCAGCAGCAGGTCGAGGCGGCGGAGAGCCGAGGGGAGGACACCGGCATCGGCCGCTACCGGCGGCAGCTCGAGGCGGCCAACCGCGACACGGGGATCGTCTTCTGCGGAGCGCACGTCGGGATCTTCCGGCACGACGAAGTCCTGATGCTGGTCGGCGTCTCGGTGCGCGCGCGCTCCTTGATGGGCGTGTCGACGCAGACGGTGCTCGATCGCTGCCGCGCGCGCCCGCAGAACACCTCCTGACCTCCCGCCTCGCCAGGACGCTGTCGATGAGGTACTGCGGCCGGGAATTCAGCGATGCCGACCTGGCGTGCATCCGTCGGATCGCCGAAGGAGAGCCGGGGAGAACCCGGCGGGCGATCTCGCGGCTGGTGTGCGAGGCGTTCGGGTGGCGAAAGCCCGACGGCGGGCTCAAAGACATGAGCTGCCGGGTCGTGCTCTGGCGCATGCAGCGAGCGGGCGTGGTGCGGCTGCCGGCTCCCCGCCATCGAAGCAGTAACGACGCCCGCGCCCCCCGCCGGACGTCGCAGGCTGAGCCTGCGCCGCCCCTGCTCACATCCGCAGGCGACCTGCGGGATCTGCGGCTCGACGTGCTGGCGAGCCGGGCCGAATCCCTCCTGTGGAACGAGTACGTCGATCGCTATCACTCCCTGGGCTACCAGCCGCTGCCGGGCGCGCAACTCCGCTACTTCGCCCGCGCCGAGGGGCGCCTCCTCGCCCTCTTCGGCTTCGGGGCCGCGGCCTGGAAAACCGCCCCGCGTGATCGCTTCATCGGCTGGACTGCCCAGCAACGCGCGCAGCGCCTCCCCTTGGTGGTCAACAACGCTCGCTTTCTCATCCTCCCGTGGATCGCCTCCAGGCACCTTGCCT
>MGBT01000033.1:5778-8623 GCA_001788395.1 Candidatus Rokubacteria bacterium GWA2_70_23
ACCTGCAGATCCAGCGGGTCCTGCGCGGGCGGATCGAGTCGGGGGAGTGGGAGGGCGGGCGGCCCATCCCCACCGAGATGGAATTGCTCGCGGAGTTCGGCGTGAGCCGCACCACGATCCGCGAGGCGCTCGGCGTCATCAGCCGCGACGGGCTCATCGCCCGCCACCGCGGCCGCGGCAGCTTCGTGCAGCCGCGGCCGCAGGCGGAGCGCCCGCAGGCCGTGACCAACCTGATCTTCGGCTATCAGGCGCAGGTCAAGGTCATCACGAGCGAGACCGTGCCCGCCCCCGCCCACATCGTCACGCCGCTCGGCGTGGAGCGCGGCACGCCGGTGACGCGCCTGGTTCGCCTGGAGATCGTCGACGGCGCCCCGCTCGCGGTCGTCGTCAACTACATGGGCACCAGCCTCGGCCAGCGCATCCGCGCGCGCTATCTCACGCAGATCTCGCTGCTCGAGTTCCTGCGTGACCGCCTGGGGATGCGGCTGGGCGCGATCCACCAGTCGATCGAAGCCCGCCTGCCCGACGTCGAGACCGCAGGCCTGCTCGGCACCGATCTCACCCAGCCGGTGCTGGCCATCCGTCTCGTCGTCACTGACGTCGCGGCCAGGCCCGTGGAGGTGTCCGACGCGTTCTATCGCGCGGATCGTTATCGTTACGAGGTCGAGACACGGCTGCCGCCCGCGAGGCGGCGGCCGAACGCCCGGAATGCGCGCCCGCGTCGTGGCGCCCGGACAGTCCTTCAACCGTAGCCCGAGCGCGGACGGGCTCACCACAGGAGCACGGGATGGGCAAAGACACCGATCGCTTCGGCAACCGTTTCGCACCGAACCTGTCCTACGCGCGCGGCAAGATCCTGGCCGCCACCTCGGACGACTTCACGAAGCTGCAGCGGGCGTGGGCGATCATTCGTGAGCGCGGTCCGGAAGCGATCTACATCTTCACGGGTCTCGACCATTCGCTGCCGATGGAGCCGGAAGACCTGCGCTGGGCCGACGACGAGATCGCGCCCGCGCTCCACTGGGACCGCCTCAAGGCGCTCAGCCTCGAGCATCTCGGCGGCACGGCGCCGAAGCACGACATCGCCCCCTTCAACCGGCTCACGGGCGCCACGCTGGCCGCGCATCTGACGCTGGTGAAGCCGGGCGACGCCGTCATCGGCGTCTCCGCCAGCCACAGCCACCCTTCCGTCCTCCGCGCGGCCGCGCACGTCGGCGCGCGCTTCACGGACACGGCGGGCCTCGAGGAGTTCAAGCGCGCGCTCGACAAGGAGCCGAAGGTGGCGCTGGTCGACATGACCCGTCTCGCGGTGACATACGAGCTCCTGCCCGTGGACACGATCCAGACGATCGTGCGCCTGGCGCATGAGAAAGGCGCGCTGGTGTACGTCGACGACGCAGGCGGTGCCCGGGTCGGTCCGGCGAGCTTCGACCAGCCGAAGATGCTCGAGCTCGGTGCGGACGTCGGCGCCACGGGCCTCGACAAGTACGGTACGCTCGGGCCGCGGTTCGGCCTCATGGGCGGCACGGCCGACCTGGTGGCGCGCATTCGCGCCAAGGGCTTCGAGTGCGGGCTCGAGGTGCGGCCGATGCTCTACCAGTCCATCGTGCGGACGCTGGAGAAGTACAGCCCCAAGCGCGTCCAGGAGCTGATCGACACGACCAAGGGCGTGGCCTCCGCGTTGCGTCCGATCTTCGGCAAGCGCCTGCACGAGACGCCGACGACCGCGCAGCTCCTCGCCGACGACCTCCTCGAGATCGCGATGGAGCGTGGCGGCGTGACGCAGGCGCCGATCGTGCCGTTCGAGGCCTCGGCCGCGTTCTGCATGCTCCTGCTGCAGGACCACAACATGCTGACCGTGCACTTCGTCGGTATGCCGCCCGGCGGCGCCGACATCCTGTTCAAGTTCATCCCGCCGGAGACGCTGGCGCGGTTCGGTGGCCCCGGCAAGTTCGCCGCCGCCGTCGATGCCGCCCTCACCACGCTCGGCTCGCTGCTCAAGGAGCCGGACAAGATCCGCACGCTGCTGCTCGGGGGCAAGTAGCCGTGCAGGCCATGACGGCCCGCGTCGACCTCGGGGCGATCCGGAGCAACTTCGACGTGATCCGATCGCTCGCGGGCGACCGGACCGTCATGGCCTGCATCAAGGGCAACGCGTATGGCCACGGGCTCGTGCCCGTGGCCCGCTGCCTGGAGAACGCCGGAGTGCCGTGGCTCACGCTCGGCAGCCCCGACGAGGCGCTCGCGCTGCGCCGCGCCGGCATCGCCACACCCGTCCTGCTCTTTCCCACCATCGCCGGCCTCGATCTCCAGCAGCTCGTCGACGCGTCGACCACGATCGGCGTGCAGTCGGCGGACGAAGCGGCGGCGCTCGCCCGTGGCGCCGCCGGCGCCGTGCCCGTGTTCCTCAAGATCGACTCCGGATTCGGCCGCGTCGGCGTGCCGCTGGCCGCCGCCATCGCCGAGGCGCGCCGCATCGTGCGGGCGCCGTCGGTCACCCTGGTCGGCCTGTTCACTCACCTGCCTTTCGCGACGGACGAGAGCGTGCCGTGGATCCAGGAACGGCTCAAAGCGTTCGGCGACGCCGCGGGCGCCATCGAGCAGGAGGTCGGACGCCGGCTCGTCACCCAGGCGCTGGCAAGCACGGGCTTGGCGTGCGGGCTCGACGGAGCGACGACCAACGCGGTCTGTCCCGGCTCGCTCCTGTACGGCGTGCAGCCGGCGTGGACGTCCGCCGCCGGCCGGCGGATCGACGTTGCGGGACTGCGCCCGGCGCTGGTGGAGATCACGACCGTCATCGGCTCGCTGCGCACCATCGCCGCCGGCGAGCGCTTCGGTCCCGGCG
>MGBT01000033.1:8630-28773 GCA_001788395.1 Candidatus Rokubacteria bacterium GWA2_70_23
CACCGCCGCGCGCCCGACCCGCGTCGGCGTCCTGCCGCTCGGGTTCTCGAACTCGATCCTGCTGCGCAAGCCCGGCCAGCGCGTGAGTATCGCGGGCCGCCCGGCGCCGATCCTCTCGGTCTCGCTGGAGCACACGGTGGTCGACGTCACCGACGCCGGGCCGGTCGCCGAGCGCGCGACCGTGCACCTGCTCTCTCCCGACGCCGCCACCGGCCCGACGCTCGAGGAGGTGGCCCGCGCCCAGGAGCGGGCGACCGTGGAAGTGCTCGTGGCGTTGACGGGGAAGGCCGCCTACGCGTATGTTTCCTGATCTGACTGTCGGTTCCTGACCTGACTCCAAAGGAGGGGCTCATGCTGACATCGCGCATTCGTCACGTCGTGGCCGCGGCCCTCGTCGCAATCCTCGTGGCCGCCGGCTCGCCGGCCGGCGCCCAGGAGAAGTCGCGGATGGATATCGTGCTCGAGCGCGGCAAGCTCATCGTGGTCACGCTGACCACGGTGCCGCCGTTCGCGTTCAACGACGACAAGGGCCAACTCGTCGGCTTCGACATCGACATCGCCCGGCTCGTTGCCACCGCCCTGTTCAAGGACCCGAACAAGGTCGAGTTCGTGAGCGTGAGCGCCGAGGGCCGTTGGCCGGCCATCGAGAGCGGGCGCGCCGACATGGGCGTGGGCGGTACAACAACCTATCCCGATCGCGCCATCCGCGTGGGGTTCACGCGGCCGTTCATCGACTCCGGCATCTCCGTGCTCGTCAGCAAGAAGAGCGGGATCAAGTCACTGAAGGACCTCGACCAGGACAAGTACACGATCGCCAACCTGAACAACCCGCAGATGGCGGACCGGGCCAAGCGATTCTTCCCCAGGACGAAGATCCTGACCTTCGACACGCCGTCGGCGCAGTTCCTGGCCGTGAGGAGCGGGCGCGCCAACGCCCTGCAGATCGACACGCCCTCGGCCGAGTACTGGGCGGCCCAGAACAAGGACGAGATGGAAGTGCTCCCCGGCCTGCTCGGCGCCTCGCAGAACAACGGCATCTTCATGAAGCCGGGCGACTTCAAGTGGTGGCAGTGGCTCGACACCGCGGTGGCCGAGATGCGCACGGGCTCGTGGTATCCGCAGTACAGCGAGATCTATCACAAGTGGTTCGGCAAGAAGCCGCCGCCTCAGAAGTTCTACCTGCAGCAGTGAGCCGTTGATCCCGTGCGTCCCACGCGACGGCGTGGTTCCCGCGGGGCGTCCCCGGGGGGACCCCCGCGGTGAGCTTCGCCCGGTGGGTGGCGATCTACGGGCCCACCTATCTCACGGGCCTGGGATGGACCGCCGTCACCGCGGTGGGCGCGGCGTGCGGCGCCCTCATCTGGGGCTGCGTGCTGCTGCTCATCCGGCTGTCGACGGGGCGCTGGGGCGCCCGCGGCGTGGACGCCTACGTCCAGCTCTTCCGCAACACACCGGTGCTCCTGCCGATCTATCTCATCTACTTCGCGTTCCCGATGATCGGCCTGCCGTGGCCGGCCGTGGTCTGCGGCGGCCTCGCGCTCATCCTCCAGAACGGCGCGTACATCTCGGAGATCCTGCGCGGCAGCGTGAACGCGATCGACCGCGTCCAGTTCGACGCCGCGCGCAGTATCGGGCTGGCGCCCTGGAGCACGTTCCGGAAGGTCGTGCTGCCGCAGGTGCTGGTCTACTCGATCCCGGCCCTCGGCAACCAGACAGTGCTCCTGCTCAAGGACACCTCGCTCTTGTCCGCGATCAGCATCACGGAGCTCACGATGCAGGCCAAGCTGCTCACGGAGCAGACGGGCGCGGCGTACGAGGCGTTCATCGTCGTCGCCCTGCTCTATCTGCTCCTCGTGTCGGGCACCGAGGTCTTCTTCCGCGTCGCCCATCGCGCCGTGCGGTGGCGGTAGGACGGCGCGCCGCCGATGCCGCCCGGTAGCCTCGCGCTCCTCGCGCAGGGCGCGGTCGTCTCGCTGCTGCTCGCGGCGGCGGCAATCGTCGGCGGCACCCTGCTCGCCGTCCTGCTCGCCACCATCGCCTTCGCGCGGTTCGCGGCCGTGCGCGCCGTCTACCGGGTCTACGTCTACGTCGTCCGCGGCACGCCGCTCCTCGTGCTGGCGCTGCTGCTGTTCTACGCCATGCCCGCGCTCGACCTGCGCACCGGCCCCTACATCGCGGGCACGCTGGTGCTGATCGTCTACACGGGCGCGCTCTTCGCGGAGGTCTTCCGCGGCGGCGTGCTCGCCATCCCGCGCCCGCAGTGGGAGTCGGCGCGGAGCCTGGGGCTGCCGCCGCTCGCCATGTTCCGGAAGATCGTGGCGCCGCTGGTCACACGCTACACGCTGCCGCCGTACGTCAACGTGTGCGTCATGAGCGTCAAGGCGTCGTCGGTGCTGTCGATCATCAGCGTGTGGGAGCTGACGCTGGCCGCGCGCGAGATCATCGAGCGCACGTTCGCCGTCTTCACCATCCTCGGCCTGGCCGCGGCGTTCTACTTCGTGATGTGCTTCGGCATCGACCGCCTGGGCCGGCTGCTCGAGCGGCACCTGGCCCTGAAGGGCTTCGCGGGGGAGCGCGCGTGATCGCCGTCCGCGGGCTGCAGAAGTCGTTCGGCACGGCCCGCGTGCTGCGCGGGATCGACCTCGACATCGCCGACGGCGAGGTGGTGGCGCTCATCGGCCGCAGCGGCTGCGGCAAGACCACGCTCCTGCGCTGCATCAACTTCCTCGAGGAGTACGACACAGGCGAGATCCGGCTCGACGGCGAGGAGTTGTGGTACCGCACGACGCCCGGCGGCGCCCGGCGGCGCGTGAGCGAGGCCGAGGCGCGCCGCATGCGCCAGCAGATGGGCATCGTGTTCCAGCAGTACAACCTGTTCCCGCACATGACCGTGCTCGACAACGTCCTGCTCGGGCCGCGCTTCGCGCAGCGCGTGTCCGTCGCCGAGGCGGAGGCGCTCGGCCGGCGCCTGCTCGCGCGGGTCGGGCTCGAGGCAAAGATGTCGGGCTATCCCGCGCAGCTCTCCGGCGGGCAGCAGCAGCGCGTGGCCATCGCCCGCGCGCTGGCCATGCGCCCCAAGGTGCTGCTCCTGGACGAGATCACCTCCGCGCTCGACCCCGAGCTGGTGGGCGAGGTCGAGGACGTCATCCGCTCCCTTCTGTCCGACCGCATCATGATGGTGCTGGTGACCCACGCCCTCGGCTTCGCGCGGGAGGTCGCCCACCGCATCGCCTATCTCGCGGACGGCGCGATCGTCGAGCTGGGCTCACCGGCCGACATCCTCGACCGGCCAAAGGACCCGAGCCTCAAGGAATTCCTGCGCCGCGTGCGTTGATCCTCGACGGAAAGGGAGTGCGCCCATGGCAGAGCGTTTCGCCTACCTGAACGGCGACTACGTCCCCGAGCGGGACGCGAAGGTCTCGGTGCTCGATCGTGGCTTCCGCTGGGGCGACGCCGTCTACGACGCCACCCGCACCTTCGACGGGCGCCTGTTCAAGCTGCACGAGCACGTCGAGCGCTTCTTCCGCTCGCTGCGCTACGCCCGCATCGACCCGTGCCTGGACAGGGCCGCGGTGACCGCCTTCTGCGAGGAGGTCGTGCGCCGCAACGAGCCCGCGCGCCGCGCGGCCGACGGCGACTACATCCTCACCATGCAGGCCAGCCGCGGCCTCGTGGGCGGCATCTACTCGCCCAGCGAGAGCGCCACGCCGACGGTGACCGCGTACTGCATGCCGCTCGCCTTCGCGACCCACGCCCGCTATTACCGCAACGGCGCGCCCGTCATCGTCACCGCCACTCGGCGCACGCCGCCGGAGTCGGTGTCGCCCCGTGCGAAGGTGTCGAACAAGATGAATCACTTCCAGGCCGAGTTCGAGGCCAAGGCGGCGGACCCCGACGCGTTCGCGCTCATGCTGGACACCGACGGCAATATCGCCGAGAGCAGCGGCTCGGACTTCCTGTTCATCTCCAACGGCGTGCTCCGGATCCCGCAGCGCCGGACGCACCTCACCGGCGTCAGCCTGCTCACCGCCGTCGAGCTCGCCGAGAAGCTCGGTCTGGAGACGGACGAGGGCGCTTTCACGCAGTTCGACCTCTACCAGGCCGAGGAGGCGATGCTCACCGCGTCCACCTACTGCCTGCTCCCCGTCGTCAAGGTCAACGGGCTGGCGCTCGGCGACGGCAAGCCAGGGCCGATCGTCGGGCGGCTGCTGCACGCGTGGAGTGAGCTCGTCGGCGTCGACATCGTCGATCAGGCTTTCACGCGCGCCTGACGCGGCCTCTTCGATCGCGCGAGTCGGCGGGCGTGGTCGGGCTGGGGCGGGGCCAGTCCGGGGGGGTCTGGGGCCGGCGCCAGCCCAAGGTGGGCGAGGATCGCGCGCACGACACCGGGGTCTTGCACGGTGGCGATGAGACGCAGGCGACCGCCACAGCGCGGGCAGGCCATTCTCGCCCACCTGGCCCGCTCCGCCGCCCCCGCGCCGCCCGGCCCCACCGCCCTCACGTCGCCCGCGCCTGAGGGCCTCTCTCGACGCTGCCCCTGACCCCGGTCGGCACCCCCAGCCCCGCTCGCGCACTCTCCGCCCACTTCTTTACCGCGAGCCCGCGCCCGCGCGGGACGACTCGGGGCCCGCGCGCGCTCACGATGCCGATGCTCGCCTTTCGCCCACCCCGAACGGGCCCTCCCGGGTCCGGTGCCGGGGTTCGCTGGAGGCGGCCGGACCTGGCCGGACGCCCGCCGCCCGCCCGCCGCCCCAGCAGAACTGGCGTTGATCGTCGCTATGCGCTCGCTCAGGGCCGGAGATCGAACTCCACGCGGGCGGCTCCGCCGGCCTCGACGAGGGGAACGCGCCGGGCGGCGCCCGCCAGCCGCCCAGCGTCGAGACCGCCGCCTCGGGTGAGCTCTTGGCGCACGACCTCGAGCCGGCCAGCGCCCAGCGACTTCATCGCATCCGCCGGCATCGTCTCCACCGCGGCCAGTTCGGCGACGATCGTCTCGAGAGTTGCCGGAAGCGGACGCTCGGGCCACCGCTCGCGGTACTCGCGCCGGGCGGCCTCGAGCGGGTCGGCGCCACCCGGCGAGGCGGGAGGAGCCGCCAGACGCGCCAGCACCTGCTCGCGCCTGAGCGCGTCGATGTCGGCCTGGGTGAGGACCGGTTCGAGGACCACTCCCACCGACGGGGCGCCGCGCAAGAACGCAGCGACGTGCTCGAGGTGGGGCGGCATCGCCGGCCCGAGGCGGGCCGTTCCCGCCTCGAAGACGACGGGAGTGATCGCGACGCTTTCCACCTTCGAGTCGTGGCTGAAGAAGAGGGAGCCGATGCGGCTGAACGGCAGGGCGAGCAGCCGGATGGCGAGGCTGCGAACCGCGCCCCAGGCCGCCTCGTGAAAGTCGAACTCCCGCGAGCTGACGTCGCCGGAGACGGGGATGGAGAGCCGGATCTCGCCGCGCGCGTCCTTTAGCAGTGACACCAGAAGGCCCAAGGGCTGCCCGAGGCGGCGCTGGACCTCGTCGCGCTCGTCGGCGCGCGCGACGTCGAGGTCGCGAATCACGAGGTCGTGGCGCGCGTCCAGCCGAGTCCCGCTCAGCGTGTAGCCGGCGGAGGCGCTGAGGCGTCCCCGCGTCGCCATCCACGCCGTGAACCGATCGAGGTACGGGTTGGCGCGCGGGATGATGAAGTCGCGCAGGTCCAGCTTGAGATCGAAGTGCGCCGGTTCTCCGCGGGCTCCCTCGCCGGCGAGCTTGAACGAGCCGCCGCCGAGGGCGCCGCGCGCCGTGAACTGCGCGCGCTGGCCCGCCGTGGTCGTCAGCCCGGTAACGATCACCTCCACGTCGGACAGCTCCTCGGCGTAGGGCGGCGTCGTGGTCTGGTCCACGAAGCGCGCCGACGCCCGCTCGAGGCGGAACGTCGCGACCTCGATCGTCGGCGCCTGGGCCGGGACCGGCGCCGTTTCTGTCGCCGTTCCCGTCGCCGTTGACTCCGTCGGCCGAGCGCCGGCCGGCTCGGTCACGGTCCAGCGCGGCGTCACCAGCCGGCGCAGGAGGATCTGGCCTTGCGCGTCGCGCTCGATCAACAATCTTGGGCGCCGGAACAGCACGCTCCGGAGCGTGATGCGCCGCGGCCAGTCGACGTCGATTCCCGCGGTGTCGACGCGGCCCACCGTGACCACCGGGCGATCCCCGTCGCTCAGCCTGAAGGACTGCAAGCGCGTCTGACCGGAGAGCTGGACGGTGACCGGTTCCAGCGTGATCTTCGTGGCCAGCTCGCCCGTCACCTGCCCAACTACCCGTCCCTCGATCGGCAGATACGGCTGGGCCGGCGCGAGGGACACGCCCTCCAGGACCGTGCGCACGTCGAGCCGGACCGGGTCGAACTCGAGCGTTCCGGCCACGTCGAGCCGGCCCGCCACCGGCGTCGGCGAGGTCAGGGCGATTTTCACCGGGCCGCGTGACGGCCAGGTGAAATTCTCGACGGCGAGGCGGGCGCCGGCCACGTCGAAGCGGGCGGGTGGCGTGATGACGCCGTCGACGACCGTGACCGCCTGCTGCTCGAAGATCGCCTCCCGGAGGCTGAACGCGAAGGTCGACCCGGCGCGCGCAGTCCCGGCGGGGGAGAGCGCGCGGGCCCCCGCGCCCGCAGCGAGAGGACGTTCGAATAGCGTGCGCAAGAGGAAGCGGCGCTGCCGGTCGCGCTCGATGAGGGCCCAGGAGCGTCGAAGGCGGACCCGGTCGAGCGTGACGCGATCCGGCCACGCCGCGTCGATTCCCGTGACGTCGAGGCGCTCGACCGTGAGCACGGATCGCTGACCGTCGGACACGGCGAGGTTTCGGAGGCCGACATCGCCACGCACGCTCAGTCTCGGCGTCGGCGACAGAGGCCCGGCCACCGTCAGGTTCGCGTACACGCGCGCGCCGACGCTCGCGCGGAAACCCAGGTACGGCTTGAGCAGTGAGAGATCGGCGTCCTTGAGGGCAAGCGTGACGTCGACGCTCGGAGGCTCGGCGCTCGCGGTGCCCTCGACGCTCATCGTCCCGCCCGCGGGCAGACTGGCGGCGAGCACGAGCTGCGCGGGTGCCGATGGGGGCCACGTCACGTTGCGCACCGTGAGGTCCACGCGCGACAGGTCGACGCGCGCGGGCGCGGGCCCGCCTTCGTCGACGACGGTGGCGCTGCCGTTCTCGACGACGACCTCGCCGACCGCGATGGTGGGGCGCGGCGCGCGCGCCGTACCGGCGGCCGGCGTCGGCGACACGCCTGCCGGCTTCGGCACGCCCGCCGGCCGTGCCGAAGCGAACCGGGCCGCCAGCGGGAATCCGCCCCGGCGGTCACGCTCGATGAGTGCATAGGGTTGCCGCAGGCGGAGCTGGTTGACGGTCACGCGCTCCGGCCACTGCGCGTCGAGGCCCGTCACGTCGATCCGACGGAGGGAGAGCAGTGTCCGGTCGCCCTCGACGAGGGCGAACCGACCGCCGCCCACGTCGCCGCGCACGCGTGCCGTCAGCGAGCCGGCGTAGGCGACGCTCGCCGTCACGCTCGCTCGCACCCGGCCGCCGAGCCCGCTCGCGGCGGGAACGTAACCGCCGAGCGGGGCGAGGTCCACGGCTCTGAACCGCACACCCAGCTCCGCCGTCCAGGCGATCTCAGGGGGCGGGGCGGTGAGCTGCGCAGTCCCGTTCGCGTCCAGCTCGCCGCGGTCGCGGAAGCGCGCGCTCAGCTCGACGCGCGCGGGCCCGCGCACCGGCCACGTGAGACCCTCGCTGGTGACGCGAAGCTGCGTGAGGTCGACGCGCGCGGCCGCCGCCCGCGTGTCCGCGAGGGAGCCGCTGCCGGTCAGCTCGACCCGGCCGACGTCCAGGTTCGCGTCGTGGCGCCGGGCGCCGGCGAGCGTGATCCGCAGCGAGGGCGACGCCACCATCAGGGTCCCGGCCGCACCGCGACCGCGCGCCTCCAGGCCGGTGAGGGTCGCGTCGCCGGTCAGCCGCGTGCCGTCGGCGACCGTATGGTCCATGTTGAGCGAGACGTCGACGGCGCCGCGCGAGAGCTGCACCGGCGCTTCGAACGGCAGGTAGAGCCGGAGCAGGGCGAGGTCGACGTTCCTCAAGGCCGCCGTCGCGTGCAGCTCCAGCGGGTCGAGCCTGACCTGCGTGACCCATGCCGACACCGTCGCGCCGGCGACCGTCGCCCCTACGCTGGCGACGCCCTGGACGTCCTGGCGGCGGCTGGACAGGCCTCGCGCCTCCGCCGTGAGGTTCCGCACCTCCCACGTCCGGACGGGGGTGACCGTCCGCTCCTCGAGGGTGAGGCGATCGGCGCCGACCGCGACACGGCCGACGGTCACGGCGCCGCCGCCGAACGCGATGTCCTCGGCGGTGACCCGGAGCGACGGCACCGTCACGAAGTGCGCGGGGCGGCGCAGCTCGATGCCGCTCAGCCCCGCATCGAGGGCGAGGCGCGTGCCACGACGGGCGTCGTAGTCGACCTGGAGGGACGCGTTGACGACACCGCGTTCCGGCTGCACCGGCAGCTCGGGCGGCAGGTAGAGGCGGAGCAGCGCGAGGTCGACGTTGCGGAGGATCGCCGTCGCGTGCAGCTCGAGCGGGGCGAGACGGAGGTTGGCGACCCACACCGACACCTGCGCACCTGCCATCATCGCGCCGGCGCTCGCGGCCCCGGCCGGCGCGTCGCGGGCGCTCGACAGGTTGCGGGCCTCGAGAGCGACACCATCGGCCTGCCAGCGCCGAGCCCGGCCGAGCCGCGCGTCCTCCAGCACCACGGTGCCGCCGTCCACGGCGAGGCGACCCAGATCGATCGCGCCGGGGCGAACGCGGAGATTCTCCACCGTCACCCGCACCGCCGGCGCGGACAGGAACGCGCCCTCCTGTCCTGGCCGGTGCAGCTCGATGCCGGCGAAGCCGACATCGAAAGTCACGAGCGTGCCCGTCGACGCGTCGTTGTCGATCGTCGCCGTCGCGTTGATCCTCCCCCGGGTTGGGCTGAGCGGGCTGGCCGGCGGCAGGTAGAGGGCAGCGAGCGGCGCGTCGATCTCTCGCGCGATGACCGTCGCCCGGAAGCGCAGCGGAGAGAGGCGCAACTCGGTCACCCAGAGCGAGACCGGCGAGCCCGCCACGACCGCGCTCAGCGTGACGACACCGGGCGGCTTCCCGGCCAGCGTGGTCGCGTCTCGCGCTTCCAGCGCCACCGCGTCGACCTGCCAGGCGCGTGGCGGCGTCAGCGTGCGGTCCTCGATCACGCCGGCGCTGCCGAGGAGTTGGAACCGCTCGATCGTGACGGCCAGCGTGGCTCCGCCCTCCGTCTTGCGGACCAGGAGGTCGGAGATGTTGAACTCGCTCGGGCCCGTCCGCACGATACGGACGGTCATCGCTTGGAGCGTGGCGTCTCGAATACGCAAGTGACGCCGGAACAGCTCGCGCGGGCTGAATCGAACGTCCAGCCGCTCGAGGGTCGCGAGCGGGCCCCCGTCGCGGTCGATCACGCGGAGCCCGCGGAGGGCCAGGCGGCCGTTGAAGAGGTCGAGATCGACGGCCTCGAGCATGACCGTCCGGCCCGTGGTCACGGCCAGCCGCCACACCGCCACCCGGCGAACGATCTCGGGCAACGCGGCCAGACCGATCGCCACGAGCGCGATGAGCGCGACGATGGCGATGACGACGATACGGAGCGCGCGGCAACGGTTCACGGTACACGCCAGTAATACCACGGACGCGCTTGTCGCTCTCGAGGCGTTGCGAGCCCGGCGCGCCGTGCTGCGACGGCCAACGCTTAGCCCCCACCCACCTCTCGCATCTCACCCTGGCCCAGGTGTTCGACGCCCTGAGCTACTACGCGGACCGCCAGACCGAGATCCAGCAGCACAGCGACCGGAATCAGGTCCCGGATGACACCGTGCACCCGCTCGCGCGTCCGGATGCCTAGCCGCCCGCCAGCACTCCACTGCGTCAGAGACCCAGTTCCCGGCCGAGGATCCGGGTGACGAACCTGTCGCCGTACGTCTCGCTCGCGACCAGCGTCCTGATCCGGCTCCGCACCTCTCCCGCCCGTCCGGCCTTCTCGGCCGCCTTCATCGTGTTCGTGTAGGCCGCCCAGACGTCGAGGCCCGTGATCTCGTAGCCGTACCCCTCCACGAGCCAGCGCAGCGCGGCCAGGCCCGCCTCGATCGCGAACTCCGGGCGCGCCTCCGCGAAGTCCCGCGCGGCGCGCGTCAGCGTCTTCGGATCGCAGGGCGCTCGATTCGCGAGTTGGATCGCCTGGTCGAAGAGCCCCACCTCCTTCGCCGTGGCGAACCACTTCCCCTCGTCGCCAGGCGTGCTCTCGACGAGATCCCCGAGCAGCTCCTCGGGCCCCTTCTGCGGGTACTTCCCCGCGAGCGCTCGGTAGGTCGCGAGGTACGAAGTACCGCGGGTCGCATCGAGCGCATAGCGCTGGTACGCCTCCTCGGCGCGCCCAGAGGCGAGCAGGGTCTCCTCGCATGCGCGCGCGATGCCGACGGGGCTGTCGTTGAGCCCGCGTGACGCCTCGGCGTACTGAATCGCCGCCTCGGTGCGACCGAGCGCCGCAAGGGCACGCGCGCCCCACTGCCGATCGTGCCAGAAGACGAACGGCGCCTTCCCGAGCAGGGCGAGGATCTCCTCGTGGCGCCCGGCCCGGAGGAGGGCGCTGAAGCACGCCGTCGTGCCGTGGAAGAAGCCGCGGCGCTCGGGGTCCGGGCTCCACGCCATCTCCACGATCGGGACCAGCCGATCGGCCCATGCCGAGGCCATCTCCCGCGAGGCGCAGAGCTCGCCCCAGAAGTCCCCGAGCCGCTCGATGTACGGGATGGCGTCGTTCCCGTGGGCCTCCCAGAGGCGCTCGAGCCAGCCCTCGCGCGTCCTAGCGTCCGCGGGCGCCCTGGCGATGATCGCCACGAGCTCCTCGATGGCATGGTTCACGGCGGTGCCGATGGCCCCCGAGGAGCTGTCCACGTGCTCGAGCGCAGGCGACACGCGCTCAAGCAAGCGCACCGCCCCCTCCGCGCCCAGGCCCGGGTCGCGGCGGGCGACCTTCTTGATCTCGCTCACGGCTTGCCTGACGCGCAGGATCGCCGGCTGCGACTTCCAGCCGAAGGCGCCCCGCCGGAAGCGGCTGACGAACTGCCAGCGATGGGCCTCAGCCTTGGGCATCGTCACCTCTTCTCGCCTGGAGCCTCATGTCGCGCTTCAACGCCTTCTTGTCCTCCTCCCTGCGAGCCCGTTCCTCGATGGAGACGACGACCTCCGGGCAGGGCTTGGCGAACCGTTTGAAGTACAACCGCTCGATGAATGCCGAGAGGGGTAGCTTCCAGGGTTCCTGCTGGTGGTTGTCGAGCTTGCCGAGCTTCTTGGGGTTCATGCCGAGCTCCCGCGCCATCTGCACGTGGGCGTGAGAGAGGTGATGGCGCTTGCGCGCGTCGATCCAGACCTGAAGCCGCTCGGGAATCCGCCCGCGAGACATGACTCACCGGCAATTCTACGTTGGAGGCCGTCGGCGGGGAATGCTTGATGTCGTGCCCCCTGCAGGTCGCCGGAGCAGCCCGCCGGCCATCAGGCACCGAGGTGCCGTCAATCCGGAAAGTCGGTGCCCGCTCTCCGTCCTGGCGTACGATGCTCGACGCGGCCAGGTTCGTCGGCGGGAACGACTTCTCCCGTGCCGGCGAGTAAGCAAAAGGTGCCCGCCCACTGGATACTGCCGGGTGGGCGTTGGGGCCCTGGCGTCCTGAGCGGCCAACGGGAACGGCTTCGAGAGGAGGCGACCGACGTGACGGCCAGAGCGCGGGGGACCCGGAAAAACCAGAGCGCTGACCGCGCGGAGGAGCGAGCGCTGCTGGAGCGACTCTCCCGCGGGCTATCGGAGGAGGAGATCCAGCGCGTGCTCCCGTGCGCGATCCTCGCGCTGGATGAGCGGGGACGCGAACGCCTCGTCGCCCGGCTGGGCGAGGAGACGGGCGGAACGCTCGGCAGGCTGCTGGTCTCCCGCGGGCGGAGTCGCACGGCCGCGAAGCCATCCCCGGGAAGCGCCAAGATCCACGAGGAGTGGGGGAAGACCTGGGACGAGTGGGAGGCCTGCGTCGCAGAGTCGGGGGACGAGGATGGCCGGTACGTCGTCCGCGAGCACCACTGGGAAGAGCCGTACCTGGACGGGTCCAGCCTGGCCCAGGATCTGGAACCCATCGCGGCCAGGATGCGCAAGATCCTGGAACGCGTGATGGACGAGGGCCGGGCGCCCGAGTTCAGCTTCCTCACCGCCATCAAGGATCTCGACGCGGAGATCGGCTCGGGTCTGCCCGAGTGGATGGACCCGTCGTCCGGCGACGGGTGCCCCCTCGGCCCCGAGGTGACCGGCTGTCTCCTGGAATGGGAATGGCGGGCGCGCCGGCGGGACGGGCGCAGCGCCTCCGAGCTGGCCGACGCGATCCGGACCCTGGAGGCTTCGGCCAGGATCGTGAGCCTGGATGGCGACACGATCGCGCGGTTCATCCTCGGGCTCGGGGATACGGATCAGCAGGTGGTCCTGAATGGAATCGCCGCGCACCGCAGCGCGAGCCATTGGGCGGCGGTTCTCGGGATCGCCCACTCGGGATGGTTCAAGATCCACCAGGAGCTCGCGAGGCGGTGGAACCCCGCCCTCTTCGAGGCGAACAGCCGAGAGAACATCGCGCAGGACTGGGAGCTCGCGCTCCCCTTGGTGGCGGATCGGCTTCGCCGGAAGTCGTTCGACCAGGCGTGGCCCCTCATCGAGGAATCCGTGCGCGCGCTCCTGCGTCTCAAGACCGGGGAGGCCTGGGACCCGCGAGAGACACTGCTCATCTCCCATCCTGTCCTGCGGTACTGGAGCGAGCGGCCTGCCGGGGTGTTCCGTCTCCTCGAGAGTTGGCGGAAGGTCGCCACAGGACTCGGCCAGGACGAGCTGGCCTGCGCGCTGGAACTCCAGGTCGCCCTCGGCCGGCGGTGGGCGGACGGCGACGCTGCCCTGGAGGCGTTCCGGCGGGTCCCGTCACCTCGGTTCGCAAGCATGCGCGACCGGCTTTTTGTCGATTGGCGGTCGCTGATCGGCGAGGCGACCCTCGGGCAAGACGCCGGAGGGCGTCAGTCGCCGGGCTCGGTCTGGGTCCATGCGCTGGTGGACGCCGCCCGCGCGCGGGCGCATGGCGCGCCGTCGTTCCGCCGCGCCGTGCGGCGGTGGATCGAGGATACGGGGCGCGCGCCGGCCGGGCTCCAGCAGTCGCGGGACGCGCTCGGAACGCTGACGCTGGACCTCGACCGCGGCTCCTCGCTGCGCCGGGCCTCGCCCACGCTCCATCGCCTGCTGTCCACGGGATGGCCCGGCGAGCCTGCCGTGACTGCATCACGGCGCCGGTGGGTCGAGCGCCTGGGAGTCGCGGATCTTTTCGCGGACGTGCTCGATTTCTGGCGGCGCCACGCGGCGAGTCTGGTGCCGGACCCCGCGAACGCCACCGGGTCGAACTACAACGACTGCGCCGAGTGGCTCGCCGCAGTCTTCGAGCTGGACCCCGCGGCATACCGGCGGGTGGTGCGAGGGTGGGCCGGGCCCCACGCCCGCCGGAAGAACCTCTGGCTGGCCATCACCAGGAAGCAACTGCCGCTGTGAGCGGCCCGCAAGACGGCGGGGCTCCTGGCGCGTGGCCTCCTTACCGACCCGAGGTCGTGCAGCACAGTCCCCGCACAGCAGACGAGCTGGGGACCGCACGATGACGACGCGAAGACCTGGACGGCGAGACCCGCTGGAGGCGGCGATCGAGGTCGCGCTCCAGCCAGGACGGTTCATCGCGTACAGGGCAGGCTGGGACTTCGTCTCGAGCCTCGAGGAGGTCGCGGGTCAGCTCGACACGCTCGTCCGTACCGACGCCAGGCGAGCCGTGGGCCTCTACGAGACCTTCCTCGCCGGCTGCTACGAGAAGGCCGAGGAGCTCGACGACTCGGGCGGCAATTTCTCGACGTTCGTCGTGAGCCTCTACTGCGGCTGGATCAGGGCCCGCCAGGCGGCGAGCGCTGATGCCGACGAGACCGCCAGGCTGCTGCTCGGGCGCATGGAGACCGACCCCTACGGCTTCACGTACACCCTGGAGCGCGATGCCGTGAAGGTGATGAGCAAGGACGGCCTCGCCGCCTTCGAGCGACAGGTGAAGGCCCGCTTCGAGTCGACGGATGCCGTCGAGGAGGCGTCCGATGGCGCGCCCCGGCGCGACCCCGAGTACCAGCGCCGCCGCCGGGGCGACATCCTGCGCGCGATCTACAGCCGGCAGCGCGATGTGCGGGCCTACGTCGCGCTGTGCGAGCAGACGCAGCTCTCGGCGCAGGACTGCCTCGCGGTCGCCGCCATGCTCAAGACGCGCCGCCGGCGGGACGAGGCGCTCGCCTGGGTGGATCGAGGTCTCGCGCTGGAGAAGACGCACCCACACGGCTCGATGGCCGGGCACGACCTCGTGACGCTGAAGCGCGAGCTGCTCACGAAGCTCGGCCGGCACCGCGACGCGCTCGAGGACGCCTGGGCCGCGTTCCGCGAGGGTCCGAGCACGTTCAGCTACGGCGATCTCATGCGCTTCGTACCGAAGGCCGAGCGCGCAGCGTGGCACGCGAAGGCGCTAGACGCGGCGGAGCGCGCTGACCTCGGGGCGCTCATCGAACTCTGGCTCGAGACCCGGGAGGTCGAGCGTCTCGTGAGACGGCTGCGCACGGCAACCGATCCAGAGATCGAGGAGCTCAGCCACTACCGCACCGAGCCCGCCGCCAGGCGTCTCGCGAAGTCCCACCCGGACGTGGCGGCCAAGGTCTACCGGGCGCTGGGCGTGCGCATCCTCAAGGCGAAGAAGAGCAAGTACTACGAGGCGGCGCTCTCGCACTTCGAGAACGCGAAACGTTGCTACGAGCGCTCCGACCTCCATCGCGAGTGGGCGGCACTCGTCGCGGAGGTGCGTCGGGCGCACCATCGAAAGGTCGGCTTCATGGCCAACTTCGAGAGGCTCGCCGCCGGCCACGGCCCGAGCGACGCGCCGTCGTTCCTCGATCGGGCGCGGAATCGCTGGGCGGCGCGAGCGGAGCCTACGGGTTCCGGGTATGCTGGCCGGGAGAAGAGGGCTCCGCGGTAGATGCTTTCCGTGGTGCGGAGCTGGCCGGCGCCCCCGCGTCCAGGGTGCTTTACTGGAAGCGGGGTTGCTGGTATTCTGCGATTGCGCCTGGGTTGAGACGCTAAGCGCCTCATGCGGGGCCGGAGGGCCCTGCCCCGGACGCTTTTTCTTGCCCGGGCCCTGCAGAACTCCTCGGAGAGGGATAGTGCGCATCTGCTACCTGGATGAGTCCGGAACCCCGGAGCTCCACGGCGGAACATCCCACTTTGTACTCGTCGGTCTCTCGATCCAGGGTGAGACATGGAAGGCGAAGGACGCCGAAATCACCGCCATCAAGCGCCGCTTTGGGCTTGAGCGTGACGAGATCCATACCGGCTGGTTGACGCGCCGCTACCCAGAGCAGGAACGCATCCGGGACTTGGAGGCGATGGGGACGGCTGAGCGGCGCGCCGCCGTACAGAAGGCGCGAGACGACTTCCTGGTCCGGAAGGCCGGGGCAGCTCCAGCTCATCGTTGAGACCCCGCTCTTCGTCGATAGCAGCCTCACAAGCCTGGTCCAGGTTGCCGACGCGTGCGCCTATGCAACCCGTCGCTTCTGCGAGAACAACGAGACCAGCCTGTTCGACCTCACCTATCCTCGCATCCAGCGGGTTGGAACCAGGCTCGTCGGGATGCGTCACTACACTAACCGCGGTAGCCCGAGCGGACGGCGGTGTGCTTGCCGGATCTGCGAGGAGCACTGACCCGCCTCCAGCCGCGCCAGGAACCGAGCCCCGGTTGTGCCACGGGTTGAGGGGCCAGGGACCAGGGCGAGGGTGACCGGCGCACCCGCCCGAGTGGCACTCTTTCGGCACCGGGGGGAGGCGCCGGAGACACGAGCGCCGTCTAAGTGCGCGTCGTGATGTGGTGGCCCCAACGGGAGTCGAACCCGTGTTTCAGCCTTGAGAGGGCCGTGTCCTAGGCCTCTAGACGATGGGGCCACTTCGGCGGGGCAGCGAAAGTGGCTGGGGGAGGAGGATTCGAACCCCCGCTACGTGGTCCAGAGCCACGCGTCCTACCACTAGACGATCCCCCAACGCCCCGCCATTCTACGCGGCGCCCTCTGGCCCTGTCAAGGCAACGGGCCACGGCCATAACTCCGCTCTTCTACCGCAAAGCTGAAGGATCTCGCGGGCAACGGAAGGGAGAGTCTTTCCCAGAAGGAAGGAATGTGCATGCCCTGGAACCTGATTCCGCGCGGGTCGGGGGGGAGAAGAGCGGAGTTATGGCCACGGGGCCACGGGACGCGCTACAGGATGGCCGCCTTGAGCGAGCGGCTGGGCTTGAAGCGCGGGACCTTCGTCGCCGGGATCTTGATGACCTTGCCGGTGCGGGGGTTGCGGCCGTTGCGCTCGGCCCGCCGGCTGACCATGAACGTCCCGAACCCGCCGATCGTGACCCGCCGGCCCTTCTTGAGCGAGTCGAACACGGTGTCGAGGAACGCGTGGAGCGCCCGCTCGGAGGAGACCTTGGATCCGCCCGAGGCTTTGGCCATGACCGCGACCAGCTCTGCCTTGGTCATGCCATCATCTATCCGACCCGCGTGACCGAAGTCAAGCGGTCAGCTCCTGCACGGCCCGCAGCAGCGCATCTGCGCGAACAGGCGCGCGTTGCGGAGCGCCACCGCGGCCTGGGAGGCGAAGGAGACGAGAAGCGCGCGCGCGCGCTCGTCGACCACGTGCCCCCGCTCGAGGGTGAGCACCCCGACGAGCTCGTCGCCGGCGAGCAGCGGGATGAGCACCACGAGCACCAGCGCCGTGAGCGTCCGTTGGATCGTCCTGCGCATGAATGAGGCCGCGCGTGAACGCGACTGCGGGTCAGTCTAGCCGATTGGCGTATAATCCCTCCCATGCTGCGCACTCCACCGTTCGATCTCTCCACGCTGGTTCTCGTTTCTCTCGCCGTGATCTTCGGCATCATCGCGTACTGGAAGGATCCGGGGTTGCCGTGGGTCGGCGCCCGGACGGGGCTGGCGCTGCTGTGGTTCGTCCTGCCTCGGCTGATCCCCGCGTTGATCCTCGCCGGCATGCTGCAGGTGGTGATCCCGCAGGAGACCGTCGCCCGGTACTTCGGCCGCCAGTCGGGCCTCACCGCCATCCTCATGGCGACTCTCGCGGGCATCGTGACGCCCGGCGGGCCCATGGTGAGCGTGCCGCTCCTCGTCGTCCTGGCCAACTCGGGCATGGCGCTGGGGCCGATGGTCGCGTACATGACCTCCTGGTCCCTCTTCGGCATGCAGCGCATCATCGCCTGGGAGGCGCCGCTCATGGGCTGGCGCTTCGTGATCATCCGCGTGGTGCCGAGCCTCGCCTTCCCCGTCATCGCCGGCCTGCTCGTGAAGCTATATCACCACGAGTGAGGCGCCGGCCGTGGCCTTCGCCGACCTGCGCGAGTTCCTCGCTCGTCTGGAGACACTGGGACAGCTCCGCCGCATCGCCGCGCCCGTCACCCGCGATCTCGAGATCACGGAGATCGCCGACCGCGTCTCCCGGGGGCCCGCCGACCGGAACGTGGCCCTCCTCTTCGAGCACGTCCAGGGCTTCTCGATGCCGATCCTCATCAACGCCTTCGGGTCGCCGCAGCGCATGGCCGCGGCGCTGGGGGTCGAGGGGCTCGACGACCTCTCCGCCCGCGTCGCGCACCTCCTCGACCTCAAGATGCCCGGCGGCTTCTTCGACAAGCTCCGCCGACTCGGGGATCTGTTCGCTCTCGCCAAGGCCGGGCCCAAGCGCGTGCGCTCGGCGCCCTGCCAGGAGGTGGTGGAGACGGCGGCGCCGAGCCTCGCGGGGCTGCCGATCCTCCAGTGCTGGCCGGGGGACGCCGGGCGCTACATCACGCTGCCGATGGTCTTCACGCGCGACCCCGTGTCGGCGGCGCGCAACGTGGGCATGTATCGCCTGCAGGTCTACGACGACCGCACGCTCGGCATGCACTGGCAGATCCACAAGGGCTCGGCCGAGCATCATCGCGTGGCGGAGGAGACGGCGCGCGGCCGGATGGAGGTGGCCATCGCGCTGGGCGGCGATCCCGCGGCCATCTACTCGGCCTCGGCGCCCCTGCCTCCGGGCGTCGACGAGATGGTGTTCGCCGGGTGGCTCCGCGGCTTGGGCGTCCCCATGGTCGCGTGCAAGACCATCGACCTCGAGGTTCCGGCGGAGGCCGAGATCGTCCTCGAGGGCTACGTGGACCCGACCGAGCGGCGTGTGGAAGGGCCCTTCGGCGATCACACCGGCTACTACTCTCTCGCCCGCGAGTACCCGGTGTTCCACCTGACGGCGGTCACCCGGCGCAAGAGCCCGATCTACCCCACGACCATCGTCGGCCGCCCGCCCCAGGAGGACTACTGGCTGGGCAAGGCGACGGAGCGGATCTTCCTGCCGATCATCCGGCTCCTGCTCCCCGAGGTCGTGGACATGAACATGCCGGCCGAGGGCGTCTTCCACAACCTGGTGATCGTGTCCATTCGCAAGCGCTACCCGGGGCAGGCGCGCAAGGTCATGTACGCGCTCTGGGGGCTCGGCCTCATGATGCTCGCCAAGACCATCGTGGTGGTCTCCGAGCACGTCAACGTCCACGACCTGTCGGAGGTGGCGTGGCGGGCGACGGGCAACATCGATCCCCGGCGCGATCTCGTCGTGATCGAGGGGCCCACGGACGACCTCGACCACGCGGCGCTTCGCCACCGCTTCGGGGGCAAGCTGGGCATCGATGCCACGGAGAAGGGCGCGATGGACGACATCGGCCAGCCGTGGCCCGACGAGATCGTCATGAGCGAGGACATCCGCGCCCTGGTCGCCCGGCGCTGGCAGGAATACGGCCTGCTCTAGCGCGCATCATGCACGAAGAGACGGCCCACCCTCACCCCGGCCCTCTCCCTCCAGCGGGAGAGGGGGTCGTTGCAGCTCCCTCGCCCCCGGAGGGGGAGAGGGACAGGGTGAGGGGCGGCGTGGAACGCAGGAGCCGCGTTCGTGAATAGGGCGGGCTAGCGTGCGAGCGGTCCGGCACCTCCTCGACGCGATCAAGTTCGAGCACACCGTCTTCGCCCTGCCCTTCGCCTACGTGGCGATGGTGCTGGCGGCCGACGGCTGGCCCGGCTGGCGCGTCCTCGTCTGGGTGACGCTCGCCATGGCAGGCGCGCGCACGCTCGCCATGAGCGTCAACCGCCTGGCGGACCGGTGGATCGACGCCCGCAACCCGCGCACGCGGGCCCGCCACCTGCCTTCGGGCCTCCTCAGCCCGCGGCAGGTCGGCGCCGCGGCGATTCTCTCCGGCGCGCTCCTCCTCGTCTCGGCGGCGAAGCTCAACCCGCTCTGCCTCGCGCTGTCGCCGATCGCCGTCCTCTTCCTCGTGGGTTACTCCTACACCAAGCGCGTCACCTGGCTCTCGCACTGGATCCTCGGCTTCACGGACGGGATCGCCGCCGCCGGGGGCTGGATCGCGGTGCGCGAGACCTTCGACCCGCCGGTGTTCATTCTCTGGTTCGCGCTCACGGTGTGGATCGCGGGCTTCGACCTCATCTACGCCTGCCAGGACGTGGACTTCGACCGCGCCGAGGGCCTCCACTCGGTGCCGGCGCGCTTCGGCGTGGCAGCCGCGCTCCACGCGGCGAAGGCCTGCCACGTGCTCACGGTGGGGGCCTTCGCGGCGCTCGGCGCCGTCATGGGGCTCGGGGTCCTCTACTGGGTGGGGGTGCTCGTGGTGGCGGGGCTCCTCGTCTACGAGCACTCGCTCGTCTCCCCCACCGACCTCTCGCGGCTGGACATGGCCTTCTTCAACGTGAACGGCTACATCTCGGTGATCCTGCTCGCCGCCGTGCTCGCGGGACTCTGGGCGTGACGGAGGCGCAGCTCGGCACGGGACCGGACAAGGCCCGCTTTGTCAGCCAGATGTTCTCGCGCATCGCGCGGCATTACGACCTGATGAACGGGCTCATGACCTTCGGGATGCACCACTCGTGGCGGCGCGTCGCCGCGCGTCAGACCATCCC
>MGBT01000034.1:0-9582 GCA_001788395.1 Candidatus Rokubacteria bacterium GWA2_70_23
CAAGGGCTACGAGGGCGATCCCTGCGGGGACTGCGGCCAGTTCACCATGGTGCGGAACGGCACCTGCCTCAAGTGCATCACCTGCGGCACCACGACCGGCTGCTCGTAGCCCGTTGACGCAGCGAGGCTGACGCACCGAGGCCACTGGGGGCTTGCGCGACGGCTGGGAGAGGCGGAAGCTGGGGTCGCCAGGAAGACCCAACTACCTGAGGACGGGCTTTTTAGCCCGCCGCCGGTCGCCCTGCGGGGCCCGGCATGACGTAGTGGGCCCCAAACGCCGTTGGGCGTTTCGGGGGGATGCTTCGGGGAGGCTCGGGAACGGGCCTCCCCGCTTTCGTTTCCGGCCGGGCCTCAGACGTTGCCGCCGGCGAGCGCCTTGTAGAGCTCGAGCCCCACGGCGGAGATGTCCGAGCGGGTCTCGATGGGAAGCCCCGCGTTGGTCCAGGCCCCGAGGCCGCCCTTGAGGATGCGGACGTCCCTGAACCCGAGCTTCCTGAGATCGCGCGCCACACGGGCGCTCGTGGCCTCGTCGGGTCAGGTGCAGTAGGCGACCACCGGGCGCGTGGTGTCGAGCTCGAGCCCGCCCACGCCGCTCGCCAATTCCTCGGGAGCGAGCCGCACCGAGTTCGGGATCTTGAGCGGCAGGGCGTCGTACACCTCCGTCCTGCGCACGTCGAGCACGATCGGCGCCTTGCCCGCCTCGAGCATCCGGATCACCTCCGAGGGCTGGATCCGGTAGCGGTTCCTGTGCCAGCGCAGCCCGAACTGGCCGCCGTAGCCCGCGCCGCTCAGCAGCGTGACCCCCACCGCCACCCAGAACCACGGGAAGGGCCGCGGCGGCGGGTTCTTGATGTTCTCGCGCGTCTCTCCCAGGACCCGCTTGACGTCGGGCAGGTTCGGCACCAGCTTGTCCGCCGCCTCGAAGTACCGCGCGGCGGCCTTCCAGTCCTCGCTGAAGAACTCCCGGAGCCCGCTGAACCAGGCGTCCGTGAACTTGCTCTTCCCCTCGATCTTCACCTCGGTGTCCTTGACGAACTCGCGGACCGCGTCCGAGGGGATGACGAAGTTGAAGCCCTGGACGATGGAGCCCTCCGGCCCCGGCGCCAGCGACACGAAGGTGAGCACGCCCAGCACGGCGCCCTTCTGGTCCACCGCGGGCCCGCCCGAGTTGCCCCAGGCCGCGGGCGCGTCGGTCTGGATCACCGGCTGGTTGGTCACGTCCTGCTTGAACCCGGACACGGCGCCGTTGGTCACCGAGGCCTCGACGCTGGCCGACTGGTTCAGGAGCTCGTGGGAGAGCACCACGCCGGGGAAGCCGAGAATGTGGATGGGGTCGCCGATCCGCCCTACCTTGGAGTCGGCCAGGGGAAGCACGGGGAACTCCGCGCCGGGGATCAGGAGGAGCGCCAGATCCCGTCCCGACATGACGCCGGGCTCGTTGCTCACCGGCGGGCTGTACTTCTTCACCTCGGCCTTGAAGCGCGCGCCGCTCGAGATGACCACCGACACCTGCGGGTTGAGCTTCACCTTCGTCGTCGGCAGCACCTGGTCCAGCAACCGGCGCTTGACCGCGTCCTCGACATCGGGACGCTCGCCCGGGATGATGCCCTGGCGCTGCAGCACCTTCGGCAGGCATGCCGTCGTCACCGCACGCTGGGCCTGCTGATTCACGAGCCAGCGGGGCGGCGTGTGCGCGGGCTGCACCACATGCCCGTTGGTGATGATCCACCCCCGGCCGTCCACGAACCACCCGGTGCCGGTCTCGCGGAACACCGGCGGCGTCACGGTGGTGGGGCCGGCGCCGCAGTCGAGCGTGACTTCCGCGGACACCTCGGCGATCACGAGCACGACGGCGGGCTTGGCGCGCAGCAACGCCTCCTGCACCGTGACGCTCGTCCGGGCGCTCAGCGGTCCGGGCGCGCCAGCCGCGAGGGCCAGGATGACTGCCGCGGGGAGGGCGAATCGGCGTACCATGGGGGCCACTGCGGGCTATTTTATACCACGAGGGCAAGGCATGAGCCGTCAGATCGGGGATGTGCCGACCAGGACGTTCAAGCCCGGGGACTTCATCTTCCGCGAGGGGGACAGCGCCAGCGGCGAGGCCTTCATGGTGCACGAGGGCAAGGTGGAGATCCGGCGGCGCTTCGGCGAGGAGCACCGCGTGCTCCGGGTCATCGGCAAGGGCGACCTGCTCGGCGAGCTGGCGCTCTTCCGCAATGCGCCGCGCTCGGCCGACGCCGTGGCGGCCGGGCCGGTGACGCTCATGCTCATTCCGGCCAACCGCCTGGAGCACCTGGTGCGCTCGAACCCGGCGCTGGCGCTCGCGCTGATCCGCCAGCTCGCCACGCGCATGCTGGAGGCCGAGGACCGCGCTCGCGCCGCGGAGGATCGCGCGCGCGCAGCCGAAGCCCGCGCCCCCCAGCCCTGACGCCTGCAAACCTCCCAGATCCCGGCAGGCGGCCGAAAAGGGTCCAGATGCGAGGCGGCGCCCGACGGCCGCACGCGAGGCGTACTCCGCTTGGCGAGCCGAGCCGGAGGCGAGGTGAGCGGATCCGGAGATCCGGGCGAGCGTGAGCGAGCCACGTTGAGCGTGCGGCCGAGGGCGCCAACGAAGCAGGTGGGCCCTGTTCGGCCGCCTCCTACAGCCCGAAGTGCTCCGCGGCCAGGCCGGCGATGTGCCGGCCGATGGCCAGCGACGCGGTGGCGGCAGGCGAGGGCGCGTTGAGCACGTGGATGGCGCCCTCCGCCACCGTGATCGTGAAGTCGTCCACGAGCGCCCCGTCCGGCGCCACGGCCTGGGCCCGCACGCCGGCCCCGCCCCGCTCGATGTCGCCGGGGCGGATCTCGGGCACCAGGCGCTGGAGCGAGCGGACGAAGGCCGCCTTGGACAGCGAGCGCCACATCTCGTAGCTGCCCATGCGCCAGTGGCGCCGCACGATGTTCCAGAACCCCGGATAGGCCAAGGTGCCGAGCATCTCGCCCGGCCGGACGGTGGCCAGCCGGTAGCCCTCTCGGGCGAAGGCCAGCACCGCGTTGGGCCCGGCCTCCATCTCGCCGTGGATGGTGCGGGTGAAGTGCAACCCGAGGAACGGGAACGCCGGGTCCGGCACGGGGTAGATCAGGTTGCGCACCAGGAAGCGCCGCGCCGGGCGGATCACGTAGTACTCGCCGCGGAACGGGATGATCTGCACCTCGGGGCGGAGGCCCATGAGGCGCGCCACCGCGTCCGAGTGGAGGCCGGCGCAGTTGATGAGGTGGCGGGCCCCGACGGGCCCGGCGGTGGTCTCGAGGATGCGCTCTGCGCCGGCGCGCGGGATGGCCGTGACGCGCGCTCCCGTGAGGATCCCCCCGCCGCGCTCCACGACCAGCTTGGCCATGGCCTCGGCGACCTTGCCGTAGTCCACGATCCCCGTGGCCGGCGACAGCAGCCCGCGCACGGCGCGGCAATGCGGCTCGTGCTCGCGCACCTCGTCCCCCGACAGGAGCCGCAGCCCCGGCACGCCATTGGCCGTCCCGCGCTCGTGGAGCGCCTCGAGGCGCGGCACCTCCGTCTCGTCCGTGGCCACGATGACCTTGCCGCAGCGCTCGTAGGCTATGCCGCGGGCGTCGCAGAACTCGGTCATGAGCCGCGCCCCATCCACGCAGAGCCGGGCCTTGTGGGAGCCGGGCTTGTAGTAGATGCCGGAGTGGATGACGCCGCTGTTGTGCCCGGTCTGGTGGGCCGCGACGCGCGGCTCCTTGTCCAGCACCACGAGCCGCGCGCGGGGGTGCCGCTCGCTCAGGGCGACGGCGGTGGCGAGCCCGACGATGCCGGCGCCGATGATGGCGATGTCGGCCGATCGAGACACGCCCGGGAGCATAGCACGGGGTCCCTCACCCGAGCGTGAGCGTGATCGGGCAGTGGTCCGAGCCCAGCACGTGCGGGAGGATGCCGGCCGCGCGGACACGAGGGCGCAGCTCCTCGGAGACGAAGAAGTAGTCGATGCGCCAGCCCACGTTGCGCGCCCGCGCGCCGCTCTTCAGATCCCACCAGGTGTAGTGCCCGGGCTCGCGCGTGAAGAGCCGGAAGGTGTCCACGTAGCCGTGGGCGAGCAGGCGGCTCACCCACTGGCGCTCCACGGGCAGGAAGCCCGGACTGGTCGCGTTCTCCTTCGGGCGGGCCAGATCGATCTCCTCGTGCGCCGTGTTGACGTCACCGCAGACCACGATTCCCTTGCCGCTCCGCCGCAGCGACTCCGCGAGCCGGAGGAACTCGTCGTAGAAGCTGAGCTTGTGGCGAAGCCGCTCGGGCCCCATGGCGCTGTTGGGGAAGTAGACATTGAAGAGGTGGAAGTCGGGGAACTCCGTGTGGACGATGCGCCCCTCGGCGTCGAGCACCGGCGAGCCGAACTCGGTGGCGACGCGCGCGGGCTCCTCACGCGTGAAGGTCGCGGTGCCGCTGTACCCCTTCTTCTCCGCCGCGTTCCAGTAGGAGCGGTAGCCGGCCGGGCTCCGCAAGGCCTCCGTGAGCTGGTCGTGCTGGATCTTGGTCTCCTGCACGCACAGGATGTCCGGCTGCTCGGCGTCGAGGAAGTCCCGGAAGCCCTTCTTCCACACCGCGCGGATGCCGTTGACGTTCCAGCAGACGAGCTTCATCCGAGCAGGGTCTCGGGAACCTCCACGAGCTTGGCGCGCAGATACTCGCCGAGCCCCTTGGCCTGGGGATCGCTCCGCGTGGACCCCGACACCCCTTCGCCGAGCAGCCCCTCGATCACGAAGTTGATGGCGAGGAGATTGGGCAGCGGGTGGCGCTCGACGACGAGCCCGCGGGCCTCGGGCATGAGGGCCCGGATCCTGTCGGCCGTGAGCGTCTCGAGCAGCCACGCATAGGCCCGCGGATCCCGCGCCCACACGCCCACGTTGGCGTTGCCGCCCTTGTCGCCCGAGCGCGCGCCCGCCACGCGCCCCAGCGGCACGCGCGTGGTAGGGCCTGTCGGCGCGGGGGGCAGCGCGGGGACCGGCAGGCGCACCTCCGGCGCATCGGCTGGCGGCAGCACGGGCGGGATCCGAACCGTCTCCCCGTCCAGGTGCACCTCCTGCTCGATGAGGGGGGCGGGGATCACGGCGGGCCAGTACACCGCGTAGGCCGTCTCCTCGCTCGGCGGCGCCGTCATGTGGAAGCCGGGGTAGTGGGCCAGCGCCATCTCGATGGCCTTGTTGCTGAAGGCGCGCCCGACCTTCGCCGCGTCCGGATCCTTCACGGTGATCTTGAGGTGCGCCAGCGCGGTCTCGTTCGTCTCCGGATCCTCGCGGTCGTGACGGAGCAGCGACACGGCCGTCTCCGCAAACCGCTCCCGGCCGCCCACCATCTTCCAGAAGGTGTCCTCGATGAGCTTGGCCTTCTCCGCGACGTCGAGCCCCGTGAGCACGAAGGTGAGGCTGTTGCGGTAGCCGCCGAAGTAGTTCAGGCAGAGCTTGGTCGTCGCCGGCGGCGGCTCGCCCCTGACGCCCGTGACGCGCACGCGGTCCGGACCCTCCTGGGCGAGCTGGATCGTGTCGAAGCGGGCGGTGACGTCCGGGTTGAGATAACGCGGGGAGTCGATCTCGTAGAGCAACTGCGCGGTGATGGTCCCGACGGACACCTGCCCGCCCGTGCCAGGGTGCTTGGTGATGACGAAGGAGCCGTCTGCCGCCATCTCGGCGATGGGGAAGCCGATGCGGTCGTAGGTGGGGACCTCCTGGAAGAAGGAGTAGTTGCCCCCGCAGCACTGGGCGCCGCACTCGATGATGTGCCCGGCCACGATGGCCGAGGCGAGGCGGTCCCAGTCCTCCCGCTTCCAGCCGAAGCGCCACGCCGCCGGCCCCAGCGCCAGCGCGGCGTCAGTGACCCGTCCGGTGATGACGATGTCGGCGCCCCGCGAGAGCGCCTCGGCGATGCCCCAGCCGCCGAGATAGGCATTGGCGGTGACCACGGGCGCCTTGAGGTCCTTGAGCGGCCGGCCCCGGTCGAGGTGGGCGAGCGGATGGCCCGCCTGCTGCCAGGCCTCGAGGCGCCCGAGCACGTCGTCGCCGGTCACGTAGGCGATGCGCGGCTTGAGGCCGAGCTTGGCAGCGACGCCGCCCAGCGCCTGGGCGAGACCCGCGGGGTTCAGCCCGCCCGCATTGGCCACGACCCGGATGCCCCGGTCGAGGCATGTGGCCATCACCTGCTCCATCTGGGCGAGGAAGGTCGTCGCGTAGCCGGTCTCGGGCTTCTTGAGTCGGCTCTTGAAGAGGATGGCCATGGTGAGCTCGGCCAGGTAGTCGCCCGTGAGCACGTCGATGGGCCCGCCCTCGACCATCTCCTTCGCGGCGGAGAGGCGGTCCCCGTAGAACCCGCTGCAGTTGGCGATCCTCAGCACGTCGCTCTCTGGCATCTCTCACGTTCTCCCGTGGGCGTCCTGGCCGTGCCGAATTGTGGAGAGCACGCAGGCCGCTGGTATGACGATCGTTTCCCCAACTCTACCGCCACCCTGGTGCCCTGCGCCACCGAGTCCCCTGCAATATCGTGACTCCCTTGCCAGAGCGCGGAGGCCGCAGTCGCGCCGGGACTGGCTCGCCTGTACGCCGACGCTCGCTCGGGCGGCGCGAGCGCGGCCCCCAGCCCCCGGCGGCGGGTCGCTTCCGGGCCCGACCGGGGGTCCGTGCCGAGAGCCTCGCGCGCTCGCCCCGCCCGGAGCGGAGCACCGCGACACGGCTCGCCAGACGGCGCTCCCGCGACCCTCGCGCTCTGACGGGGACACCCTCACCGCATTCCGCGAGGCTCGGTAGCCCGCCCTATTCGTGGACCCGCCCGCCGCCCCCGGCGAGCCGCCGGGGGGCGTGGCGGGCCGGAGAACGGCGGGGGCGGCGATCCCTCCCGCGCCGGCTCCGGCCGCGGCGCCAGCCATGCCCGAGGGAGACAAGAGGGTGGCGGGAGCGGGGTTCTTCCGGAGCCCGCGGGGCTCCGTGGTCGAGGAGGCACAGAGACAGCCGGGAGCGGCGATTCCCTCGGCCGCGCCCCGGCCTCTCGTCCGGTGGGCGTGTCTACTGCGCCGGCTGGTCGCTGCTGTACATGTCCACGATCGCCCGCCACGAGCCGTTGGGCTGCCGGCGGAACACCACGAGGGACTTGCCGACATCCTGGATGGGGGTGCCGCCGGGCGGGGAGATGGACAGCGTGTACTTGCCCCGCTCCCAGGCCAGGTCACCCGCGCTGCCGACCTCGATCGTCTCCAGCTTGAGGCCCGTCACGCCCGCGTCCATCATGCCTTGGAGCGCGGCGCGGATCCCCTCGCGCCCCACGATGGCGGGCTGGTTCGGCGGCATGAGCACGGCGTCGAGCGCGTAGAACGCCGACACGAGGCCCTGGGAGTCCTTGGCGCTCACCGCCTTCGTGAACGCCGCGTCGAGCCTGTGGATCGCCTCGGCCACGCTCGGGCCCTTGGGATTGGCTTTGCTCGGTGCCTTCTTCGTGGCTGGCTTGGTCGCTTTCTTCACCGTTTTCTTGGCCACGGGAGTCCTCCTCCGCAAGTGAGTGTTGGGGAGCGCTCAGGGCAGCGGCAGGCGCGCTCGCCCGGTGGGTCGCGAGGACGCCCAAGGCGTCTCGGGAGGACGGAGCCAGGACCCAGCGGAACCCGATGAACTGGCATCATGTCTCCCGCGCTCCTCGGGCGGTCAGGATCGGAATGTGGGCCGACTCTAGGCGCGGCCCCGATCCATGTCAAGCGCTGTCGCGCGGCCCGGTCGCGGGCGCCCGCCGGGCCCGACTTCCCAGATCCGCTCGCCTCGCTCTCACGGCTGCGGCTCGCCCATCGGGGGTTTGCGGAGGCGGGAGGGCTCTAGTATGGTTGTGGCTTCACGTGTGGATCTTCAACCCGGGCATCGGCCTCTTCAATCACTACTCGGGCTATCTCGGCATCCCGCGCATCGAGTGGCTCTACGACCGGCACTGGGCGCTGCCGGCCATCATCCTCAAGAAGCAGCTGGACGGAGCGGTGGACGCCAAGGTGACGCCGAAGGAGGCGATGGCCACGGTGCAGAAGCAGGTGGAGGGCGTGATCAAGCGGTGAGCGGCCCTCACGTCGGCCGCCCGCTCAGGCGGGTCGAGGACCGCCCGCTGCTCGTGGGCGCAGGCCTCTACACCGACGACGTGCGCCTTCCGGGCACGCTCCACGTCGCCGTGGTCCGGAGCCCGCATGCGCATGCGTGCCTCGCGCGGCTGGACGTCGCGGCCGCGCGCGGGGCGCCCGGCGTCGTCACGGTAGTGGCCGGGGCCGACGTCGCCCATCTCGGCCACCCCCGCCCGAACCGGATCGTACCCAGCATGAAGGTCCCGCTCCCGCCGCTCCTCGCCAGGGACGTCGTCCGTGGCGTCGGCGAGCCTGTGGCCGCCGTCGTGGCCGAGAGCATGTCCCTCGCCCGGGATGCCGCCGAGCGAGTCGAGGTGGAGTATGAGCCGCTGCCGCCCTTGGCCGGGGCCGCAGCGGCGCTGGCGCCCGGCGCGCCCGCCCTCTTCGAGGCGCTCGGCGACAACCTGGTCCTCCCCCATCGCTGGCGTGCCGGCGACACCCAGGCGGCATTCGCTGCCGCGGCCCATCGTGTGCGGGTCGAGGTACAGCAGCCCCGGCTCTCCGCCATGGCCATGGAGCCTCGCGGCATCCTCGCCTGGCACGACCCGGCGACGGGCGAGCTTCGCCTCTGGGCCTCCACCCAGGCGCCGTTCCGCGTCCGCGCTGACGTCGCGGCCTGCATCGGCTTCCCGGAGTCGAGGATCCGCGTCGTCGCCCCGCTGGTGGGGGGCGGGTTCGGGGTCAAGGGCAGTCCCTATGCCGAGGATGTGCTCGTGGCCTGGCTCGCGCTGTCCCTGGGCCGCCCGGTCAAGTGGGTGGCCACCCGCAGCGAGGACTTCCTGACCACCCAGCAGGGGCGTGGCGGCTCCATCGACGCCGAGCTGGCCGTGTCCGGCGACGGAAGGATCCTCGGGCTGCGCGCCCGGGTCCTCTTCCCGCTCGGCACCCGGCTGACCATGAGCGGTGGGGTTCCGGCCTGGAACGCGGCCCGCACCATGCCCGGCGCCTACGTGGTGCCCCGCCGGGCCTGGAAGCAACCGCATTCTTCGAGGGCGGCGGAGAGGCGTGGAGCTTCGGCTCGGTCGTGGCCGTGATCCGCATCGACGCGGACACCGGGCAAGTCTCCCTCACCCGCTGCGTCTGGGTGGACGACGCCGGCGTGGTGGTCAATCCGCTCCTGGCCGAAGGCCAGCTCCACGGGGCCTATGCCCAGGGCGCGGGCCAGGCGCTCCTGGAGGCTCTCGTCTACGACGAGGACGGACAGCTCCTCACCGGCAGCCTGATGGACTATGCGGTCCCGCGCCTCGGCGACTTCCCTGAGCCGGTGCTCGCGGCAACCGTCACGCCTTCGCCGCTCAACCCGCTGGGCGCCAAGGGGCTCGGCGAGGCCGGGTGCATCGCCCTGCCTCCGGCCATCGTCAGCGCCGTGCTGGACGCCCTCGCGCCCCTCGGCGTCACCGACCTCGATATGCCGCTCACGAGCGAGAAGGTGTGGCGGGCCCTTCGCTCCGCG
>MGBT01000034.1:9778-18212 GCA_001788395.1 Candidatus Rokubacteria bacterium GWA2_70_23
TGTACGGGTGGACGGCCAGCGCCATGACGCGCGGGTTCTTCGCTCCCTCGGCGTGGAGCCGATCGAACTGGTCCTTCACCCGCCGCACCCACTCGGCCGAGGTGTGGTGCTGGATCGCCATCATGGGGATGTCGTTCAGCTCGAGCGTATAGGGCACCGACACCAGCGCGCCCGCCCGCGTCCGGATCTCGTAGGGCTGGTCATCGGTGACCCAGTCCGAGACGTACTCGATTCCCGCCTCGGCCAACAGGTCCAGCGTCTCCCACGTCTCGCTGAGTCCGGGACCGAGCCAGCCCTTGGGCTTCTTGCCCGTGAACTGCCGGATGATCTCGACGGCCTCCCCGATGGCGGCCCGCTGGTCGGGGAGCGTGTGCAGGGCCCCCTGCCTGACCCCGTGGCCCATGAACTCCCAGCGGGCGTCCAGCATGGCCTGCGCCACCGGTGGATACGAGCGGCACACGTTGGCATTGATGGCGGTGGTCGCGCGCATCTTGCGCTTCGTGAGGGCCTCGAGCATCCGCCAGAACCCCACGCGCATCCCGTACTCGTGCCAGGCCCAGTTGGGCACGTCGGGCACCGTGGCCACCCCCTGCGGCGCCGTCAGGATCTGCCGGGCCATGGCCTTCTCGATATCCCACTCCTCGACATTGACGATGGTCCAGACGGCGATGCGCGCGCCCTTGGGCAGCTTCCACGGGCGGCGGCTCACCATGGGCGAGTAGTCGAAGCGTTCGCGGGGCAGCTTCACGGGCACCTCCCTCGGGAAAGACCCTGGCGCGGCGGCGGGCCCGCGCCGGGCACGGCTCAGGCCCTGAGGGCCTTGACGATCTCCGGGCTGGTCAGCGGCCAGCCCACGGTGGCGCCCATGAGGCGCAGCGCGAACCGGTGCATCTCCTCGCCGTCCATGGAGTCCACCGCGTCCGAGGCGATGACCACGCTGAAGTCCCGGTTGGTGGCCTCGAAGGCGTTGCACAGGATGCAGCTCGTCGTGTTGATGCCGGCGAGGATCACCGTGTGGATGCCGCGGCTCTTCAGCAGGAACTCCAGGTCCGTGGCGTGGAAGGCGCTGTAGCGTTTCTTGCCCCTGACGACCAGGTCTCCGTCGGCGAGGAGCGCGGGAATGATCTCGGTGCCGGGGCTGCCCGCCAGGTTGTGGCGCAGGATGCCCTGCCTCGCCTTGGCCGGATCGTCGTGGATCGCCTTCCAGAACGGGTTCGCGGCGATTTCCCCGGCGTCGCGGTACTCGGTGACGACGTGGACGATGGGGACGCCGATGGCCCGGAGCTGCCCGAAGAGATCCGCCGCGCGGGCGATGACCGGCCCGCAGCGCTCGGCGGCGAGCGGGAGCGTCGCGACGGCGGGATCGAGATGCCCGCGGTGCATGTCGATGGCGAGGACCGCCGTGGATTCCGCGTGGAGCTTCATGGCGCCCCCCCAGTTAGCACGGGGGCGAAACCCAAGTCAACCAGCCGGATCCCGGGCGGGCGCGGCGCGATTGGGTTTGACAGGCGATCAGCGCGGCTGCTATGAAGCAAGACCATGAGCGAGTTCACGAGCGAGGTCCGCGACGGGATGCGCATCGAGTGGGACGTGCCCATCACCATGGACGATGGCCTCGTCCTGCGCGCCGACGTCTATCGGCCGACCGGGGCGGGCACGCACCCGGTCATCGTGTCCTGCGGCCCCTACGCCAAGTGGCTGCACTTCGAGGACCTCTACACCGATCAGTGGCGCCGGATGATCGAGCAGCACCCGGATGTCCTGGCGGGCTCCACCAACACGTATCAGAACTGGGAAGTCGTGGACCCCGAGAAGTGGGTGCCTGACGGCTATGCCTGCGTGCGCGTGGACTCGCGCGGCGCCGGCCGGTCACCCGGCTTCCTCGACATCTGGTCGGCCCGCGAGGCGAAGGACCTCTACCACTGCATCGAGTGGGCGGCCGCGCAACCGTGGAGCACCGGCAAGATCGGCCTCAACGGCATCTCCTACTACGCGATGAACCAGTGGCAGGTGGCGGCCCTCCAGCCGCCGCACCTGGCCGCCATCTGCATCTGGGAGGGCGCGGCCGACTTCTACCGTGACCTCAGCCACCACGGCGGCATCCTCTGCACCTTCGGCAGGGCCTGGTTCCCATCGCAAATCGTGAGGGTGCAGCACGGCCGCGGCACGCGGGGCTACCGGAGCCGGATGACCGGAGACTGGGTGTCCGGGCCGCCGACGCTGACCGAGGAGGAGCTCGGCGCCACCCGCCACGACTTCTACGAGGACTGCTACAGGAACCCGCTGGCCACCGACGAGTACTGGCGCTCGCGCATGCCCGACTGGTCGAAGGTGACGGTGCCCCTGCTCTCCGCGGCCAACTGGGGCGGGCAGGGCCTGCACCCGCGCGGCAACTTCGAGGGGTTCATGCGCGCGGCCTCGAAGCAGAAGTGGCTCGAGGTGCACGGGATCGAGCACTGGACCCACTTCTACACGGACTACGGCGTGGGCCTGCAGAAGAGGTTCTTCGGCCACTTCCTCAAGGGCGAAGACACCGGATGGAGAAAGCAGCCGAAGGTCGTGCTTCAGGTGCGCCACCCAGGGGAGAAGTTCGTCGAGCGGCACGAGAGCGAATGGCCGCTGGCCCGCACGCGGTGGACCAGGCTCTACCTGAACCCGGCCGATCACGGCCTCGTCAACACGCCGCTCGGCCGGGACGGCAGCGTGACGTACAGCGGGTTCGGCGAGGGGGTCACGTTCTTGACGACGCCGCTCAAGGCGGAAACCGAGATCACCGGCCCCATCGCGGCCAAGCTGTTCGTGTCGTCCGAGACCGCGGACGCCGACCTGTTCCTGATCGTTCGCGTGCTGAGCCCGAACATGAAGGAGGTCGTGTTCCAGGGCGCGCTCGACCCGCACACCCCCATCGCTCAGGGGTGGCTCCGGGCCTCGCACCGGAAGCTGGACCCCGCCCTGACGCTCCCGCACCGCCCGTACCACGCCCACGACGAGAAGGAGCCGCTCACTCCCGGGCGGGTGTACGAGCTGGACGTCGAGATCTGGCCGACCTCCATCGTGGTGCCGGCCGGCTATCGCCTCGCACTCACCGTGCGGGGACGCGATTACGAGCATCCCGGCGGGCCGGGGGCGGGGCTGGCCGTGCTCGGCGATGTCTTCACCGGCGTCGGCCCCTTCCAGCACAACGACCCGCGCGACCGGCCGCCGGAGATCTTCGGCAAGACGGTCACGCTTCACTGCGGCCGCAGGCGGCTGTCGCATCTCCTGCTGCCCATCGTCCCGCCCGCACGGTAGCCCGCGTCGGGCGCGTTTCCATTTGACAGGCCCGAGGCCGGGATGTTACCAACGGGTGCGCCGCGGAATCGCGTTCTGCTGTACGGAACCAGCACAGAGAGCGGACGCCTCGGGGGCGGCCATCCACACTGCAAGGAGATCCTCGCCATGGCGAACTTCGGCATCGTCGGCGTCGACTGGCAGGAGCGCATCAACTGGGACCGCCTCCGCACGTACCGCCGCGAGCGCGCGCGCGAGAAGATGAAGGCCCACAACCTGGGCGCGCTCCTCCTGATGTACGACGAGAACGTCCGCTACGTGACGAGCACGCTCACGCCGGGCTGGAACCGGCTCAAGCCTGGGTTGCGCTACGCGCTCCTCTGCGGGGACGCCGCTCCCGTGCTCTTCGAGCAGGGTGACATCGGCTTCCAGATCCAGCGCCACGCCCCCTGGATCCCGCAGGAGAACATCCGCTGGTCCTACGCGTGGATCAAGGGGGCGGCCGGCCCCGCCTCCCGCCAGCAGGTCAAGAAGTTCACGGACGCCATCGTGCACGAGATGAAACGGTTCGGCGTGGCCGACCAGACCCTCGGCGTGGACTTCGTCGACATCAACATGCTCCAGGCGTTCCAGGAGGCCAAGATCAAGTGGGCCGACGGCATGACGCCCATGATGGAGGCCCGGGCCATCAAGAATGTGGATGAGCAGGAGTGCATGCGCATCGTGGGCGCCATCGGGGATGCCGCCCACTGGGAGACCATGCGCTTCCTCAGGCCCGGGCTCACCGAGAACCAGGTGGTGGCGCACATCATGGAGTTCCTGTACGCGATCCCGGGCATGGAGGACGTGGAGGACGTCATCGTCTCCTCCGGCCCCAACACCTGGCCCAACTGGCGCAACTTCTCCGACCGGATCATCAGGCCCGGCGAGATCGTGTTCATGGACCTCGCGGCGCTGACCTGGAACGGCTACAAGTCCTGCTACTACCGCACCTACTGCGTCGGCAAGCAGCCCAGCCAGGAGCAGAAGGATTACTACGCCACGGCGCTCAAGTGGCTCTACGACTCCATCAACGCGGTGCGCCCCGGCGCCACGACGCGCGACATCGCGCTCAAGTGGCCCTCGGCCAAGGAGGCGTGGGGCTACGAGGAGGAGGACCAGGCCGCCGCCAACCTGTGGGGGCACGGCCTCGGCCTGGCCCAGTACGACCAGCCGGTGATCTCGCGCATCTGGTCGCTGGACCATCCGCTGGAGATCAAGGCCGGGATGGTCTTCGCGCTCGAGACCCAGCACGGCAAGAAGTACGAGTGGGGGGTGCGCATCGAGGAGATGCTCATCGTGCACGAGGACAAGACGGAGATCATCTCCACCTTCCCGGTCGAGGAGATCACCGTCGTCGATTGAAGATGGACCCCGTCGTCATCCCGCTCGGAAGCCCGGCCGCGCTGGAGGCCGACAGGGTCGGGCCGAAAGCCGCGCGACTGGCGCGGCTACGCCTGGCCGGCTTGCCCGTCCCCGACGGGGTGTGCCTCGACGCTGCCGCGTACCGTGAGGCCCTGACCGCGGCGGGTGTCGCCGATGCAGCCCGTCGCGTGGCCGAGGCCGAGCGGCCCGAGGCACGCCGGCTCGCCCTGGCGGTGAGGCTCGGCCTCACGCGCACGGCGCTCCCTCCGCCGCTCACGAATGCGCTCCTCGGCGCGTGGCGCGACCTCGGCGCCGGACCCGGCGCGCCCCTGGCCGTGCGCTCCTCGGCGCTGATCGAGGACAACCCGGAGACGTCTTTTGCCGGGCAGTTCGAGACCTTCCTCGGCGTGGACACCACCACCGACCTCCTCACGACCGTGCGCGCCTGCTGGGCCGCCCTCTGGGCGACGCGGGCGCTGCGCTACATGCGCGTCCACGGCGTGGATCCTGGCGCCACCGCCATGGCCGTGCTCATCCAGCGGCTCGTCCCGGCGCGCGCCGCCGGCGGTGCGCTCTCGCGGACCCCGGAGGGCGGGATGCTGATCACGGGCACCTGGGGGCTCGGATCGGCCATCGCCCAGGGCGAGGTCGTTCCCGACCGGTTTGTCCTGGGCCGGGACGGCAGACTCGAGGACGTGGAGCCTGGGCGGAAGGACCGGCTCGTGCGCGTCGCCCCCGGGGCGGGACCAAGACCGGAAGCCGTGACTCCCGGCCTGGTGACGGCGCCGTGTCTCGACGAGGCGGAGGCCGTGGCGCTCGGCCGCATGGTGCTGACCGCCGAGGAGGCGTTCGGCGCACCCGTCGAGGTGGAGTGGGCGCTCGGCCCCACCGGCCCACAGATCCTCCAGGCGCGGCCGCTCCGCACCGCCCCGGCCGTGGTGCCCGGCGAGATCTGGCTCCGCCATCCGGGGCTCACCGGCCACCCCGCGGGCATCGGGTGGGGCGAGGGGCCCGCGTGCATCGTCGACCACGAGCACGATCTCGGCCGCGTCCGGCTCGGGGACGTGCTCGTCACCCAGGTGGCGGGGCCCGCGCTCACGGCGGTGCTCCCGCGCGTGGCGGGCGTGGTCGCCGAGCTCGGCGGGAGCACCTCGCATCTGGCGGCGCTCGCGCGCGAGCGCGGCATCCCGGCCGTGCTCGGCGTGCCCGAGGCCACGAAGCGCATCCCCGACGGGGCCCTCGTGGCCGTGGACGGTGTCACCGGCGTCGTGCGGTGGATCAGTTCCTGAGCGGCTCACACCGCGCGCGACCCTGTCGATCGCGGAACCCGAAGGACGGAGGCCAGGCTGATGGAGCGCATGTTCGTGCAGACGCAGGAGCAGCGGGCGGTGCTGGACACGGTGCGCCGGTTCGTCGAGGAAGAGGTGCGGCCGCGGGCCGCGGAGCTGGACGCGCGACGCGATCCCGCCGAGGGCTATTCCGCGGAGATCGTCGAGAAGGCGCATGCCGTCGGCATCCGCACCATGACGCTCGGCAAGGAATACGGCGGCCTCGGCGCCGATGCGCTGACCACCGCCATGGTGATCGAGGAGCTGGGCCGGGGCGACCTCGGGGTGTCCGTGATCTTCGCCCAGACGCTCAAGATCGCCCAGATCATGCAGAAGGCGCTGAACCCGGAGCAGCGCGCGCGCGTGCTCCCGGGCTTCGCCGCGGATCCCCGCGGCATGCTCGCCATCGGCATCACCGAGCCCGACGTCGCCTCCGACTACCTGGTGCCGTATCCGAGGCCCTTCCGCACCGCCGCCGTCAAGGCCCCCGGCGGCTTCATCCTCAACGGCCTCAAGCACTTCATCTCCAACGGCAACCGGGCGAGCCACTGTCTCGTCTTCGCGCAGACCGATCCGGGCCAGCCGCTGGCCGACGGCGCCACCTGCTTCCTGGTGGAGCGCGGCCGCCCCGGCTTCACCACCGGCATCGTCCACGACAAGATGGGTGAGCGCCTCGCCAACAACGCGGAGCTCATCTTCCAGGACTGCTTCATCCCCGACGAGAACGTCGTGGGCGCGGTGGGGCGCGGCTTCAGGGTCCTCGCCGAGTTCTTCCCGCAGTCCAACGCCTATGCCGGGGCCAGCGCGCTGGGAGTCGCCGTGGCGGCCTACGAGAAGGCGGTGGCGTGGGCCAGGGTGCGCGTCCAGGGCGGCACCCCGCTCATCGAGCATGACGGCATCCGCGCCGAGCTGGCCGAGATGCGCATGCTCATCGACGCCTCGCGCTCCTACATCCACCGGGCGTGCTGGCTCGCCGAGCACCAGGAGCATGGCTGGGACCGGACGCTGGGCGCCCTGCCCAAGGTCATGGCCTCGCAGGCGGCCTGGAAGATCGTCACCTGGTGCCTCGAGATCCACGGCGGCCACGGCTACATGAAGGAGTTCGGCGTCGAGAAGCTGGTCCGCGACGCGGCCGCCTTCCTGCACTCGGACGGCGTCAACCGGACGCTGTTCCTGAAGGCCGCCAACTTCATGTTCGGCGCGTGATCTCGGCATGAAGGCGCTGGTCCTGAAGGCGCCCGGCGCGCCCTTCACGCTGGAGATCGTACCGGATCCGGTAGCCGGCCCGGGGGAGGCCGTGGCGCGGGTCCTGGCCTGCGGCTCGGGCCTCACCATCCAGCACTACAAGGCGGGTCGCATCCCGCTCGCGTATCCGCGCATCATCGGCCACGAGATCACCGGCGAGATCGTCGAGCTGGGCGTGGGCGTGACCGGGCTCGAGGCCGGCGACGCGGTGACCGCCTACTACTATCTCTTCTGCGGCCATTGCCGCATGTGCCTCGCCAACCTGGAGCCGCTCTGCGAGCGCTCGGGCGGCAATGTCGGCAAGGAGTGCGACGGCGGCTACGCCGAGTACATCAAGCTTCCGGCCCGCAACTTCCTGCGGCTGCCGGAAGGCCTCGACTACCGCGCCCACCCGGCCGAGATCGGCGTCATCTGCGATGCCCTCGCCACCCCGTACAAGGTCAATCGTCGGACGGGCACCCGGCCCGGCGAGACGGTGGCGGTGTTCGGCGCCGGTGGCGGGCTGGGCATCCACCAGATCATGTTGTCGAGGTGGGCCGGCGCCAGGGTGGTCGCCGTCGACATCGCCGCCGAGAAGTTCGAGGCCTGCCGCCGGGCCGGCGCTGTCGAGGTCGTGGATGCCGCCCGCCAGGATGTGGTCGAGGCGCTGAGGGAGCTGACCGGCGGCCGCGGGGTGGACGTCTCCGTGGACTATGTCTCGTCGAGCGCGACGCTGGAGCAGGCCGTGCAGTCCCTGGCTGTCAAGGGGCGAATGGTCACGCTCGGCGGCGCCGGCAAGGTCTTCCGGGTCGACGCCATGCAGATGCTCCTGAAGGAGCTCGACCTCCTCGGCAGCCGCTACGTGACGCGCTCCGAGGTCTTCGACACCCTCGCGCTCGTGGCCCGCGGAGAGGTGTGGCCGATGGTCACCGACATCCGCCCCATGGCGGAGGCGGAGGCCCTGCACGAGCGGCTCGAGCAGGGCACGGTGATCGGCCGCGCGGCCCTGTTGGTCGGGTAGGACGGCGCCGACGTCATCCGCGCTCGAGGGGACAGACCGCCGTGGAAGGGCCGGCCCTCAACCGCTCGACATCGAGAACGTGGGCTACGATGCTGCGACGAGCTTCTGGCTCTCGCGGTCGAGGGCGACCAGCGCCTGCTGGATCAGGTCCACTTCTCGGGCTTCAAACAGTGGTTCGCCGCACTGT
>MGBT01000035.1 GCA_001788395.1 Candidatus Rokubacteria bacterium GWA2_70_23
TTCTTGATCTCCGTGATGCGTTTGTGGATCAGATCTTCCTTGATGGGCTCGCCGTAGATTCCCTGGATGATCTTGGTGGCCTCTTCCAGGCTGGCGGAGGTGATGCGGTCGAGGACATCCTCGGGATTCTCGTAGCGGGAGAAGATGCCTTCGAGGTTCAGCACCGCCAAGCCCCCGAGCCGGCCCATCTCCATGGCCAGTGCCGGGCTCACGACGCCGTCCATGGCCGCGGCGATGATGGGGATCTCGAAGCGTCGACCGCAGAGATCCCACGAGATGTCCACCTCGTTGGGATTGATGGTCACCGCCCCGGGAACGAGGGCGATGTCATCGAAACCATACGCCGCCCGAGCCTTCCGGCCGCGACCGACCCACATCCCCATGCCGTGGTCCCCCTTCGGGTCGCCGGGGCCGGGAGAGCGCCCCGGCGGCGGCGCCACACCCGATATTTAGAGAGTGTTCTGCCAAGTCATACTGTATCTAGCGGTCAGTATACGGACCCCCCCTGAGCCTGTCAACCCTGCGCGCGCTCCCAGATCATGCGCAGCCCTTCCAGACGCAGGGTCGGGTTCACCGTCTGGATGCTCGCGGCCACTTCCCGCATCTGCGCGGCGAGCCCACCCGTGCCCACCACCTTCACGTCGCCCCGGAGCTCGCGGCGCATCCGCTGGATGAGCCCGTCCACGAGCCCCGCGTAGCCCAGCACGACGCCGGACTGGATGTTGGTCCCCGTGTTGCGGCCGATGGCCGTCGGCGGCGCCACGAGCTCCACCCGCGAGAGTCGCGCGGCGCGGGAGATCAGCGCCTCCGCCGCCGTCACGAGCCCGGGAGCGATGGCGCCCCCGACGAACTCGCCACGCTCGTCCACGCAGTCGAAGTTGGTCGCCGTGCCGAAGTCCACCACGATGACGGGAGCCCCGTACAGCGCCACGGCCGCGACCGCATTGCAGACCCGGTCGGCGCCCACCTCCCGCGGGTTGTCCACGTTGAACGCGAGCGGCACGTTGACCCCCGGCTGCACCGTGAACGGCCGGACGCCGAAGTACCCCTCGCACATCCACTCCAGCGTCTGCTGCACCGGCGGGACGACGTTCGAGATGGCCACCGCGGTGACCTCCCGCGGCTCGATCGCGCGGGAGGCGAGGAGGCTCTGGATGAAGATGCCGTACTCATCGGACGTCTGCTCGCGCCGGCTGGTGAGCCGCCAGGACGCCACGAGGCGGCTCCCGTCGGCCACGCCGACGCCCGTGTTGGTGTTGCCGACCTCAAGGAGCAGCAGCATTGGCGATCTCCCCGGACGACACCCGCGCGAGCCCGCCGTCGTCCGTCCGCACCACGAGCGACCCCTCCTCGTCCAGGTCCACGGCCACGCCCGCACGCCCGTCGGGCATCGCGAGCCGCTCGCCGAGCGTGGCGCTCGCGGCGCGCCACGCCTCCCGCACCGGCCCGAGACCGGCGCGAAGGTAGACCCCGTACCAGCGTCCGAGCGCATCGAGGAGGCTCGCGAGCACTGCCGCGCGCTCTTGCGGGGCGGCCGCCAGGAGCCGGAGTGAGGTCGCGCGATCGGCGAGCTCGGGAGGAAAGGCCGTCTGGTTCACGTTGATCCCGATTCCCAGCAGCACGTGCTGGAGTCCGCCGTCGGCCCCCGACGAGGCCTCCGCCAGGATCCCGCAGAGCTTCCGGCCAGCCGCCATCACGTCGTTCGGCCAGCGAATCCTCGCCCCCACGCCCGCGGCGGCCTGGAGCGCCTCCACCACGGCCACCACGGCCACCAGCGTCAGCTGGGGCGCCCGGCTCGGTGGGACGGGTGGCCGGAGAAGAATCGAGGCCAGCAGGCTCTCGCCCGGAGTGTCCCACCAGGAGCGACTCCACCGGCCCCGCCCGGCCACCTGGTGAAGCGCCGTGACGGCCGTGCCCTCCGGGGCCCCCGCCCGAGCCAGCCGGCCGAGCTCGGCCTGGGTCGAGTCCACCGTGTCGAGCTCCCGAACCACCCAGCGCACCAGGTGCGGCCCCGAAACCGCGGGGGTGGCTCTCACTCGAGCGCCTTGAGCCCCGCCGTGAGCTTGTCGAGCACCGCGCGCGTCGCGGCCAGGCGCTCCCGCTCCCGCGCCACCACGTCGGCCGGGGCCCGCTCGACGAAGTCCTGTCGCGACAGCTTCCCCTCGAAGAACGTGATCTCGCGGCTCGCCCTGTCGATCTCCTTGAGGACGCGCTGGCGCTCCGCGCCCAGGTCCACCACGCCCTCGAGCTCCACATACACCTCGCAGCCGTCGGCCACGGCGACCGCCGAGTGGGCCGGACGAGAGGCCGCAGGGTCCACCGTGATCGCCGCGCGGGCCAGCGCTCCCATCAAGGATGCGGCCTCGCGGAGCGCCTCGACGTCGCTCCCGGCACCGGGCCGCACGGTGGCGCGCAGCTCCGTTCCGGGCGGGATGCGGCTCTCGCTCCGGACGTTCCGGACGCCGCTCACGATGGCGATGACCGCGGCCATGCGGCCCTCGGCCGCGGCGTCGTGGGCGCGGCCGCGGGCCTTCGGGAACGGCGCGATCATCACCGACGGCCCCGCGTGGGGCAGCCGCTGCCAGATCTCCTCGGAGATGAACGGCATGAACGGGTGCAGGAGCCTGAGCGTGGCCTCCAGGGTCTCCACGAGGGTCCGCTGCGTCACCGCCCGGGCCGCGGGATCGACCGTCTGGTAGAGCCGCTGCTTGGCGATCTCCAGGTACCAGTCACAGAACTCGTGCCACAGGAACTGGTAGACGGCCGAGGCGGCGTCGTTGAACCGGTAGGTGTCCAGCGCCCGACGCACGCTCTTGGTCGTCGCCTGGAGCCGGCTCATGATCCACCGGTCGGCCACCGACGGCGTCCCCTTCTTCGCCAGCCTCGGGTCGTAGCCGTCCAGGTTGCTGAGCACCAGCCGCGCGGCGTTCCAGATCTTGTTGGCGAAGTTCCGGTAGCCCTCGATCCGGTCCTCGGACATCCGGATGTCGCGCCCCTGCGCGGCAAGCGCCGCCAGGGTGAACCGGAAGGCGTCGGTCCCGTACTTCTCCATGACCATGAGCGGGTCCGCGACATTGCCCTCGGACTTGGACATCTTGGCGCCCTCGGCGTCCCGCACCAGCGCATGGATGTAGACGTCCCGGAAGGGCACGTCCCCCATGAACTTGATCCCGAGCATGGCCATCCGGGCCACCCAGAAGAACAGGATGTCGAACCCGGTGGCGAGACAGGCGGTCGGGTAGAACGTCCGCAGATCCTCCGTCTGCTCGGGCCAGCCGAGCGTCGAGAAGGGCCAGAGACCGGAGGAGAACCATGTGTCGAGCACGTCGCTGTCCTGTCGGAGCGCGCCGCCGCACCCGGGACACGCCGGCAGATCGGTGCGCGAGACGTGGACGGTCCCCTCGGCGTCGCAGTACCAGGCCGGGATCCGGTGCCCCCACCAGAGCTGGCGCGAGATCGCCCAGTCGCGGATGTTCTCCATCCAGTGGTAGTAGGTCTTCGTCCAGGCGCGCGGCACGATCCGGATGCGGCCGCTGCGCACCGCTTTGATGGCGGCTTCCGCCAGCGGTTTCGTCCGCACGTACCACTGCGTGGAGATCAGGGGCTCCACGACCGTCTTGCAGCGGTAGCAGACACCGACGGCGTGGCGGTACGGCTCGATCCGCTCGATCAGCCCCAGCGCCTGCAAGTCCTCCACGATCCGCTTCCGGCATTCGAAGCGGTCGAGCCCCGCGTACCGGCCCGCCAGCGCCGTCATCCTCCCGTCGAAGCCGATGACGGTCCGCGTGGGCAGGTTGTGGCGCCGGCCGATCTCGAAGTCCACGGGATCGTGTCCCGGCGTCACCTTGATGACGCCGGTGCCAAACCGGGGATCCACGGCCGCGTCGGCCACCACCACCATCCGGATGAGGCCATCCACCGAGGGAACGTCCAGGGTCTTCCCCACATACGTGGCGTAGCGCTTGTCCTTCGGGTGCACGGCGAGCGCCGTGTCGCCGAGCTTCGTCTCCGGGCGCACCGTCCCCAGCGTGAGGGGACCGTACTTGATATAGACGAACTCCGCGTCCCGCTCCTCGCGCTCGACCTCGAGATCGGAGAGGACGGTCTGGCACCGCGGGCACCAGTTGACGATGTAGTCGCCCTGGTAGACGAGCCCCTCTTCCCAGAGGCGGACGAAGACCTCGCGCACCGCCGTCGACAGCCCGGCGTCCATGGTGAAGCGCTCGCGCCGCCAGTCGCAGGAAGCGCCCAGGCGCTTGAGCTGGTTGATGATGATGCCGCCCGACTCGTCCTTCCACTTCCACACCCGCGCGAGGAAGGCCTCGCGCCCCAGGTCCTCCTTGGTCTTCCCCTCGGCGGCCAGCTGGCGCTCCACGACGTACTGGGTGGCGATCCCCGCGTGGTCGGTGCCGGGAAGCCAGAGCGCGTTGTACCCGTCCATCCGCTTGTAGCGGATCAGGATGTCCTGGAGCGTGTTGTTGAGGGCATGCCCCCAGTGCAGTGAGCCTGTCACGTTCGGGGGGGGGATCACGATCGAGTAGGGCTTCTTGGGCGACGCGGCGTCCGCGTGGAAGTACCCCCGCTCCTCCCACTCGCGGTACCAGTGCGGCTCTACGCGGCGAGGATCGTAGCGGTCCGAGATGTCCGTCATGGCGGGGCCTCATTCTAGCACGGGGGCCGCCCCGCTCAGGCGCCACCCGCCGGGGATCTGGCGCCACCAGAGCGACCACGGCGTCCGCCGACGCTCACCCTCCTCCGTGGCGGCGACGATCGCAGTCTCCGGGGACTCCTGCGGGCGCCCCTCGCATGCCGGCTCCGGCACCAGCGTTCGCGGGATCCGGGCCCGCACCGACGCGCCCGGCACGAGCTCGGCGAGCACGCGGCTGTCCCGGCGGTCGAGCGCGTCGAAGAACCGCGTCACGGTCTGCCACAGCTCCCGGTGCCACCCGCTGACCACCCGGCGCCGCACGAGCCGCACGCCGTCCCCGGACGACCCGACGCGGTACAGGTCCTCGTGCTCCGTCTGTCCCTCGCAGCCGGGCTTCCATCCCGGGTACCGCGCCTCGTACCGCAGCGCGATCTCCCCACGCGTGATCCGAACGTCGGAGGCCACGAGGCCGTCCGGAGCGTCGTCGGCCGTGCTCCAGACGCGCGAGAGCGCGGCGGCGTGCCGGCGCCACACCTCCACGCGGAGCGTCCGGCCACCGCGCCCGAGATCTGCCCCGACCCAGCTCACAGCGAACTGGAGCGACCCGCCGGCGGCCGGCGGCCACTCGTGGACCTCGGGCGTCCCCTCGTGGGTGAGGCTCCGGAGCAGGACAGCGCCATCCCCGCCCGAGCCGAACACCCTGACCGACCCCGAGCCCTCGATGCCTTCCATCGAGTAGAGCGCGATCGTCGTCTCGTCTCCCGTCGAGGCCGCCCGGGTCGGGCCGGGCAGCCGCCGCACCCGGAAGTGCGCGCCACCCCAGGTCCCGCTGAACCCGTCCAGCCGCTCCTGGATGAATGCCTCGGAGGCGAAGACCCCTCCGCTCGTCATGTTCTCGAGGATCTCCTCGTCCACGAGGGCGTAGAGCGCCGGAGCCAGCCCCTCGACCGTGGACCCGCTCGCGCGCCCGACGATCTCCTGGAATTGCTCGAGGCGATCGCGCGCGAGAGCATCCGGCGTCCCGAGGGCCAGCGCCCACAGCATCGCCGTCGCACAGGCCCGTCGGGCTCTCACGGGGCTATCGTACAATGGGAGGGCATGACCCGCATCCTCGACCGCTACGTCCTGAAGGAGCTCCTCGCGCCGTTCGTCATGGGCGTGGCGGTCTTCACCTTCTTCCTGGTCATCGACCGCATCTACCAGCTGACGGATCTCGTCATCACCAAGGGCGTGCCCTTCCACCTGGTTCTCTCGCTCCTCGTCTTCATGCTGCCATCGTTCCTCGCCCTCACCTTCCCCATGGCACTCCTCGTGGCCGTTCTGCTGGCCGGCGGGCGCCTCGCCGGGGACCTCGAGGTCGCCGCGCTCAAGGCGTCCGGCGTGAGTCCGCTCCGCCTCTTCCGTCCGTTCCTCGTGGCAGCGCTGCTCGTGACGCTCGCCTCGGCGGCATTGACCCTGGTCGTGAGTCCGTGGGCCAACGGGGCCTTCCAGCGCCAGCTCTTCGCGATTCTCCAGTCGCGCGCCACCACCGGAATCAAGGAGCGGACGTTCAGCGCGTCCTTCGGCCAGTTCACGATCTACGTCCAGGAGATCAGCGCCTCCCAGCTGGCGCTCAAGGGGCTCCTCGTCGCCGACGAGCGCAACCCGGCGCTGTCGCGGATCATCGTGGCCCGCGAGGGCCGGCTGCTCACCGACGAGGCGCACGGGCGCATCACCTTGCGCTTCCTCGACGGCCAGGTCAGCGAGACCGACGTCGCGGACGCGCGGCGGGCACGCTTCACCGCCTTCACCCTCTACGACATGAACCTACCGCTCGAGTCCCCCCTGGCGGCGACCGCCCAGTCGGCGAAGCCGGAGCGCGACCTCGCCCTGGGCGCCCTCCGGGCCCGCGCAGAGAACCTGGAGCGCCACGGCCAGATCTCGGCGCCGTACTTCGTGGAGCTCCACAAGCGCTTCGCGCTGCCCGTCGCATCCCTCGTGTTCGCCATGGTGGGCTTCCCGCTCGCCGTTCGTGCCCACCGCGGCGGCCGGGGCGCGGCGCTGGCCTCGAGCCTCGCGATCGTCATGTCCTACTACGTCGTCTTCACGTCGCTGGAAGGCATGGCCATGCGCGGGCGCCTGCCCGCGTGGTCCGCGGTCTGGCTCCCCAACCTTGTCTTCTTGCTGGTGGGCGGCATCCTGCTTCGCTCCACCACCGTGACGACGCCCACCGCCTGGGTGCATACCCTCTGGCGTGTGCGCGACCTCCTCCCGAGCCCGCGGCGTGAGGTCCGGGCCCCGAGCGCCACGGGCCGCGGCGCAGCCCCGTTCCGGAAGTCGCGCGGCTCGACGTTCCTGATCGACCGGTACCTCCTCAGGGAGTACGTGAAGCTCCTGGGAATCGGCCTGGGGATCGGCGCGGTCCTGTTCGTCATCGTGGACCTCCTCCAGACGCTGGACCGCTTTCTCCGGGTCAAGCCTCCCTTCACCTACATCCTCCAGCACTTCGCCTATCGCCTGCCGGGCGCGCTCTACGACGGGCTGCCCATCGTGGTGCTCATGGCCACCGTCTTCCTCTTCCTCTCCCTCACCCGCCAGCACGAGCTCGACGCGTTGAAGTCCGCCGGCGTCAGCCTGTATCGCGTCAGCGTGCCCGTCCTGTTGCTGACCGTCGCGCTGAGCCTCGGGGCCGTGGTCTTCCAGGAGGTCCTCCTGCCGGGCATCAATGCGCGGGCGGAGGAGGTGGACCGCGTCAAGATCCGCGGGGGCTTGCCGCGGCACCTGCAGAAGCGAAACCAGATCTGGTACCGCTCGTCGGACACGCGCTTCTTCCGCATGGAGCTGCTGGACCCGGTGGAGCAGTCCATCGAGGGCCTGCTCGTCCTCGAGATCGACCCGAGCTTCCGCCTCACCACCCGCCTCGACACGAAGAAGGCCCGGTGGCGCGGCGGCGTGTGGGAGCTCTCGGACGGCGTGCTGCGCGAGATCTCCGAGCAGCACCGCGTCCAGTCCACGCCCTTCACGCGGACCACGGCGCAGATGCCGGAGAGTATCGATGACTTCACCAGGGTCCAGAAGCCGCCCGAGGGCATGAGCTTCCGTGAGCTCAGGAGCTACGTCGGGAGACTTCAGGAAAGCGGCCACCCCGTGGGCAAGTACATGGTGGAGATGTACTCGAAGCTGTCCTTCCCGCTGGTCCACGTCATCATGGCGCTGGTGGCGATCCCCTTCGCCCTCGTCGCCCCGCGCAGCGGCGGCCGTGCGGTCGGCATCGGCGTCGCGGTGATCATCTCGGTGGGCTACTGGGTCGTCCACTCCATGGCGCTGGCCTTCGCCAAGGCCGATCTCCTGCCCCCCATCCTCGCCGCCTGGACGGCCAACATCGTCTTCGCGGGGCTGGGCACCGCGCTCTTCCTCCGCGCCCGGACCTAGCAGGCAGGCTGCTGAAAAAGGCCCATCTGCTTCGTTGGCGCCCTCGGCCGCACGCTCAACGTACAGAGAGTACGCCTCGCGTGCGGCCCTCGGGCGCCGCCTCGCATCTGGACCTTTTTGAGCAGTCTGCTCGAGCAGCCTGCTACCGGCCTTCGCGCAGCTGGCGCAGCGTCTCCTCCAGCCGTTTCTGCTCCTGGCCGTAGCCGGACCAGTCGCCCCGGCGGAGCGCTTCCTGGGCCTTCTGCCACGTCTCCCACGCCCGCTGCGCGACGGCGCGGAGCGCGGTGTCGATGAGCGAGGGGCTCGCTGCGACCGTCTCGCGTGGCCGCGGCGCCTGCTCGTCGCCGCGCACGCGGGCGCCGAAGATCCGCCCGAGCGACTGCTCGAGCGTGGGCTCCATCGCGATCTGGTTGCCGTAGGCGACGATGACGCGCCGGAGCTCCGGCAGCGACCCCTGCTCCGTCGCCGCGAGGTAGAGCGGCTGGACGTAGATGAGCGACTGGTCGATGGGGATGGCCAGGAGCGATCCGCGGAGCACCCGCGAGCCCTGCTGGTTCCAGAGCGAGAGCTGCTGGGAGATCACCGCGTCCTGATCGAT
>MGBT01000036.1:0-14596 GCA_001788395.1 Candidatus Rokubacteria bacterium GWA2_70_23
GTCGAGGAGGATCATGGCGCTCGATTCCTTCGCCACGTCGGTTCCCGTGACGCCCATGGCCACGCCGATATCGGCCCGCTTGAGCGCGGGCGCGTCGTTGACGCCGTCGCCGGTCATGGCGACGAACTCTCCCTGGTCCTGGAGGGCCGTGACGATTTTGAGCTTCTGCTCTGGCGCGACCCTCGCGTACACGCGGACCTGCCGCACGCGCTCCTCGAAGGCCTCGAGGGGGAGCGCGGCCAGCTCGGGCCCCGTCATGACCGCGGCGCCGTCGTCGTCAAGGATGCCGAGCCGCCGCGCGATCGCCCGGGCCGTCAGCGCGTGGTCGCCGGTGATCATCACCGGGACGATGCCGGCCGCCCGACAGGTGGCGACTGCCTCGCGCGCTTCCTCGCGCGGCGGGTCCATGATGCCGACGAAGCCGAGGAGGGTGAGGTCGCGCTCGACCGACTCGGAACTGACGGAGGCGGGCAGGACCGCCCACCGGCGCAGGCCCACGGCGAGCACCCGGAGCCCGTCGGCCGCCATGCGCTCGCTGACCTCGATCAGCTCGTGGCGCCGGACCTCCCGCGGGCCGGCCGAGGTGAGGACCTCGGTGGAGCGCTCGAGGACCGCCTCGACCGCGCCCTTCGTGAAGGAGATGAAGCCGCCCGCCGGGTGGCGATGAAGCGTCGTCATGCACTTGCGCTCGGAGTCGAAGGGAAGCTCGGCGGCCCGCGCAAACTGCGGCTCCTCTTTGGGCTTCTCGACGCCGGCGTCCCGGGCGGCCAGGTAGAGCGCCGCCTCGGTCGGGTCGCCGACGATCGTGCCCGCCGCGTCGGGACCGGCGTCGTTGCTGAGGGCCATGGCGAGGAGCAGCTCGTCCCACGGCCCACCCGATGCGGGAGCCCGCTCGACCGCGCCGTCGCAATACCACTCCTCGACCCGCATCCGGTTGATGGTGAGCGTACCGGTCTTGTCAGAGCAGATGTAGGTCACGGAGCCCAGCGTCTCCACGGCGGGGAGCTTCCGCACCAACGCCTTCTTGCCGACAAGCTTCCTGGCGCCGAGCGCGAGCGAGATCGTGACCACGGCCGGCAGGGCCTCGGGAATCGCGGCCACGGCGAGGCTCACGGCGGTCAGGAAGATGAGGAGCGGCGGCTCGCCGCGCGCGAGCCCGGCCGCGAACACGACGGCGCAGATGGCGAGGACCGCGAGGGACAGACGCTGGCCGAACCGGGCCAGCCGCCGCTGGAGCGGGGTCTTGACCTCCTCGGCCTCCTGGAGCAGCGTGGCGATCCTGCCGAACTCGGTGTCCATGCCGGTCGCGACGACGACACCGCGGCCCCGGCCGTAGGTCACGGTCGTGCCCTTGAACGCCATGTTCTTCCGGTCACCCACGGCGAGGGCGGCCTCGGGCAGCGGCGCGATGGTCTTCTCGACCGGCACGGACTCGCCGGTGAGGGGCGCCTCGGCCAGGCGCAGGAGGGCGGCTTCGAGCAGCCGGAGGTCGGCGGGCGCGATCCGGCCGGCCTCGAGGAGCACGATGTCGCCGGGGACGATCTCGGCCGCGGGGACCACGGACGTCGTCCCCTCACGGAGGACGGTCGCGGTCGGGGCGGCCATGGCCTTCAGCGCCTCCATGGCCCGCTCAGCCCGGTACTCCTGGACGAAGCCAATCACCGCGTTCAGGACCACGATGGCGATGATGGCGATGGTGTCCACGACGTCGCCGATCAGACCCGAGATCACGGCGGCGCCGAGGAGCACGAGGATCATGAAATCCGTGAACTGTCCGGCGAGCATCCCGAGCGCCGTCCGCCGCTTGCCCTCGCGCAGGACGTTCGGGCCGTGCTCGGTGAGGCGGCGTCTCGCCTCGGCGCCCGTGAGGCCGTCGGCGGATGTCCGCAGGGCGTCGAGCGCCGCCGCGGCGGAACGCTGATGCCAGTCCATCACGCCTCCGCCTCCTCAGGTCCGCGTCGCCCGCACGAGCAGGATCGGAAGGGGCGCGCGGTTGACAGGGGCCACGACCTGGAGCAGGAGGAACTTCTGGTGGTCGGGTGCGGAGAACCGGGCATTCGAATTATCGAAGTGTTATGCAGCACGCGTAGCCATCGCCGCGTTCGCACTCGGCCCCAGGTGGGGCGCCGGCGCCCCAGGCGTCCTTCGCTCGGATCCGAGTGCGGGACCGGCCCGCGTCCGCCCGGCTCACTCGGCGCAGCAGGATCGACTCAGCGGGCCCCGCGCGCCGGCCGTCGGGCAGCGCCGCGCGAGACCTTCGCCTGGCGGACCCATGGGCGCGGCCGGCCTCCGGGCGCGCTCCCGCGCGGCTGACTGAGCCCGTCCTCGATGAGGGCGAAGGCGTTCTTGTGCAGCTCGGCCAGGTCCCCCACGGCGAGACCCAGGTTGCGGCGGATCTCCATGAGCTGGACGAGCCCGGTCAGGAGCGCCCAGAGAAAGTCCACCACCTCGCGAGGATCGCCCGGCCGGTAGACGCCCGCCATCATTCCCTGCCGGACGATGCGCGCGGCCAGGCTGAAGTTGCGTCCCGTCCGCCGCTTCACCTCTTCCAGGAGGTCCCTGGAGACGGCCTCGCGCAGCCCCGCGGTGTGCAGGAAGCTGACGATCCGGTAGTAGGCGGGGTAGCGCGCGTAGAAGGTGTAGAGGAAGTCCCAGAAGGCGCGGAGCTTCTCGTCGGGACGAAGCGGCAGGCCCTGGATCCGCTCCAGCTCCTGGCGGAAGAGATCCAGGCCCTCGAAGAGCAGCGAGACGTACATCTCCTCCTTGCTCTTGAAGTAGAGGTACAGCGTCCCGACGGCCACCTCCGCCCGGCGCGCGATCTCCTCGGCGGTGGCGGCCATGAAGCCCTTCTCGCCAAAGACCTCCTTCGCCGCCTCGACGATCTGCTCCCGCCGCGCGTGCCGCTCGCGCTCCCGCCGCTTCTGAGTGCTCACCCGCTCCTCCTCACAGCCCCAGCTGGCGGGCGATGATGTTGCGGTGGATCTGCGAGGTGCCCTCGCCGATCTCGAAGAGCTTCACGTCGCGGTAGAGACGCTGGATCGGCGACTCCATCACGTAGCCGTAGCCCCCGTGGAGCTGCAGCGCGTCGCCGGCCACCCGCGTCGCCGTCTCGGTGGCGAAGAGCTTGGCCATGGAGGCCTCCTTGATATGCGGCAGCCCCCGGTCCGCGAGCCAGGCGGCCTGGTAGGTGAGCAGGCGCGAGGCCTCCAGCGCCGTCGCCATGTCGGCGAGCATCCACTGCACGCCCTGGAACTTCCCCACGGGCTGGCCGAATTGCTGGCGCTGCGTCACGTGGGCGAGCGTCGCCTCGAGCGCCGCCCGGCCCGCGCCGAGGGCATAGGCCGCCGCCGTGATCCGCCCCAGCGTCAAGGTCTGCATGGCGGCGGCCGCCCCGCGATGCTCCTCGCCCAGGAGCGCCTCGCGCGGGACGACGCAGCCGTCGAAGCAGAGCTCGGCGGTCTGCGCGGCGCGCATCCCCATCGTCTCGATCCGCCGCGCCACGGTGAAGCCCGGAGTGTCCCGGTCCACGATGAGAAGCGACAGCCCCTTGATCCCCTGCCCCGGCAGCGTCGAGGCCGTGAGCACCACGAAGTCGGCGAAGGGGCCATTGGTGGTGAACAGCTTGGTCCCGCTGATCCGGTAGCCCCCGTCCACCTTCTCGGCCCGCGTCACGATGGAGGCGGGATCGGAGCCGGCGGAGGCCTCCGCGAAGGACCAGGCGCCGATCTTCTCGCCGGCGATTCCCGGCCTGAGATAGCGCTCCTTCTGCTCCGGAGTGCCGAAGACGGAGATGGCGGTGAGCGCCAGCGCCACGTGGACGTAGACGCCGAGCGCGATCCCCGCCGAGGCGCGCCCCAGCTCCTCGGCCAGGATGGCGTAAGTCACATTGCCCTCGCCCGCCCCGCCGTACTCGACGGGGAACTTCACGCCGAGATAGCCGAGCCTGCCCATGGTCGGAAAGAGGTGCAGCGGGTACTCGCCGCGCTCGTCGCACCGGGCGGCGATGGGTTCGATCTCGCGCCGGCAGAACGCCACGACGGCCCGGCGGAATGCCTCCTGCTCGGGAGTGAACGCGAACTCCATGCTATGACTCCTTGTGTCCGTGCGTGTCCCGCAGGACGCGCTTGAGGATCTTGCCCGTGGGGTTGCGCGGCAAGGGCTCCGTCCAGATGACGACGGACCTGGGGATCTTGTAGCGGGCGAGCTTGCCCTGGCAGAACGCCACGACCTCCTCGCCGGTGAGCGCGGCCCCCGGCTTCGGCACGACGATGGCGCGCGGGGCCTCGCCCCAGCGCTCGTCGGGGACCCCGATGACGGCGGCCTCGGCGATCCCCGGATGCCCGGAGAGCACGGACTCCACCTCGGCCGGGTAGATGTTCTCCCCGCCCGAGACGATCATGTCCTTCTTCCGGTCCGCGATGGAGAGGAAGCCCTCCTCGTCGAACCAGGCGAGGTCCCCGGTGTGAAGCCACCCGTCGCGGATCGCCTGGGCCGTCCCCTCGGGATCGCGCCAGTACTCGCGGATCACGTGCGCCCCGCGGACGAGCACCTCGCCCACCTGGCGCGGAGGCACGTCCCGTCCTGCGTCGTCCACCACACGGATCTCGGTGTGGAAGAACGCGGTGCCCGTGGAGCCGGCCTTCTCGATGGCGCGCTCGGGCCCCAGCACCGCGGCCGGGCCCGTGGTCTCGGTGAGGCCATAGGACTGCTGGATCGTGATGTCGTGGCGCGCATAGGCCTCGATGAGCGGCACGGGCACGGGCGCGGCGCCGCAGAGCAGCCAGCGCACGCTCGACACCGCCTCCTCGAAGCCGGGGACGTCGCGCAGCGCCTGGAGCATGGCGGCCACGGCGAGGAAGGTGTCGACGCGCTCGCCCCGGATCGTCTCCAGCATGGCGCGCGGCTCGAAGGCCCGCATGAGGATCGCGGTGCAGCCCCGGTGCACGCACATCGTCAGGTAGTCCAGCGCGCCGATGTGATAGAGGGGCATGACGATCAGCACCCGGTCGCGGACCCTGAAATCCAGCGTGAGCAGCACCGTGACCGAGCCCCAGAAGACGTTGGCATGCGTGATGACGGCGCCCTTGGGCCTGCCGGTGGTCCCCGACGTGTACATGATGAGGAGCGGATCGTCGTCGCCGCCTCCGAGCCCCGGCTCGCTGTCCGCCGCCGAAACTGCGAGGCCGTCGAGAGAGGCGGCCCAGCCGACGCCGGGCTCGTCCGCGATGACGTAGCGCGCCACGGTCGAGCGGGAGCGCAGCGCCTCGACGGCGGCGAGGAACTCGCGCTCGAAGACCAGCAGCGTGACGCCCGCATTGGCGCAGATCCACTCCAGCTCCGGAGGCGCGAGCCGCCAGTTGAGCGTGACGAGCACCGCGCCGAGCTTGGCGAGGCCGAAGTAGAGCTGGCAGAAGCGCGGCGAGTTCATCAGCAGGATGCCGACCCGATCGCCCTTCTTGACGCCGAGGCCGGCCAGCGCATGGGCCACCCGGTTGGCCTCGCGGTTCAGCTCCCCGTAGGTCAGCCTGGTCGAGCCGAACACGAGTCCCTCCTGGTCTGGCGCTCGCTCCGCGCGCCTGGCCAGGAACTGGCCGATGTTGATCACCGCGAACCCCCGGGGCAGACGACGATGCGGATGGGGTCGCCCTCCTTGGCGAAGGCGCGGCGGAAGCCGTCGTTGATCGCGTCGAGCGGGATCACGTCGCTCACGGAGGCGGAGAGATCGAGGGCGCCCGAGGCCACGAGGCGGATCACCGTCTCGACCTCCTCACGGTCGAAGCCCATGGAGGCGATGAGGGCGAGCTCGCCGCCGACGAAGGCGCGGAGCGGCGGCAGCTCGACGCGGTCCGCCCCCACGCCCGCCACCACCGCGCGCCCGCCGCGCCGGAGACTCCGGAGCGCCTCGGTCACCGAGGCCTTGAGCCCGACGAACTCCACGGCGAGATCCACGCCCTCACCGCGCGTGAGCGCGCGCACCTGCTTGCCCGCGTCCCCCTTTGAAGCGTCCACCAGATCCGTGGCGCCGGCCTCCCCCGCGCGTCTGAGCGCCCCCGGCGCCACGTCCACCGCGATGACCTGCGAGGCGCCCAGGAGCCGCGCGATCTTGATCCCGTGGATGCCCAGCCCCCCGCAGCCGAAGACGGCGATGCGCTCGCCCGAGGCGAGAGCCCCGCGGTGGGCGACGGCGCGGTAGGCCGTGGAGACGGCATCGGCGATGATCGCCCCCACGGGGAATGGGATCTCCGGCGGCAGCGGCATCAGGCACGAGGCCGGCAGCGTGATGGATTCCGCGAAGGCGCCGTCGCGGTTGATGCCGGGCACTTGAGCGCTCGCGCAGAGCACCTCCCGCCCCTGCGTGCAGGCGGAGCAGGCGCCGCAGGCCACGTTGGGGAAGATCGCCACCCGGTCGCCCGCCTTCCACGCGGTGATGCCCGCGCCGACCTCGGCCACCCGGCCGGCCGCCTCGTGGCCGAGGACGATGGGCACCCTCGACAGCGCGATGCTCCCCTCGATGGCGACGTGGAGATCGGTGCCGCAGATCCCGCACGCCTCGACGGCGACTCGCACTTCCCCCGGCCCCGGAGCCGCGGCCTCGATCTCCTCGAGGCGGAGCGGCTCCCGGGGCGCGTAGAACCTCGCCGCTCTCACGGGCTCAGTACAGCGGGGGGAAGACCTGCCAGCCCGTGACGGGCACGAGCTTCCCCTTCTCCGCGCGCATGAGCTGGACGGCGTTGAGCCCGTGACGCCGCCCCGGACCGAAGGTGATGGGCGCGCCGATGCCCTCCGGCCGCCAGTCCCTGATGGTCTCGAGCGCCTCGACGAACTTCTCCCGCGTGAGATCGCGGCCGGCGCGCTTGAGCCCCTCAATGGTGAGCATCATGGACACCGCTCCGTAGAGCCCCGCGTACTCCTTGCCCTTGAGCCGCGGCTCGTACTTGCTCAGGATCTCGCTGGCGCGCATGGCCTCGGGCGTGGTGATGGGCCCCACCTGCCCCGCCACGTTGACGTAGACCCCCTCCCAGAGATCGCCCGCCAGCGTGAACATGAGCGGGTCGGCCAGCGTGAAGGAGGCGAGGATGGTGGGCCGGTAACCCTGGCCCGCCATCTCCTTGAGGATGAGGGCGCCATGGGTGGCCGTGGGGTACAGGATCACGGCATCGGCGCCGGACTCCTTGAGCTTGAGCGCGTGCGTGCCGAGGGCGCGGTCCGACAGCTCGTAGGAGACCTCCCCCACCACCTGCGCGCCGGCTGCAGCGGCCGCCTTCCTGACGCCGTCGAACCCGCCCTTGCCATACTCGTCGTTCTGGTAGAAGACCGCGAGCTTCTGCGCCTTGAGCTGGCGGATGGCGTAGGTCCCCAGGAACTCCCCCTCGGGCGGGTAGTCGGTGTTGGTGACGAAGACGCCACGCATGTTCTCCCGCGGCTCCTTGACGAAGATGCGGGCATTGCCGAAGGGCGCAACCAGCGGGGTCTTCGCGTTGATCGCGACATCCTTCGCCGCGCCGACGATGGCCGTGCCGAGAAGCCCCACGATGGCGAAGACCGAGTCCTTCATCTCGGTGACATTGGCCACCGCGCGCCCCGGCACGTAGCCGTCGTCCTTCAGCACCAACTTGATCTTGCGCCCGTGGACGCCGCCCTGCTCGTTGACGTGAGCAGCCCAGGCCTCCATGCCGCGCGCCGTGTTGCCCCAGGCCGCGGCCGGCCCCGAGAGCGGCGTGGAGGTGCCGAGCGTCACCTCCGTATCGGTCACCCCGGGGACCTTCGGCTGCGCCAGCGCGGGCGCAACCAGCAGAAACGAAACGAGAACCGCTGCCACGCGCATTGCCACTGATCTCATGACTCTCCTCCGTGTCCGGCGATGCACATCGTTGACCTCATGAGCGACCGCGCTCCACCACGTCGAGAAAGTTCTGGAAGACGCGCCCGGCGGCATCCTCCATCAGCGCGAGCCCGCGGTCGGCCGCGGCGAGGATCCCCGGCGCGTCCACGCCATCCGCGGCCACCTCCGTCGCGTAGGTCGCGAGCCACTCCTCCACCATCGAGCGAGTGACCTCCAGGTGGAACTGCAGCGCATAGGCCGCGCGGCCGTGGCGGAAGGCCTGCCGCGCGCAGCGCGCGGAGGAGGCGAGGTGCACCCCGCCCGCGGGGATGGTGAAGGTGTCGCCGTGCCACTGGAAGACACGAAGCGGGTCGCCGACTCCCCGGAAGAGCGGATCCTCACGCCCGGCCGGCGTCAGCGCCACCTCGTCGAAGCCGATCTCCTTCACCGGGTTCTCCGTCACCGGCGCATCCAGCGCCTTGGCGAGCAATTGCCCGCCGAGGCAGAAACCGAGATAGGGCAACCCGGCGGCCACCGCCCTGCGGATCGCCCGGTCCTCCGGAACGAGGAACGGGTAGCGCTCCTCCTCGTACACGTTCATGGGCCCGCCGAGCACGACCAGGCAATCGAAGTCAGTGGGGTCGGGGATCGCCTCGCCTCGCGCGAGCGAGACCGGGTGGCTACTCACGCCCCGGATCGAGAAGAAGTCGCCCAGAAGCCCGAGCCCCTCGCATCCGATATGCTGGAAGACCAGCGCGCGCATGTCTCCTCCCCTTCTGGCTATCGCGTGCCGTGAGATCTCACGCCCGATCCCGCGCGAGACGGAACACCGGCACCGTGCAGTCCGGCGTCACGTCCTCGAAGTCCACGTCCACGGCCATCCCGATCCGCACCTCATCCGGCGTCACGCCCACGAGGCGCGAGGGAATCCTGATCCCGCCGGTCCCGGAGATCTCGACCAGCGCCACGACATAGGGCACGTCCGCCGCGAAGACCGGGTGGGTGGCCCGGTGGACGATCACGTAGCTGTACACCTCTCCCCCGCCGCTGACGCGCTCCCACTCGGCGGCCTCCTCGCCGCAGCGCGGGCACACGGGTCCGGGGTAGAAGCGGAAGGCCCGGCATCCGCCACACCGCTGAAGCCGCAGCTCGTGGCGACGAGCGGCTTCCCAGTACGGCGCCGTGTCGGCAGTGATGGCCGGCGGGAGGAACCCGCTCATCCCGCCCGCCCCAGGAGCAGGGCCCCTGCGACCTCGGGCCCGCCCCACCCCGTCACGAGCCCGACCTCGGCGCCGGGCACCTGGCGCTCACTCCCCGCGTGGTCGCCGCGCAGCTGGCGCACCACCTCGGTCAGGTTGTTCATCCCGTGGGTGTAGGCCTCCGAGAGCTGGCCGCCGGCGGTATTGCACGGCAATTCCCCGCCGAGCGCGATGCGCCCACCTTCCACGAAGGGCCCGCCCTCGCCCTTCTTGCAGAAGCCGTAGTCCTCCAGCTGGATCACCACCGTGAAGGTGAAGCAGTCGTAGATGCCCGCCACGTCCACGTCCCGCGGCGAGAGCCCGGCCATGCCGAAGACGGTTGGCGCCACGTGCTGGCCCGCCGCGGCCGTGATGTCGGGGAGCCCCCAGTGGTACACGCTCTCCGCCCCCGAGCGGCCCACGGCGCCCAGGATCGTCACCGGACGCGCGCGCCCGTCGCGGGCCCGCTCGCGAGACGTCACGAGACAGGCGGCGGCCCCGTCCGTCTCCAGACAGCAGTCGTAGAGCCTGAAGGGGTCGGCGATCATCGGCGAGGCGAGATAATCCGCCATCGTCAGCGGGCGGCCGGACATGAGCGCGCGCGGGTTCAGGTTGGCGTGGGCGCGACAGGCCAGCGCCACCTGCCCCAGCTGCTCGGCCGTGGTGCCGTACTGGTGCATGTGCCGGCGGGCGATCATGGCGTAGAGCTGGGCCGGGCTTGTCCAGCCATAGGGCATGAGGAACGAGGCGAAGGGGTAGATGCTCTCGAGGCTCCAGTCGCCCTGCTCCTGGTGGCCGAAGCGCCGGCCGGAGCGGCCGTTCATGGAGCGGTAGCAGAGGACGGAGGAGCAGAGGCCAGCCTGGATGGCGGCCGCGGCGGTGGCGACCAGGAACTCGGCGGAGGAGCCGCCACCCACGATCTCGGCCGTGTACGTGGGCCGGGCCCCCAGGGCCGAGGCCACGTGGAGGCCGTCGGCGGAGTCGCTCTCGGCATAGGAGAGGAAGCCGTCCACCTCGGCCGGCGCGAGCCCGGCATCCGCCAGCGCCGCGCGCGCCGCCTGGACGGCCAGGGTGAGCGGCGTCCGCCCGGAGTCGCGGGACCAGTCGGTCTCCCCCACGCCCGCGATGGCGTAGCGCGCGCCGAGGAAGCCCGCGGCTTGGCCCGTCATGTCTCGGGGGCGAACTCCCGGCCCAGGAGCTGGCGGGAGATGATGAGCTTCTGGATCTGCGGGGTGCCATCGCCGATCTGCCAGCCGATGACGTCGCGCAGGCGCTGCTCGATGGGCAATTCCTGCGTGTAGCCGTAGTGGCCGTGGAGCAGCAGGCACTCGTGGATGATCTCGGCCGAGATCTTCGGCACCCACCACTTCACCATGGCGCCCTCGGCCGTGCACGGCTCGCCCCGCTCGCGCTTCCAGAGGATCTTGTAGCAGAGCCAGCGCGCCGCCTCGATGAGGGTCGCGGCCTCGGCCAGCGGGAAGGCCACGCCCTGGAAGCGCGAGATGGGCTTGCCGAACTGCTCGCGCGTCTTGACGTAGGCGATGGTCTCGTCCAGCGTCTGCTGCGCGGCGCCCAGGCACTTGAGCCCGATGAAGGCCCGGTTCACGTCGAGATAGGAGAGGATCATCGGGAAGGCGCCGCCGCGCGGGCCGACCATGCTCGTGGCCGGCACGCGCACCTGGTCCATGAAGAGCTGGCCGCGGGGGACGGCGCGGCAGCCCATGTCCTCGTACTCGCGGAAGGACAGCCCCGGCGTGTCCCTCGGGACGAGGAAGGCGCTGATCCCGCGCGGGCCCGTCGTGCCGGGCTCGGTTCGCGCGAAGACGTAGAAGACGTCGGCGTTGAGAAAGCTCACGGAATTCTTCTCGCCGCTGAGGACGAAGGCATCACCGTCCTCGCGCGCTGACGTGCGCATCGCCCCCATGTCGGAGCCGGCCTCGGGCTCGGTGAGGGCCAGCGCGATGGCCGATTCTCCGCTGGAGACGGCAGCGATCCACCGGTCCCTCAGCGCGGCTGGGGCCTCCTTGAGGAACTCGCGAAGCTGGAAGGGCCCGAGGCTCATGAGCACGCAGTTGAAGTCCCCGCGCGCCACTTCCTCGGCCACGATCCCCGCGGAGATCAGGTCCAGCCGGTCTCCGGGATCGTCCGTCCAGAGAAGCCGGCAGATCTTCTTCACCTGCTCCTTGGGATATTGGCGCAACCGATCCCAGCGCGCGTACTGCGGCAGCAGCTCTCTGAGTGCGAAGGCGCGCAGCGTCTGCCTGAGCCGCTCCTGCTCGGGGGTGAACGAGAAGTCGAGCATGGCTACCGCATCCTGCCCGGGAGCCAGAGCGCGATCGGGGGGAAGACGACCACCAGCGCCATCACGAGGACCTGGCAGAGCATGAAGGGCAGCGTCCCCCTGATGAGGGAGCCGAGCGGCACGTCGGGCACGATCTGGCGCACGACGAAGAGATGCACGCCCACCGGCGGCGTGATCACCCCCAGCTCCGCCTGCAGCACCACCAGCACCCCGAACCAGATGGGGTCCACCCCCAGCGCCTTCACCACGGGGAAGAAGAAGGGCAAGGTCAGCATGATCATCCCGACCGGGTCCATGAACATGCCAAGCACCGTGAGGATCAGGAGCATGACGATCACCACCGCGAGCGGCGAGATGTCGAGCCCCTGGATGGCGCGTACCATGGCGAAGGGGACGCCCGAGAAGGCGAGGAAGCGGCTGAAGAGGAGCCCGCCGATGATGATCAGGTAGATCATGCAGCTGATCTTGACCGACGACGACAGGGCCTGGTGGAGCGCGGACCACCGGAGCTGGCGGGAGACGGCCAGGAGGAGGAAGGCGGCCAGCGCGCCGAGGGCCGAGGCCTCGGTCACCGTGACAAGCCCCGAGTAGATCCCGCCCAGGACCACGACGATGAGAACGCCGAAGGGCCCGATGGTCCTGAGCGAGGCCACCCGCTCATTCCAGCTCACGCGTTGCTGGACGACAGGGGCCAGGTGCGGGTAGCGGCGCGCGACCAGGTAGGCGGTGAGCATGAACAGCGCCGCGCTGACGATCCCCGGCCCCACGCCGGCGATCAGCATCTTGCTCACCGACTGGTCGGTGACGAGAGCGTAGAACACCGCCATGGCGCTGGGCGGGATGAGGGCGGCCAGCGTTCCCGCCACCGCCACGGTTCCCGCCGCGAGCCCTCCGTCGTAGCCGTAGCGCCGCATCTCGGCGATGGAGAGCCGGCCCATGGTGGCCGTGGCCGCCACGCTGGAGCCCGAGACGGCCGCGAAGAAGGTGCTGGCGCCGATGGCGGCCATGCCGAGCCCCCCGGGCAGGAGCCCGAGCCAGACCCGCGCCGTGGCGTAGGCCCGCTGGGCGAGCCCGGCGCTCGCCACCAGTTCCCCCATGAGGACGAACATCGGGATCACCACCAGGCTGAAGCTCGCCACGGTGCTATACGGGACTGTCCCCAGCAGCCCGAGCGCCGGACCGGGCCCGCCCAGGACCAGGAGGCCGGCCACGCCCACGAGGGCCATGCTGAAGGCCACGGGAACGCCGAGCAGCAGGAGCGCCAGCAGACCCGAGAGCGACAGGAGCCCGACCATCACGGGGCTCACGGGGCCTCCTCGACGTGCCGGACCCCCGCAGGCGCGCCCCCCGCCGCCCCGAGGAGCGCCGCGAGGGCCCGGCCGAATTCCAGCAGGAACTGGAGGCAGAGGAGAAGGCTGCCCAGGGTCACGAGGGTCCGGGACGGATAGATGGGGAAGGCGATGAGGCCGGCGGAGTACTCGCCCATCCGCCAGCTCCGGAGGGCCATGGCGCCTGTGGCCCAGCTCACGGCGCCGAAGAGCAGGAGGCCCAGGAGGGCGGTCAGGGCCTCGATCGCCGCGCGGGGCCGACCTGCCAGGCGCTCGGTGAGGATGCCGACGGCGATGTGGCCGTGCTCGGCCTGGGTGCGCGCGAGACTCAGGAACACCGCGAAGACCAGGAGCAGCTCCACGCCCTCGAGCGTGCCCGTGATGGGCCGGTTCAGCGCGTAGCGCAGGATGGCATCGGCGCTGACGCCGAACATGATGAGGAGCAGCGCCAAATTGCCCCCCATGCCCAGCACCCCCCAGCAGGCGCCGAGCGCGGCCTCGGCCCGATCCAGCGCGGTCTTGTCCACGTGGGGGGGAGCGCCCGCCGCTCCTCTCCCACGCCCCCCCACCGGGTGACCGCGAGCCGATTTCTTCACGGCCCGTCAGCGCGAGTGCTTTTTCTGGAGCTCGACGTAGCGCCGCATGGCCTCGCGGCCGGGAATGCCCTTGGCCTCCGCCTCCCTGGCCCAGGCTTCCCACACGCCCTCCATGGAGGCCTGGAGCTTCGCGCGGTCCTCCGCCGACCACTCGTAGAAGCGGACGCCCTTGGCTTCCATCTCCTTCACGGCCTCCTGGACCTCCTTGTCGTAGACGTCGGCGAGGCGCTCGGTGAACTCGCGCCCCACCTCCCGCATCGCCTTCTGCGCCTCGGCGGGCAGCCGGTCCCAGGCCTGCTTGTTCATGATCGCCAGCGGGCCCGCGGGCGCGCCGAGCCGGATGCGCGTGTGGTGCTTGGCCACCTCGTAGAGCTTGGAGTCCCGGTTGGCCGTGACGAAGCCCACGTTGGCGTCCAGCGTCCCGCGGGAGAGCGCCTCGTAGACCTCGGGCCACGGCATGGCCACGGGGGTACCGCCATGGGCGCTGACGAGCTTCGGCCACTCGCGACCGATGACCCGTACCTTCAGCCCCTTGAGCGCCGCGATGCTCGCGAGGGGCTTGGTCGAGATCAGCTCCTGGTCCGCGACCCCCCACGAGTAGAGCGGCTCCACGCCGAGCTTCCTCAGCTCGTCGCGGAAGTAGGAGAAGTCCGAGGTGTAGACCAGCTCGTGGACCGCGCGGATCGCCGGCCTGAAGGTCGGGCTGATCCCGGGCAGCGTGAAGAGCGCCGAGATCGGCGACACCGCCGGGTTGTACGCCTGCACCCAGACGCCGATGTCGGCCACGCCGCTTCGCGTGCCCTCGAAGATGTCGGCGGCCTTGAGGAGTGTCTCCGCGGGGAAGTACTCGATCTTCACCTTCCCGCCGGTCCGCTTCTCGACCTCCTCCGCCCACCACTTCGACACCTTGGCGCGGCTATTGGTCAGCGGCGTGTAATCCGCCTTCTTGAGCACGACGAGCGCTTGCTGGGCGCCCGCCTGCCCGGGCATCGCCAGAGCGAGCCCCGCCACGACCATTCCGAGAACCCCACACAACGCTTTTCTTGTCAGGGACATGCTCATTTCCTCCTGCGGTTGTGGTTGAAGCCACCCTCCGGCAAGTGAGCCGATGCGCGCGTCATTCTCGGCTTCGCCTGCCCCTGGCCGGCAGCCTGCGCCCAGCTCGCCCCGCGTAGCGGGCACCCAGGGCCTCGGGGATGATCCGCAGCGGCACGCCCTCGCGGATCTCCTCCACCGTGTGAGCGATGAGCGACGGCATGTAGCTCAGCACCGCGAGCCCCACCATCTCCAGCGGCTCGAATCCGATCTCG
>MGBT01000036.1:14602-16772 GCA_001788395.1 Candidatus Rokubacteria bacterium GWA2_70_23
ACGGCGGCGATGGCGCCCGCCAGGTTCACCGGCAGCGGACGGCCGTGATGCCGGCGGGCCTCGCGCGCAATGGCCTCGAGAAGGCGCCCATGGGCGCCCCATGCGCCGAGCCCCGCCGCCACCTCGCGGAGCGCCCGGGCGCGGGGCTCGATGCGCTTGTGCAGGGGGTGGCCGATGCCGGGGATCCTCGCCCCGCGCCGGGCATGCGCCTCCACGACCCGTCGGGCGGCGGCCGCAGGGGCAAGCCCCTCCTCGACCATCGCCCCGTGGGCCTCGATCAGCATCTCGGCGCAAGGGCGCGGCGAGCCCGTCACCGAGCCGAAGCCGATGACACCCGCAGCGATGGCCGCTGCGGGCGACTCGGGGGCCGCTGAGGCGGCGAAGCGCGCCGCGGGCACGGCGGAGTTGATGAAGGCCTGGTCGAGCCCGGAGCGGAACACGGCATCCAGCGCCGCGGCCTGGACCTCGCTCGGCAGATCGCCGCGGATGACGAGATAGGCAGCCTCGGCGAAGGTCGCGTGGCGGATCAGCTCCTCCGCACGGTAGCCGCGAACGAGGATCCTGCCCTCGGCGGCCCAGCCGATCTTCGTCGTCCAGTAGCCGTCCCAGGCTCGCCGGCTGCGCTTCACGGCTTGCCCCCGGCGCCGTGGATCATCCGCTCCTGGCCCGTCCAGTAGCGCGCCTTCACGTCGCGCCGCGAGATCTTCCCCACGGGCGTCTTGGGCAAGGTCGAGAGCACCTCGACGGCCTTCGGGACCTTGAACGGCGCGAGCCGCTCCCTGGCGAAGGCGAGGAGCTCCTCCGGCGTGGCGAGCTGGCCCGGACGGAGCGCCACGACGGCCCTCACGGCCTCCCCCCACTTCTCGTCGGGGACGCCCACCACGGCCGCCTCGAGGACGGCCGGATGCTGGTAGAGCACCTCCTCCACCTCGCGCGGGTAGACGTTGAAGCCCCCCGTGATGATCATGTCGCCCTTGCGGTCCACGAGGTAGACGTAGCCCGCCTCGTCCATGCGCGCGAGGTCGCCGAAGTGCAGCCACCCGTCCTGAATCGTCTCCCGCGTGAGGTCGGGCCGGTTCCAGTAGCGCGCCATCATCCACGGCGCGCGCACGCAGGCCTCGCCGACCTCGCCCGTGGGAACGTCGCGGCCCGCCTCGTCGAGGATCCGCGCTCGCCCGCCGAAGATGTTCTCGCGCCCGCAGGACAGGAGCCGCTCCTCGTGGCTGTCCACCGCGGCCTGGTGCTCGGCGGGAGTCATGTGGGTGTTGAGCCCATAGGCCTCGGTCCCGCCCCAGCCGGTGTGCAGGATGGAACCGAAGCGCCCGATGGCCCGCCTCACGAGCGGAGCCGACGCTGGCGCCGCGGCGTAGCAGATGAAGCGGAGGCTTCGGAGGTCGTGGCGGTCGATCTCGGGATGAGCGAGGAACACCTGGAGCAGGGTGGGGATGGCGAGGAGGTGGGTGACCCGGTGCTCCTCGATGGCAGCGAAGGTCTGGACGGGGTCGGGCGCCTGCAGGATCACGGCGGTGCTCCCGACGACCCAGCCCGAGTCCATGAGCCGGGCGGCGAAGTGGCTCATGGGTGTGTAGAGAAGCCCCACGTCACCGGGCTGGCGGGAGGCGATGGAGACCCACGCGATCATGGCGGCCTGGGTCGAGGCATAGGTGTGGACGACGCCCTTCGGCTTCCCCGTCGTCCCCGAGGTGTAGAGGATCTGGGCGATGTCACCCTCCTCGCCACGGATCACGGGCGCCGGGCCCCGGTGGTCGCGGAGCAGCGCTTCATAGTCGAGGCTCCCGCCTCCGCCGTCCGGGCAGACCAGGTGGCGAATCGATGGCAACCGCTCGATCAGCGCCCGGCCCCGGGCGGCGAGGGCCGCCGTGGGAGCGATCAGCACCCGGGCGCCCGAGTCCTCGACCATGTGGGCGTGGTCGGCCTCGGTGAGGACGCCGAGCATCGGCACGAAGGCCGCTCCTGCTCGCGCGGCCCCCACCAGGGCCTCCATGAACCGGTGGGTGTTGGCCTGCAGCACCGCCACTCGATCTCCTTGACCCACTCCCAGCGAGGCGAGCGCTCGCGCGAGCGCATTCGCCCGATCGTCCAGCTCCCGGTAGCCGAGGCGCCTCTCGCCCTCGATGACGGCGACCCGCTCCGGGTACCAGGCGGCGGC